>NZ_WJRS01000008.1:0-226068 GCF_028895205.1 Pseudomonas sp. ITEM 17296 | reverse complement strand
TAACTTCGCTTTCTTTCGAAAGCTTTCAACTTCAACAACTTGCCGCTTGCCCCGAAGCGTTCATCGCTGCGAGGAGGCGAATAATACGCGCTTTGAAATCAGAGTCAACACCCTGATCTAAAAAAACTTTCCAGTAGTGTTTGCCCGCCCTTCGCAACTAATGAACACGCAACCGATCTGTAGATAAACACCCCACGGAGCGTGGCAACCATGAGCGAGACGCAAAGCGAGAAAACGCCAGGCCTGTCGGCGGACGAAGAGCAGGAGGTCAGCCATAACCAGCCGCCAAGGGCAGCGGTGCTGCACGAGATCATTCGCTACCAGGGCGACCAAGAGCTTGAGCGCACGATCGCAGCCCTGTGGTGGTCAGCGCTGGCCGCCGGGTTGTCGATGGGGCTCTCGCTCATGGCCATGGGGTTGTTCTATGCCCGCCTCCCCGAGGGCGACAGCGCCCAGGTGATTGCAAGCATTGGCTACAGTGCAGGTTTCCTGGCGGTGATCCTCGCTCGCCAGCAACTGTTTACAGAGAACACACTCACCGCCGTGCTGCCGGTGATGACCTCGCCTACCCTGGCCAACCTGGGTCGCCTGCTGCGCCTATGGAGCGTGGTATTGCTCGGCAACCTGGCCGGCACCCTGCTGGTGGCCTGGGTCATGCTGGAACTGCCGATCTTCGACGGCAAGACCGACGTGGCCTTCCTAGAGGTCGGGCGCAAGGTAATGAAGAACGACATCGGCCAGATGTTCGCCAAAGGCATCGTGTCGGGCTGGATGATCGCCACCATGGTCTGGATGATCCCGTCGATGGAGCACGCCAAGATCTGGATCATCCTGATGATCACTTACTTCATGGCGCTGGGTGACTTCACCCATATTGTCGTCGGTTCAGTGGAAGTGTCCTACCTGGTCTGGGCCGGTGAAGAGACCTGGCGCAGCTTCTTGCTGGCATTCGCCCTGCCGACCCTGGCCGGCAACATCATTGGTGGCAGCTTCATCTTCGCGCTGATCAGCCATGCGCAGGTGCGCAGTGACAGCGGTAAGCCGCCTTCGCGTTTACTGGACGACCAGAAGCCGCCCTCACCTCGCCAGCGAGACACTGAAAAATGACCCTCAGCGCACCGCCACGGCGCGCTCTGTCGACCGCTCTCGCTGATGCGCAGGTTTGGGCTGCCACCAGTTCTGCCCGGCATGCGGCGAGTCCAGGCTGACCCGCTCGCCCATCTGCGGGGTGCATAGCCGCACCTGCGCTTGCTCAGTGAGGGCCAGGATGCGCTCGAATGGCTCTTGCCAGGCATGGGTGGACAAGTCGAAGGTGCCGTTATGAATCGGCAGCATCCAGCGCCCCTGCAGGTCGAGGTGTGCCTGCAGGCTCTGCTCCGGCTGCATGTGCACGCTCGGCCAGGCGACGTTATAGGCCCCGGTCTCGATCAGGGTCAGGTCGAAAGGCCCGAAACGCTCACCGATCTGCTTGAAGCCCTCGAAGTAGCCTGTATCGCCGCTGAAAAACAACCGCAGCTGTTCATCGATCACCACCCAGGACGCCCACAAGGTCCGGTTACTGTCGAACAGGCCACGCCCTGAAAAGTGCTGTGCTGGGGTCGCGACAAAGCGTACCCCTTCAACTTCAGTGTCCTGCCACCAATCCAGTTGGCGCACCTTGTCTGCTGCAACCCCCCATTCGATCAGCAGGTCACCCACCCCAAGCGGTGCCAGAAACACCCCCGTACGCGGGGCAAGCCGTCGAATCGCCTGCTCATCCAGATGATCGAAGTGATCATGGGACAGGATCACCGCGGCCAATGGCGGCAGTTCGTCCAGGCCAAGCGGTGGCGCATGGAAACGTTGCGGCCCTGCCCACTGCACCGGTGAGGCGCGCTCGGCGAATACCGGGTCGGTAATAAAGAAGCGCCCACGCAACTTCAGCAATATCGTGGAATGGCCAAGGCGCCACAGGCTGTGATCAGGTGCATCAAGCACCTGCTGCCGGGTCATGGGCTGCACATGGAGGGGGGTGGAGGGCCGAGTGTCGGGCGGCTTGCGCAAAAACAGGTACTTGAGGCCGATGCGCAGCTTTTTCATCACGCCGTCTTGAGGCAGGCGGGCCTGATTATGGAAACGACCGTCCCGTTGAGGCGCCGATTCGCCGGCAGCGTTAGCCATGGGAACCATGAGCATGAGCACTCCAAGCAACAGGAAAGCCTTCATATTACCCCACAGTGATCAGATCAACCGTGAATTGGCTTGTAAGGTCATTTTTCATAGATGAAACACTGTTCAACAATATTCACACGCGTTATGCGATAAACGGCGCCTTAGCAGAAGAACGATGACCATGATGGACAACCGCAGCGGCAAGGGCCTTTCTTTCGTCAAGCGCATCTACCTGCCGCGCATCATCGGCATGGGCATCGGCCTGTTCAGTGTAATGGCTGCCATGGCGCCGCTATCGCCGCCTAACTGGGTCTGGCTGCTGGTGCTCTTCAACGGGATTGTCTGGCCGCATTTAGCCTACCGGTGGGCGATGCGCTCGGCAGCGCCTTATCAGGCAGAACAGCGCAACTTGCTGCTGGACTCGCTGATGGGCGGCTTCTGGACCGCCGCCATGCACTTCAATCCACTGCCCAGCGTGACCGTGCTGTCGATGATGACCATGAACAACGTGGCCGCGGGCGGCAAGCGCCTGGTCGTTCGCGGCGTGCTGGCCCAGCTTGCCGGCATGCTCCTGGCCACGCTCGTGCTCGGCCCTGGCTTGCAACTCACTGCCACGCCCTTGCAGGTTTACGCGTGCTTGCCAATGCTGACGCTCTACCCGCTGGCCCTGGGCTGGGTCTGCTACCGCCTGGCAATCAAACTGGCAGAGCACAAGCGCCGCCTCAGTGCGCTAAGCCTTACCGACAGCCTGACCGGGTTGCTCAACCACGGTGCCTGGAAAGACCTGCTGCTGCTCAAGTTCCAGACCTGCCAGCAACAGCAGCAACAGGCGGTCATCGCCCTGATCGACATCGACCACTTCAAGACCATCAACGATACGTTTGGCCACGTAGTCGGCGATTGCGTGCTGCGTCAGATGAGCGAAGAGCTCAAACGCAACCTGCGTGAGGTCGACCAGGCCGGGCGCTACGGTGGCGACGAGTTCTGCGTGATCCTGCCGGACACCAACGAGGCCCAGGCCTGCCTGGCCATGGAGCGCTTGCGCGAGCGGGTGGCGAGCTACCGCAACCCGCAATTACCACACTTGCGGATCAGCCTTAGCATCGGCCTGTCTGCCTTCGACGCCGACCTTGAATCCCCCGAACACTGGCTCGAACAGGCCGACAAGGCGCTCTACACCGCCAAGCACGCTGGCCGCGACCAGGTCAATTTCGCGCAACGCGAGGCCACCGGCCTCAGGCTGGCCTATCCTGACTGAACCTCCTTCCTGATTGCCTTGCGGGAGGCTGCTGTTCTTGAAGGAGTCACCCGCACATGGCCAGGACCGCCAACCTTCCACCCACCCTACCCACACCCCGATTTCAAGTTCGCCGCTTGATTGCAGGCTTTTGCGTGGTCTTTGGCCTGGCCTGCCTGGTCACCTTGGGCGCATTGCTCAACATCGCCGCCACCCTCGATCATCAAGAGCAACAGCGCAGCGCCTTCCATGCCTCGCAAGCCCTCGAGCAACGGCTGCTCGCCTCACGCCAGTTCCTGTCCAGCTATGCCGTGTGGGATGCCGCCTTTGAACACTTGGCCGGCAAGGCGGACTGGCAGTGGGCCTATGAAGAGAAGAACGTCGGTGAATCGCTATACAGCGCCAGTGGCTACGAAGGTGTGTTCGTGGTGGACGACCAGCGCACCACCTACGCCCTGTTCAAAGGCAAGCCCAGTGAAGCGAGCGCCAGCACTTATATAGAAGCGCCGCTGCAACCCATCATCAATGAAGCGCGGGGGGCTGCCAGCGCCCGCGAACAAATCACCCGGTTCGTGCTGTTCAACGGATGGCCCGCCGTGCTCAGCGCCGCGGCCGTACGGCCAGACAAAGACGTGTCGGACAGCGAAGTGCGTCAGGCACCCGTCATGCTGTTCGTCGACCAGCTGACCGACGACAAACTCACACGGTTGGGTACCGGCGCCGGCCTGGCGGGCATGCACCTCGAGAAAGACGCTACCGGCGAGCATGGCCAGCAGCGTATCGCGCTGGGCGATACCGGCTTCCACCTGGCCTGGACCAGCCCGCTGCCGGGCCAGCAATTGCTGTGGGCGATGCTGCCGCCGCTGCTGTGCGCGCTGCTGATACTCGGCCTGGTGATGCTTTACCTGTTCCGCCACGCCTTGCGCAGCTCCCGCGCCATCGACCTTAGCCTGGCGCGCCTGCAGCAGAGCAACCAGGCCCTGGAGGCCAGCGAGCAGCGTTTTCGCGCCGTCGCCGAAGCCGCATCCGACTGGATCTGGGAAACCGACCGACAACAACGCCTGACCTATCTTTCACAGCGTTTCGTCAGCGTCACCGGCTACCCGGTGGACGACTGGCTGGGCCAGCCGGTGAACCAGCTGCTGGCCTGCGACACCACGCCCCTCTCACCCTGGCTGGACGCGTTGGCCGCCGCCGACCCACAGCAGTTGGCAAACCTGCGCTGTACCTACCGTGACCACAATGGGCAAAACCGCTATTGCCGCATCTCGGCGCGGGCGATCTGGTACGACGGCAAGCCGACGGGTTTTCGCGGCACCGCCAGCGACATCACTGACGAGGTCGACGCCCATGCACGCATCCAGCACCTGTCACTGCATGACCCGCTGACCGGGCTTGCCAACCGCAACAAACTCGCCCGGCACCTTGAGCAGTTGTTATTGCGCGGCAGCGACTCGCCCCCACTCACGTTGCTGCTGCTGGACCTGGACAACTTCAAGCCGATCAACGATTTCCTCGGCCATGCCGCCGGTGACGCTGTGCTGCAAGAGGTGGCGACACGTCTGCGCGACACCACCCGCGATGTCGACCTGGTCGCGCGCCTGGGTGGCGACGA
This sequence comes from Pseudomonas sp. ITEM 17296, assembly GCF_028895205.1. Taxonomy (NCBI): domain Bacteria; kingdom Pseudomonadati; phylum Pseudomonadota; class Gammaproteobacteria; order Pseudomonadales; family Pseudomonadaceae; genus Pseudomonas; species Pseudomonas sp. ITEM 17296. The sequence goes on along the minus strand of NZ_WJRS01000008.1, from coordinate 221,065 downwards.
GTTCATCCTGGTGCTCAATGGCATGGACAACCGCACTGAAGTCGACCGTTTCTGTGCCCGCCTCATTAGCCTGCTGCAGCAACCTATCGTCTTCGACAACCAGCCCCTGCATATCGGCGCCAGCATCGGCGTCGCCCAGAGCCGAACCCTGGGCTTCGATGCCGGCGAACTGATCCGCTGCGCCGACATCGCGCTGTACCAGGCCAAAGCGGAGGGCAAGAACACCTGGCGGTACTTCGCCGCCGAAATGAACAAACAGATCCAGTACCGCCGACAACTGGAGAATGATCTACGCCGGGCCCTGCAAAACCAGGAATTCGCGTTGCATTACCAGCCACGCTATCGCCTGGGCGACCTGCGCATCGTCGCGGTCGAAGCCCTGCTGCGCTGGCAGCACCCGCAGGAGGGGTTGCTCGGGCCAGACACCTTCATCCCGCTGGCCGAGCAGAGCGACATCATTGTCGCACTGGGCCGCTGGGTGCTGCGCGAAGCCTGCCGCACGGCCCACGACTGGCCGGAGGGCCTACTGATATCGGTAAACCTGTCACCTGCGCAGTTCTTGCGCAGCGACGTGGTGGCCGATGTTCGCGAGATCCTGTTGGAAACCGCGTTCCCCGCCCAGCGCCTTGAACTGGAAATCACCGAAAACGTGATGCTCAACGACATCGAAGGCGCGCTAAGCACCATGCTTTCGCTAAAGGAGCTGGGCGTTCGCCTGAACATGGATGACTTTGGCACCGGTTACTCATCGCTGGGCTATCTGCGCACGTACCCGTTCGACAGCATCAAGATCGACAAACGCTTCATTGCCGGGCTGAACAACACCAGTGGCAATGATCGCGCCGTGGTGCAAGCCATCATCAACCTGGGTGAAGCCATGGGGCTGACGGTGACGGCCGAGGGCGTAGAAAGTGAACAGCAGCTCAAAACACTAGAAAAGGACGGCTGCCATGAGGTGCAGGGTTATTTCCTGAGCCGGCCTTTACCTAAAGAGGCGCTCGAAGCCTTGCTGCAACAGGCGCCCACAGGCTCGGCCAGGCGCCTGCTGTAAAGGCAGCCCTCGTAGAACAAGGCTGCCCCCGTGAACAGCAGGGCGTCAGCGCTTGTTGCGCTCGGCCACGATCTCGGGCAAATCACTGCGCCGCAGGTAAGTGCGCAAGGGTTCGCCAATGTTCAAGCGGTCATCCACATGCTGGTCCAGCAGCAGTGCCAGGCGTTCTCGGCACAACGCCATGCGCGGGCCTTGCTCGGGCCGCCAGACGAATTCGCTGCAGGGGGTGATACTGTCGTCGGCCACGTCCATGCCGAACGAGTCCTCGGAAAAACGCACGATATGAACGCCGCGCTTGCCATGAAAGCCAACGAAACCGTTGAGCTGCTCCGCCGCGTTGCAGATGTCCTGGGAAGTGATGGCCATGCCGTAACCTCGCAATCAAGTCGAAAGTGACGCACGCCGGGCTGCAAACGGTCGCCTCTGCCGGGCAACTCGCAGTTGCCAGCCTAACGCAAGTCACCGCGCATTCGCCAAGGTTTTCCGCCAGCCGCCGGCAGCCCCGTAAGAGGGTTCGGCATTCCCTTCATTGCGTAACCCGGTCCTCATGCACCTGCACGCTGGCAGTCATGCCGGCACTCAGGTTCATGCCCTGCGGGATCTCGTCCAGGCGGATCCGCACAGGTATCCGCTGCGCCAGGCGCACCCAGTTGAAGGTCGGCTCCACCTCCGGCAACAGTTGACTGTCCGGATTACTGTTGCGGTCGGTGATACCCCGGCTGATGCTCTCCACATGCCCCTGCATTGCCTCGCCCGCACCCATCAACCAGACCTTGACCGTGTCGCCGACGCGGATGCGCGGCAGTTTGGTTTCTTCGAAGTAGGCCTGGATATAGAAGGTCGAGTCGTCCACCAGGGCCATCACCGACTCCCCGGTGTTCACGTAGTTGCCCTGGGCCAGGCGCAGGTTGGTGATATGGCCACTGCGCGGCGCCCGCACTTCGCTGCGCGCCAGGTTGATCTTGGCCACTTGCAGTTGCGCCTCGGCCTCATGCAGTTCACCGCGGGCGATGGCGGCGTTGATCTGGGCATTTTCACGCAGCTCGGCACTGATTGCCTCCGGCCCCAGGGCAGTACGCCGCGCCGCTTCGCGCTCGCGCAAGCGCAGTTGCTGGGCGCGGGTCTCGGTCACGGCGCTGGCCTGGTCGAAGGCTGCCTGGAAGCGTTCACGGTCGATGCTCATGAGCAAATCGCCCGCCTTGACCTGCTGGTTGTCATGCACCTTGAGCTCGCGCACCCAACCGGATACGTCTGGGGCGATCACCACCACGTCGGCGCGCACCCGGGCATCGCGGGTCCAGGGTGTCAGCATGTAGTACTGCCACAGCTGGTAGCCTGCCAACAGGGCAAGGGCCACCACACACAGGGTTACCAGGGTACGTACGGCAGCACGCATTGAATCACTCCTTACAAAAATCGTTACAAGAGCCTTTAGGCAGCCCCCAGTACTCGCACCACCAGGAACAACACACACACGAACAACGCCGCGTCGAACAGCGCTTCATGCCAGATCCAGCGACCCAACGGCGTGGCGTGCACCAACAAGCGCAACACCCCGGTGAGCACCAGCGCCAGCAGCACATAAATCAGAAACGGGCTCAGCAGCACGCCGCCCAGCGCCCACTCACGCAACCCCATGCACGTCCTCCTGCCAGCGGCACCATTTGCCCCAGCTCTTCTGCAACTGCAGCACTGCACCTTCAGCCAGGCGCAACGGGTCGCTTGCCGGCAGCCGACGCAAGGCGGCGATGAATTGCTCACTGGCGCTGTCCAGGCGTTGCCCACGGCCCGGCGCCGGCCCCTTGGCCAGTACCGCCTCCACCTGCTGCAGGTACTCGCGTTCAGCGCGGCCCAACGGCGCCTGGGCGACCGCCAGGCACATGCGCAGGTGCACCAGTTCGTCGCCGATGTCCAGGCCGTGCAAGCCGTCATCCCAACGCTTGCGCTCGCTTTCGGGCAATTCGCCGGCATGCCGCGCCAGTTGCAAGAGGCGATCGGCCATTCGCCCGCCAAACCAGCTGTCGGCGCCACGCAGGTCGCGCCGGGTCAGGCGCACCAGGTCGCTTTGGGTCGCCGCCCGCAGGCGCTTGCCCAGCCAGGCCGGGTGACGGAACACCAACAAACGAAAGGCCATCACCGCAGCAGACACGCCCACCAGCATCGCCAGCGCGCTGTTGAGCATGCTGGCCACGCCAAACTGCATGGCATTGAGCGGCGATACCAACACGATGAAGTGCAGGCAATACGAAGTCGCGGTCGCGCCGGTACGCGGGTGGGCCATGCCCAACGCACCCAGAAACAGCGGCACACCCATGCCCAGGCAGAGCATGGCGAAGCTGCTCCACTGCGGCAAAAGAATCTGCCCGACCAGAAACGCCGCGGGGATCGCCAAAAAGATGCCGCGCAAGAAACTAAGGCCGATCTGAGCGCCGTTTTCGCGGCTGGCAAACAGGCTGCAGACCACACAGGTCAGCACCAGGCCGCCCGGCGCAGAGGGCCAGGCGGTCGCCAGCCAGAAGCCACTCATCACCAGAAACGCCAGCGCGCTGCGTGAACCGAACAACAGTGCCAGCGACCAGTCGCGGTGTGCGGCCAGGCCCTGGGACACATCCTTGGGCGCCCTGCCCGCTTCGACGTCGTCCAGCGCCTGGGTCGCAGCCATCGCGTAGTCCAGCAACAGCGTCATGCGCGCCAGGCAGTAATGTTCAGCAGCGCTTATCCGCTCATCATGGGCGGCATCCCAGATGCGTTGGCGCAACAGCAACAGGCCGGGTTGGTCGGGTGCACCCAACTGCGCGCGCACCGCCTCCAGCCAGGGCGCCAGGTGCCGAGCTTCTCCTTGATCGAGCTGGCGCCACTGCCGGCGCACCGAACGGGAGATACGCAGCAGCACCATCAGCTTCTGGCTCAGGCCGCGAATGGCGCGCGCCCGCTGACGCCCGCGATTGCCTTCGAACCAGGCATGTTCGCGCTGGCTGTCGATGGCGACGATGCGCCCAAGGCTTTCCAGCAGCCCTTTGCGCGCTTCATCCTCTCCCCCCAGCATGGCACTGGCCGCCTGCAGGCCATTTTGCCAAGCCTGCCGGGCTTGCCCGCTCAGTTGCTGCTCCACGCGCAGCGGCCAGATCAGGGCGCTGGTGGCGGTAGCGCAGAAAATCCCCAGGCAGATCTCGGTGCAGCGCGCCACGGCCTGGTCGAACACCTGCAACGGGTGGTCGATCGCCGGCAGGGCGATGATCGCGGCGGTGTAACCGGCCAGCACAAAGGCGTAGGCCCAGGCACTGCGCAGTTGGGTCGACGCGGCCGTGCACAGTGCCAGCCACAGCGCGAGGGTGATCAGGAACAGGCCTGGCGTCTGGGCGAACAAGCCGATAAAAACTACCGACATGAACGTGCCGACCAGGGTGCCGGCCAGGCGCGCAAGCCCCTTCTGCACCACCATGCCGGACAACGGCTGAGCCACGATGAACGCCGTCATCAATGCCCATGACGGCTGCTCCAACCCCCAGCGCATCGCCAGCCAAAGCGCCAGGCCGCCACCGAGCACGGTCTTGATGGCGAACTTGAGGGCGAGGCTGCTGGGTGCGAACAGGGCCTGGAGAGTGATGGGCACGAGGCGGACCTTGCGGGGATGATCAGGTAAACGATAGACAATGAAGCGAAGGATAATGCGGAAACGATTAATTAGCTAGCTAATCATCTTTATTGAAATGCGCTGCCCGACTTTTCGCAGGCAAAAAAAATGGGCGACCGAAGTCGCCCTAAATGCCTTGCGTGCTCGTGAACCCGGAAGGTCAGCGCGGCTTGCGCTTGTTCGAGTCCTTCCAGATGAAAATGCCCAGACCGGCAAAGAATGCGACCATCAACCCGACCGTTACCACACCTGCGATAACCACGTTGTCGAAGAACATGTCGGCCTCCCTCTTCGTTTGCCGTTGTCCGATGGATGCAAGGTAACGAATGTGGGGGCGGGGAAAATTGACCGGGGTCAATGGTGCCCGGGACCGGGCACGCGAGGCGGGCGCAGGGTTGACCTGCGTCAAGTTTCAGCGCTTCTTGGGCTTGCCCTTGGGCTTCTTTTTCTTTGCCGTGCTCAGGGGCATGGCTTGCTCGAAGGCCTGGCGCACTTCGTTCAGGCGCTTTTCCTTGAGGTCGTGGACGCGCTTGGCACGTTCGGCATCGAAATCGATGAGGTTGTCTTGACTCATGGGTGGGCTCGACGATCAACAGAGACTTGCATGATGAAGCCAGCCAGTGACGCTGACCAGCCCCGCGTCAGACTTCGATGTCGACCAGCAGCCCCTGGCGTGGGCTCTCGCCCATCAAGGGGGCGACCGGCACGGTGTTGTCGGCGTTGACTTCATCGCCCGGTAACGCGCTGTAAAGCTCGCTGTCGCTTTTTTGCCGACGTTGCTGTTGACGACGCTGTTCATCACGCAGGATCAAGGCCTGCTCCTGCGGGTCGCGCTGCTGCTTGAGGTTGATGGCGCTTTCACCGGAAGTCGGCTGCGCAGGGACCACCGGCTTGATGTCGGGAGTGGGTTTGACCGGGTCCTGTTGCGAGGTTACCGGGGCTGCACTGAGCGGAATAATCGGCGGCAACATGGAAAGTCTCCTATTACCCCTGTATCGGCGGGCGTTGTCCTACCTTGAATAGAGACAACGCTTATTCGACTTCGTCATCGGGGTCGTCATCGCTCGGCGGGCTCGCCTCGCTCCAGGGCCGCTTGTAGACCTGCTGCCAGACTGCGTCCATGTGCTCGCGCAGTACCTGCGGCGTGCTTTTGAGCGAGGCGCTGTCTTCGCGCTCGCCGCCGATCGGCTCCTCGCCCGCCGGGGTGATCAGCGATTGGCCGGTAATGGTGTAGATAGCCTGGCCTTCGCGCATTTCGATGGCGATATCGTGGGGGTCGATGCCGCCGCCGCAGAAGGCATGGCTGGCAACCGTCAGTTCGGCGATACCGTCCTTGTTCAGGTCACTGACATCGCTGACATCGGAATAGAAGTCGACATCCAGGTCCAGCCCCGGGCAGGTGGTTTCCTGCTCGATCTGCCAGCGTGCCTTGAACGCATCGCTTTCGGCCGTGCGCCCATACAGCGTGGCCTTGAGCACTACCTTGTCCACTTCCTGCTGGTTTTCCGCGTCGGTGGCCTGGCCGTCGGTGCGGCTCAGCACCAGCAGGCCTTCGCCGTCGCGGTCACGAAAGTGCACGCTCTTGATCGGCGTCTGCACGCCCAGTGCCTCAAGCTGCCCGGGCGTAATCGCCGGCAAGGTCTCGAAGCTTTTTTGCTCGCAGCCGGCCAGCAGCACAAGGCTGCTCACGGCCAGGGATACGTTCAACCAGCGGTGCTTGGCGGACATGTTAGTGCGCGGCCCTCGTCTACAAGACGGTGTTGGTCGATGAAACGGCTAGACTGTTGGTCTTCGGCACCCTTCGGTGCACTTCAACACTTTGGTCTGACCGGCCGATCCGTTAACATAGCCGGCTTTTCATCGCGGGAGTTCAGGCAGTATGGCGCAGCAGTATCAACCGGGGCAACGCTGGATCAGCGACAGCGAAGCAGAGCTCGGCCTGGGTACCATCCTGGCGCAGGATGGCCGCCTGTTGACCGTGCTCTACCCGGCCACTGGCGACACCCGCCAGTATTCCCTGCGCAATGCGCCGCTGACCCGCGTGCGCTTCTCGCCAGGTGACCAGATCACCCACTTCGACGGTTGGAAGCTGACCGTGCGCGAGGTCGACGATGTCGATGGCCTGTTGGTGTACCACGGCCTGGACGCGCAAAACCAGCCGCGTACCCTGCCGGAAACCCAACTGTCGAACTTCATTCAGTTCCGCCTGGCCAGCGACCGCCTGTTCGCCGGCCAGATCGACCCGCTGTCGTGGTTCAGCCTGCGTTACAACACCTTGCAGCACACCAGCAAGCAGATGCAGTCGTCGCTCTGGGGCCTGGGTGGCTGCCGCGCACAACCGATCGCCCACCAGTTGCACATCGCCCGTGAAGTCGCTGACCGCAGCGCACCCCGGGTGCTGCTGGCGGACGAAGTCGGCCTGGGCAAAACCATCGAGGCAGGCCTGATCATCCATCGCCAGCTGCTCTCAGGGCGCGCCAGCCGCGTACTGATACTGGTCCCGGAAAACCTCCAGCACCAATGGCTGGTGGAAATGCGCCGGCGCTTCAACCTGCAAGTGGCGTTGTTCGACGCCGAGCGCTTCATCGAGAGCGATGCCAGCAACCCGTTCGAAGACGCCCAGCTCGCGCTGGTGGCCCTGGAATGGCTGGTTGACGACGAAAAAGCCCAGGACGCGCTGTTTGCTGCAGGCTGGGACCTGATGGTGGTCGACGAAGCCCACCACCTGGTCTGGCATGAAGACCAGGTCAGCGCCGAGTACGGCCTGGTCGAGCAACTGGCCCAGGTGATCCCTGGCGTGCTGCTGCTCACCGCTACCCCCGAACAGCTCGGCCAGGACAGCCACTTCGCCCGGCTGCGCCTGCTCGACCCCAACCGTTTCCACGACCTTGTGGCGTTCCGTGCCGAGAGCGAAAACTATCGCCCGGTCGCCGAGGCGGTACAGGAGCTGCTCGACGAAGGTCGCCTGTCGCCGGAGGCCCACGCCACCATCCATGGTTTCCTCGGGGCCGAAGGCGAAGCCTTGCTGGCAGCCGTCAGCGATGGCGACACCCAAGCCAGCGCGCGCCTGATCCGCGAGCTGCTCGACCGCCACGGCACTGGCCGCGTGCTGTTCCGTAACACCCGCGCAGCCGTTCAGGGCTTCCCCGAGCGCGAGTTGCATGCCTACCCGGTAGCGATGCCGGAGCAGTACCGCGACCTGCCGCCTGGCGAAAAAGCCGAGCTGTACCCGGAAGTCGCCTTCCAGGCGCAGGGCGACATCACTGACGACGAGCGCTGGTGGCGTTTCGACCCTCGGGTCGACTGGCTGATCGATACCCTGAAGATGCTCAAGCGCACCAAAGTACTGGTGATCTGCGCCCATGCCGAAACCGCCATGGACCTGGAAGACGCCCTGCGCGTGCGCTCTGGCATTCCTGCCTCGGTCTTCCACGAAGGCATGAGCATTCTCGAACGTGACCGCGCCGCCGCCTACTTCGCAGATGAAGAGTTCGGCGCCCAGGTGCTGATCTGCTCCGAGATCGGTAGCGAAGGCCGCAACTTCCAGTTCTCTCATCACCTGGTGATGTTCGACCTGCCGGCCCACCCGGACCTGCTCGAGCAGCGTATCGGCCGTCTCGACCGGATCGGCCAGAAGCACACCATCCAGTTGCACGTGCCCTACCTGCAGGACAGCCCGCAAGAGCGCCTGTTCCAGTGGTACCACGAAGCGCTCAACGCCTTCCTCAACACCTGCCCGACCGGCAATGCCCTGCAGCATCAGTTCGGCCCTCGCCTGCTGCCGCTGCTTGAAAGCGGTGACAGCAAAGCCTGGGATGCACTGGTGGCCGATGCCCGCGGCGAACGCGAGCGCCTGGAAGCCGAGCTGCACAGCGGCCGTGACCGCCTGCTGGAGCTCAATTCTGGCGGGGCCGGTGAAGGCCAGGCACTGGTCGAGGCGATTCTCGAACAGGATGACCAGTTCGCCCTGCCGATCTACATGGAAACCCTGTTCGACGCGTTCGGCATCGACAGCGAAGACCATTCGGAAAACGCCCTGATCCTCAAGCCGAGCGAGAAAATGCTCGACGCCAGCTTCCCGCTGGGTGACGACGAAGGCGTGACCATCACCTACGACCGCGCCCAGGCGTTGTCCCGCGAGGACATGCAGTTCCTGACCTGGGAGCACCCGATGGTTCAGGGTGGCATGGACCTGGTGCTGTCCGGCTCGATGGGCAACACCGCCGTTGCGCTGATCAAGAACAAGGCCCTGAAGCCAGGTACCGTGCTGCTCGAACTGCTGTTCGTCAGCGAGGTAGTGGCGCCGCGCGCCCTGCAGTTGGGCCGTTACCTGCCGCCGGCAGCCCTGCGCTGCCTGCTCGACACCAACGGCAACGACCTGGCGTCGCGCGTGGCATTCGAAACGCTCAACGACCAGCTCGAAAGCGTGCCGCGCGCCAGCGCCAACAAGTTCGTCCAGGCGCAGCGGGATATATTGGCCCAGCGCATCAGTGGTGGTGAAGCCAAGATCATGCCGACCCACGTCGAGCGTGTGGCCGAAGCGCAGCGTCGCTTGCAGTCCGAGGCCGACGAAGAGCTGGCGCGCATGGTTGCCCTGCAAGCCGTCAACCCAAGCGTGCGCGACAGCGAAATTGACGCCCTGCGCAAGCAGCGTGAAGAAGGCCTGGCGATGCTTGAGAAAGCTGCCTTGCGCCTCGAAGCCATTCGCGTGCTGGTAGCCGGCTGATACACCCCGCCCCTGTAGGAGCAGCCTTGCGCTGCGAAGAGGCCAGTTCAGGCACAGCCAATGCTGTGGCTTTACCGGCCTCTTCGCAGCGCAAGGCTGCTCCTACAGGGGGCGCGGCACCAGCAGCCATATTCCTGGCTGCTATTGAACGCATAACCAAATCGTAGAAATCAAAGTGCCATTAGTCAGGAAGGCCTAACCACCTCTTCCTATACTGCCTCTGGACAGTCTCCCAAGGCGTTGTACCGGAGACGCGTGAAAACTCGGCCAAGAGGCACGCAATGGACTGGTTGGGACTGCAACTGTTCGCCGATCTGCCGGCAACCGGACGCATCGTCATCGATTGTCGCCACGAGCCTTTCCTTGTTCTGCTCGCCTTTACCGTGGCCTGCGCGGCTTGTTTCGCGACCCTGGACATGGCCGAGCGGCAATCCCACAACGAACACCCCACCGCGCAACGCCAGTGGCGCGTGCTTGGCGCCTGTTGCCTGGCTGGCGGTGTCTGGGCCATGCACTTCATCAGCATGCTGGCCTTCCAGGCGCCGGTGGAAGTCCACTACGACGTCTCGCTGACCGTCCTCTCGTTGCTCATTGCATTGATCGTTGCCTGGCTGGGCATGAACAGCCTCAACCGCAGCCAAATGCGAGTGCAGCACTACCTGCAAAGTGCCGTGCTGATTGGTGCCGGTATTATCCTGATGCACTTTGTCGGCATGGCCGCCCTCGAGACCGGCGCCCGGCAGTACTACCAGACCGGGCTGTTACTCGCCTGCGTGGTCATCGCTATGCTCACCAGCCTCGCGGCGTTGCTGTTGGCGCGGTATTTCCGCAATGGCAGCGGCACGTTGCACCAAGCCCTGAAGTACGGCGCCAGCCTGGTGATGGCCGGTGGCATCGTCGCGACCCACTTCAGCGCGATGTCGGCCATGACCCTGGTCATCCCCGCCGATACCGCCCTGCGCCTGCCCTCGGCAGACAACAGCCTGCAACTGGGGCTGACCATTGCCTTCATTACCCTGCTGATCAGCGGCGCCAGCATCAGTGCGGCACTGGCCGACAAGAAGCTGCAAAGCAAGGAGCACGACCTGCGCCGGGTCAGCATCCTGCTTAGCCAGCTCGACCAGGCACGGGCCTCGCTGCAACAGGCCGCGCATTACGACGCCCTGACCAACCTGATCAACCGCCGCGGTTTCAATCAGGTCTTCGCCGAACGCCTCGCCGAACAGACCGCTAGTCAAAACCGCCTGGCGGTGATGTTCCTCGACATCGACCATTTCAAGCGGATCAACGACAGCCTTGGCCATGCCGCCGGCGACGAACTGCTCAAGGTGATTGCCAACCACATCAAGGCAGCCACCCGCAGCCACGACCTGGTGGCGCGTTTCGGGGGCGACGAGTTTTGCGTGGTCACCAGCCTCAACAACCGTGACGAGGCACGTCACCTGGCGCAGCGCATCATGCAACGGATGAAGGAACCCATCGACCTGGGTGGCCGGCGCATGGTCATGACCACCAGTATCGGTATCAGCATTTTCCCCGACGATGGCCACACCGCTGAAGAGCTGCTCAAGCACGCCGACCTTGCCCTGTACCAGTCCAAGGGCAACGGCCGCAACAGCCTCAACTTCTTCAACGACAGCCTGAAAACCCGCGCCACCCTCGCCCTGCAGCTGGAAGAAGAACTGCGCATCGCGCTGCTGGAGGAACGCGGGCTGTGCGTGCACTACCAGCCCATCTTCGACCTGCGCAATGGCCAGGTGGCCAAGCTCGAAGCCTTGGTCCGCTGGCAGCACCCGCAACACGGCTTGCTCGGGCCCGACCGGTTCATCGGTATCGCCGAAGCGAATGGTTTGATCATCGACCTCGACCTGTGGGTGCTGCGCCACGCCTGCGCCGACCTGGCGCAACTGCACCGTCACGGCTTTGCCGACCTCAAGGTCACCGTCAACTGCTCGGCGGTAACCCTCAGCCACGATGAGCTACCCAGCGAAGTGGAGAAAGCGCTGTATCACTCGGCGCTGGCGCCCCGCCACCTGGAGCTTGAAGTCACCGAGAATGCCTTGATGGGCGATATTCAGCGCACGGTCAACCTGCTCAAGCGCGTGCGCGCCCTCGGCGTGGCCTTGTCGATCGATGACTTTGGCACCGGTTATTCGTCACTGGCCTACCTCAAGCGCCTGCCGCTGGACGTGCTGAAAATCGACAGGACCTTCCTGCAGGAGGTACCCGGCAGCCAGAAAGACCGCGAGATCGTCCAGGCCATCATCGTCATGGCCCACACCCTGCACTTGCAGGTAGTCAGTGAGGGGGTGGAAACCGTCGAGCAACTTGAATTCCTCGAAACCCACGGCTGCGACTACCTGCAAGGCTACCTGCTCGGCCGCCCGGTGGCGTTGGGCGAATTGCGGCCCATCCTGGAGCGGCTGGAGCGCGACAAAGGCGTGCTCAGCCCTTGCTGCGATACAGCGATACCAGGGTCGCCGGATCTTTTTGCAAGTAGCCCTGGCTACCGTGCAAGCGCATCAATTGCGCGGCGAGGCCACTGAGCGGTGTCGCCGAGCCCTGCTCGCGGGCGAATTTGACCGCGCTGTCGAGGTCTTTGAGCAGCGTACGCACATGCCACTTGATCGGCTCGAAGCGGCTTTCGGCCATTTGCGGAGCGAGGATCTGCAAGGGTTTCGAATCGGCAAAACCTCCCGCCAACGCCTCAGCGATCAGTGTCGCATCAACCCCCGATTGCTCGGCCAACGCCACCACTTCGGCGATCACCAACGCATTGCAGGCCACGATCATCTGGTTGCAAGCCTTGGTCACCTGGCCTGCACCCACGGCGCCCATGTGCGTTACACGTTGGCCCAGGGTCAGCAGCACCGGCTGCGCGCGTTGCAAGTCAGCCGCTTCGCCACCGACCATGATTGCCAGGGTGCCGGCCTCGGCGCCCGGCGTGCCACCGGACACCGGCGCATCCAGCCAGGCCATGCCACACAACGCAGCGAGCTCGGCAGCCATCTCACGGGTGGCGGTCGGTTCGAGGCTTGAAAAGTCGATCAGCAGTTGGCCACTGCGCCCGCCCTGGGCAATGCCCTGTTCACCAAACACCACCTCGCGCACCACCGGCGTGTCAGCCAGGCATAGCAGCACCATATCGCTGTCGCGGCACAACGCGGCCGGGCTTGCTGCCAGGCGCGCGCCAGCCGCCACCAGTTCGGCGCATTTGTCCGGGCTGCGGTTCCACACCGTCAAGGGGTAGCCGGCAGCCAGCAAGCGCCGACACATCGGCAGGCCCATCAGGCCAATGCCGGCGAATCCTAGCGAAGGTAGTTGTGAACTCATGAACGACTCCTTGCACATTTGTTATTTTTTGAGGCCGCATTCAGGGCCTAAGGCGCGGGTATACCCGCGAGGGGGCGCGCAGCGGCCACATTACGCATCCCGTAAACTGTTACCGCCACGCCGAATTGTTACTTACCTCTACCCGGCTGATCGCCTTCAAGCACCAAATTAAGGCGGGCTGCGCATTTTCACGCACCAAAAACGATCACGCCGATTCCGAACGCTTCGCTTGAATCACGATAAACGGTGAAACCACCACCGCCCAGATCTCTGGGTCGCGGTTTTGCAGGTCCAATGCCTGCTCAGCAGTGACCGGCCCCACAGTGCCATCACTGCGCCACTTGGCGAAGATCTCGCTGCGATTCTCGGCCATTGCTTCAGCAACGGCGATCAGGTCCAGGCTGGGGTCGACCCAAATCAGGTCACCCTTCGCCCAGAAGCGCTCCAGTGCTTTCCACTCGATGATTGCCGTCTCGCCAAGCAATTTGGCATAGAGGGTGCTTGTTTGATCAGTCATGGGTTTGTACCCGCAAAAATCGGCCAATAAAAAAGGCCGGTATTTTTGCAGAAAAACCCGGTTTCAAATACGTAATTTGGTCGATCGGCCCCGAACTTAGGGGGTGGGGCCGCAGATACAGGCAAATTGATGGCGCCTTTCTGTATCTTTGTGTCGATCAAGCGACAACCCAGGAAACAGGCTCTTTTTGACCGCTTTTCAAGCGCTCGGACAGCGCTCTACACTGTACCGGTACAGTTCCGGGACATGTTCCGGGGGAAGGTGGGCATGCAGTATGGCGTGGCCATACCGCAAATCCCGCCCGGTCTGTAGCCCTGGCCGCCAGGACTATAAGAATTACAACAGAATGAGTGGAGCACTATGATCAAGATTTCCAAGCTGTTCGCCGCAATGGTTCTGGCCGGGGTAGCCAGCCATTCGTTTGCCGCCGATACCATCAAGATCGGGATCGCAGGGCCTAAGACCGGCCCTGTCACCCAGTACGGCGACATGCAGTTCATCGGCGCCAAGCAAGCCATCAAAGACATCAACGCCAAGGGCGGCGTCGATGGCAAGATGCTCGAAGCCAAGGAATACGACGACGCCTGCGACCCTAAACAGGCCGTGGCAGTCGCCAACAAAGTGGTCAACGACGGCGTCAAGTTCGTCATCGGCCACCTGTGCTCCAGCTCCACCCAGCCTGCGTCCGACATCTACGAAGACGAAGGCGTGATCATGATCACCCCCGCCGCCACCAGCCCAGAAATCACCGCCCGTGGTTACAAGCTGATCTTCCGCACCATCGGCCTGGACAGCGCCCAGGGCCCTGCAGCCGGCAACTACATCGCCGACCACGTCAAGCCCAAGGTCGTTGCGGTCCTGCACGACAAGCAGCAGTACGGTGAAGGCATCGCCACCGCGGTCAAGCAGACCCTGGAAGGCAAAGGCACCAAGGTGGCCGTCTTCGAAGGCCTGAACGCCGGTGACAAGGACTTCTCCTCGATCATCCAGAAGCTCAAGCAGAACAACGTCGACTTCGTCTACTACGGCGGCTACCACCCAGAGCTGGGCCTGATCCTGCGTCAAGCTCAGGAAAAAGGCCTGAAAGCCAAGTTCATGGGGCCGGAAGGTGTCGGCAACGACTCCATTTCGCAGATCGCCCAGGGCGCTTCCGAAGGCCTGCTGGTTACCCTGCCGAAGTCGTTTGACGCAGACCCTGCGAACAAGGCCATCGTCGACGCCATCAAGGCTGACGGCAAAGACCCAAGCGGCCCGTTCGTGTTCCCGGCCTACTCGGCTGTCGAGCTGATCGCTGAAGGCATCAAGGCCGCCAAGTCGGAAGACACCGCCAAGGTTGCCGAAGCCATCCACAACGGCACCTTCAAGACCCCTACCGGCGACCTGTCGTACGACGCCAAGGGCGACCTGAAAGACTTCAAATTCGTGGTCTACGAATGGCACTTCGGGAAGCCGAAGACTGAAGTTTCCCCTCAGTAACTGCGTGACTAAATAGCTGACCGTAGAAGCCCACTGTGCGAGCAGTGGGCTTTGTTTTACGAGGTTCATGGGCCTGATCCCCGCGATCCGGGGGCCGGTCCACCTGAAAATCTTAAAACCGTCACCCGCGGTTTCCTGGCCGTACCCCTGCCAGTGAAATGCAAATCAGGTTTTTAGGAGCGCTGTAATGCCTGAGATCTACCATTTCTTCCAACAACTGGTTAATGGATTGACCATCGGCAGCACCTATGCCTTGATCGCCATCGGTTACACGATGGTGTACGGCATCATTGGCATGATCAACTTCGCCCACGGCGAGGTATACATGATCGGTTCCTACGTGGCCTTCATCGCCCTGGCGGGCCTGGCCATGATGGGTATCCATTCGCTGCCGATCCTGATGACCGTCGCCTTCGTCGCGACGATCTTCGTCACCAGTGCCTATGGTTACAGCATCGAACGGGTTGCCTACCGCCCCCTGCGCAACAGCAACCGTCTGATCCCGCTGATTTCCGCCATCGGCATGTCGATTTTCCTGCAGAACACCGTCTTGCTTTCGCAGGACTCCAAGGACAAATCCATCCCCAACCTGATCCCTGGGAGTTTCTCCTTCGGGCCAGGCGGTGCTGAAGAAGTACTGATCAGCTACATGCAGATCCTGGTGTTCGTCGTCACCCTGGTGGCCATGACGCTGCTTACCCTGTTCATCTCCCGTTCCCGCCTGGGCCGCGCCTGCCGTGCCTGCGCCGAGGACATCAAGATGGCCAACCTGCTGGGCATCAACACCAACAACATCATCGCCCTCACCTTCGTCATCGGTGCCGCACTGGCGGCTGTGGCGGCCGTGCTGCTGAGCATGCAGTACGGGGTGATCAACCCCAACGCCGGCTTCCTGGTGGGCCTCAAAGCCTTCACCGCCGCTGTGCTGGGTGGCATCGGCAGCATTCCGGGCGCCATGCTCGGTGGGCTGGTGCTGGGTGTGGCCGAAGCCTTCGGCGCCGACATTTTCGGCGACCAGTACAAGGATGTGGTGGCATTCGGTCTCTTGG
Organism: Pseudomonas sp. ITEM 17296; assembly: GCF_028895205.1. Classification (NCBI taxonomy): domain Bacteria; kingdom Pseudomonadati; phylum Pseudomonadota; class Gammaproteobacteria; order Pseudomonadales; family Pseudomonadaceae; genus Pseudomonas; species Pseudomonas sp. ITEM 17296. The sequence continues at coordinate 205,279 of NZ_WJRS01000008.1, read as the reverse complement.
TACTTGTCCTGCTGTTCCGGCCGACCGGCATCCTGGGCCGCCCGGAGGTTGAAAAAGTATGAACAAAAATCTCAAACAGGCGTTCTTCAGCGCCTTGCTGGTCTGGGCCGTGGCCTTCCCGGTGCTCGGCCTGAAACTGAGCATCGACGGCATCAGCCTGGCCGTGCACAGCCAAGGGTCGTTCACCATCAGCATCATCGCCGTCTGCTCGGTGCTGATGTTCCTGCGCGTGCTGTTCGACAAGCAGTGGAGTTCGGTCATGGGCCGCCGCTCGGATCGCAAGCTGGTCCCGCCTGCGGTGAGCAACTACCTGACCCTGCCCAAGACCCAACGCTGGATCATCATGGGGCTGATCGTGGCTGCGCTGGTCTGGCCGTTCTTCGGCTCGCGCGGTGCGGTCGACATCGCCACGCTGATTCTGATCTACGTGTTGCTGGGCCTGGGCCTGAACATCGTGGTCGGCCTCGCGGGCCTGCTCGACCTGGGTTATGTGGGCTTCTACGCCGTAGGTGCCTACAGCTATGCCATGCTGTCGCATTACCTGGGCTGGAGCTTCTGGGTCTGCCTGCCGATCGCCGGCCTGATGGCCGCCACCTTTGGCTTCCTGCTCGGCTTCCCGGTGCTGCGCTTGCGCGGCGACTACCTGGCGATCGTGACCCTGGGCTTCGGCGAGATCATCCGCCTGTTCCTGCGTAACCTCACCGACTGGACCGGCGGCCCTAACGGCATCAGCAACATCCCCAAACCAGAGTTTTTCGGCCTGACCTTCGAACGCCGTGCCGCCGAGGGCATGCAGACCTTCCACGAGTTCTTCGGGCTGGAATACAACTCGATCAACAAGGTGATCTTCCTCTACCTGGTAGCACTGCTGCTGGCCTTGCTGGCGCTGTTCGTCATCAACCGCCTGCTGCGCATGCCGATCGGTCGTGCCTGGGAAGCCTTGCGTGAAGACGAAATCGCCTGCCGCGCACTGGGCCTGAACCCTACCGTGATCAAGCTCTCGGCATTCACCCTGGGTGCCTGCTTCGCCGGTTTCGCCGGCAGCTTCTTCGCGGCTCGCCAAGGCCTGGTGACCCCCGAGTCGTTCACCTTCATCGAATCGGCGATCATCCTCGCCATCGTCGTGCTCGGCGGCATGGGCTCACAACTGGGCGTGATTCTCGCGGCCATCGTGATGATCCTGCTGCCTGAGCTGATGCGTGAGTTCAGCGAATACCGGATGCTGATGTTCGGTGCGCTGATGGTGTTGATGATGATCTGGCGTCCGCAAGGCCTGCTGCCTATGCAACGTCCACACATGGAGCTGCGTCGATGAGCCGCGAAATTCTGCAAGTCAGCGGCCTGAGCATGCGCTTCGGCGGCTTGTTGGCGGTCAACGGCGTGGCCCTGACCGTCAAAGAAAAACAAGTGGTGGCGCTGATCGGCCCGAACGGCGCTGGCAAGACCACCGTGTTCAACTGCCTGACCGGCTTCTACAAGCCCAGCGGCGGCACCATCCTGCTCGATGGCCAGCCGATCCAGGGCCTGGCCGGCCACCAGATCGCCCGCAAGGGCGTGGTACGGACCTTCCAGAACGTGCGCCTGTTCAAGGAAATGACCGCGCTGGAGAACCTGCTGATCGCCCAGCACCGGCACCTGAACACCAACTTCTTCGCAGGCCTGTTCAAGACCCCGAGCTTCCGCCGCAGCGAGAAGGAAGCCATGGAACGCGCGCAGTACTGGCTGGAGAAGGTCAACCTGACCGAATTCGCCAACCGCACCGCCGGCACCCTCGCCTACGGCCAGCAACGCCGCCTGGAAATCGCCCGCTGCATGATGACCCAGCCACGGATCATCATGCTCGACGAACCGGCAGCAGGCCTGAACCCGAAAGAGACCGAAGACCTCAAGGCCCTGATCGCCTACCTGCGCGAATCACACAACGTCACCGTGCTGCTGATCGAGCACGACATGAAGCTGGTGATGAGCATCTCCGACCATATCGTGGTGATCAACCAGGGCACCCCCCTGGCCGACGGCACGCCGGAGCAGATTCGCGACAATCCTGATGTGATCAAGGCTTACCTGGGGGAAGCGTAAATGCTGAAGTTCGAGAACGTTTCCACCTTCTACGGCAAGATCCAGGCACTGCACAGCGTCAACGTGGAAATCAACCAGGGCGAGATCGTCACCTTGATCGGCGCCAACGGCGCAGGCAAGTCGACCCTGCTGATGACCTTGTGCGGCTCGCCGCAGGCGCACAGTGGCAGCATCAAGTACCTGGGTGAAGAACTGGTCGGCCAGACCTCCTCGCATATCATGCGCAAGAGCATCGCCGTAGTCCCCGAAGGGCGCCGCGTGTTCGCCCGCCTGACGGTCGAAGAGAACCTCGCCATGGGTGGTTTCTTCACCGACAAGGGCGATTACCAGGAGCAGCTGGACAAGGTCTTGCAGCTGTTCCCGCGGCTGAAGGAGCGCTATATCCAGCGCGGCGGCACCATGTCCGGTGGCGAGCAGCAGATGCTCGCCATTGGCCGGGCGCTGATGAGCAAGCCCAAGCTGCTGTTGCTCGACGAGCCATCGCTGGGCCTGGCCCCGATCATCATCCAGCAGATCTTCGACATCATCGAACAGCTGCGCCGTGACGGCGTGACCGTGTTCCTGGTGGAGCAGAACGCCAACCAGGCGCTGAAGATCGCTGACCGTGCCTATGTACTGGAAAACGGACGGGTGGTGATGCAGGGCACGGGGGAAGCGCTGCTGAGTGACCCGAAGGTGCGTGACGCCTACCTGGGTGGTTGATGAGCAAAGGGCCTTCGGGCCCTTTGTTCTACCTGCTGCATTTATATGGCCTGTGCCGGCCTCTTCGCGGGTAAAACCGCCCCCACAGACCAGCAGAGACTTTGAAAGCTGTGCAGTACCTGTGGGAGCGGGTTTACCCGCGAAGAGGCCGGCACAGGCTATCAACAAAGCTTGTGATCGCCGCGCACCCTGAGTAACGTGGCCAGCTCTTTTGCAACGATCGCCGGAGCCCGCCCCATGCGCCTCACCCCCTCCCTGCTGCTCGCCGCCATGCTGCCCCTGTTCGCCGGCTGCCAGCTCATGGCTGCCACGCCGGCCGACCCGAACATCGGCACCACGCGCATGCAGGGCGAACTGAGCGCCGCCGGGGGCCAGTTGCTGTTCAAACCCTGTAATGAAAGCCGCCGTTTCGTGATCAACGACGCCGCCAGCACCGGCATCCTGCAGGAAGCCGCCAACCTCGCCAAGGATGCTGGCGACAAGCTGTTCGCCGACGTGCGCGGCCGCCTGACCGGCAGCAAGCAGGCCAACACCGACGGCCAGCTCGACGTCCGCCGCCTGTACCGCCTGGAGCCCTCGACCCGGGCCTGTGAAGACCCCAACTTCAAACAACTGACCCTACGTGCCAACGGCCACGAACCCGACTGGGACATCAAAGCCAGCGGCAAAGGCATGGTCGTCAACCGCGTAGGCCAGGCGCCGCTGCCCCTGCCGTTCCTGGAAGAAGAAGTACCCGGTGGCGGCCTGACCCTGACCAGCGAAGCCAACGGCCAGCACGTGGAGCTTTGGGTCGCACCGCAACGCTGCGTGGACAGCGCGACCGGGGCAGTCCGTCACTTGCGCGCCGAGCTGCGCATCGATGGCAAGACCCTACAAGGCTGCGGTTACTACGGTGGTGCACGCGACAACTGATCGCCGGGCGCTTTTATCCTGCCAGTCAGGGCGGCGAACAGCTTATACTTGGCGGTTTGTGTAAAGCCGCCGGCCGCCCATGGCCGGGATACTGGACCCTGCCATGCTACGAATCACCGAACTGAAGCTGCCCCTGGACCACCCTGACGAAGCCCTGCGCGAAGCCATCGTCCAGCGCCTGGGCATCCGCGATGAGCAATTGCTCAGCTTCAACCTGTTCAAGCGCAGCTACGACGCACGCAAGAAAAACAGCGAACTGCTGTTCATCTACACCATCGACCTCGAAGCCAGCAACGAAGCCGAGCTGCTTCGCACATTCGCAGACGATCGCAACATCGGCGTCGCGCCTGACGTTACCTACAAGTACGTCGGCCACGCCCCTGCCGAGGTCGAGCAACGCCCGATCGTGGTCGGCTTCGGCCCCTGCGGCATCTTTGCCGGCCTGTTGCTGGCGCAGATGGGCTTCAAGCCGATCATCCTCGAGCGCGGCAAAGAAGTGCGCCAGCGCACCAAGGACACCTGGGGCCTGTGGCGCAAAAGCGTGCTCAACCCGGAGTCCAACGTGCAGTTCGGCGAAGGCGGCGCCGGGACGTTCTCCGACGGCAAGCTGTACAGCCAGATCAAGGACCCGCTGCACCACGGCCGCAAGGTGCTGGAAGAGTTCGTCAAGGCCGGTGCGCCCGATGAGATTCTCTACATCAACAAGCCGCACATCGGTACCTTCCGCCTGACCGGTATGGTCGAGCAGATGCGTCAGGACATCATCGCCCTGGGCGGCGAAGTGCGCTTCCAGGAGAAAGTCACCGACCTGCTGACCGATGATGGGCAACTGACCGGCGTGGTATTGGAAAGCGGCGAGCAGCTGCATTCGCGCCATGTGGTCCTGGCCCTGGGCCACAGTGCCCGCGACACGTTCCGCATGCTGCACGCCAAGGGCGTGTTCATGGAGGCCAAGCCCTTCTCGGTCGGCTTCCGTATCGAGCACCCGCAAACGCTGATCGACAAGGCGCGCCTGGGCAAGTACGCCGGCCACCCGAAGCTCGGCGCCGCCGACTACAAACTTGTGTACCACGCCAAGAACGGCCGTTCGGTGTACAGCTTCTGCATGTGCCCAGGCGGCACCGTGGTCGCGGCCACCAGCGAGCCTGGCCGCGTCGTTACCAACGGCATGAGCCAGTACTCGCGTAACGAACGTAATGCCAACTCCGGCATCGTCGTCGGCATCGACCCGGAACGCGACTACCCGGGTGGCCCGTTGGCCGGTATCGAGCTGCAGGAGCGCCTGGAAGCCCACGCCTACGTGATGGGTGGCAGCAACTACCAGGCACCGGCGCAGTTGGTTGGCGACTTCGTGGCCGGCAGGCCGTCCACGGCCCTGGGCAGTGTCGAACCGTCTTATAAACCGGGCGTGACCCTGGGCGACCTGGCGCCGAGCTTGCCGGACTTCGCCATCGAGGCGATCCGCGAAGCACTGCCGGCATTCGATCGGCAGATCAAGGGCTACAACCTGCACGATGCTGTACTGACCGGCATCGAGACGCGCACGTCTTCGCCGCTGCGCATTACCCGGGGTGAGGACTTCCAGAGCCTGAACCTGAAGGGGCTGTTCCCAGCAGGCGAAGGTGCGGGTTATGCGGGCGGTATTCTGTCCGCTGGCGTCGATGGCATTCGTATTGCCGAGGCGGTGGCGCGGGATATGCTCGGGCTGAACGCATAAGGCCCGCTTCTGGTAGGAGCAGCCTTGTGCTGCGAAGAGGCCGGTGAAAGCAGCGAAGCGCTATGTGCTGCCACTGGCCTCTTCGCAGCGCAAGGCTGCTCCTACACGGAATCGAGTCTGCGGGGCTCTGCAGTGCCAGAAAAGCCTGCAGAGCTAATCGGATTTCCCCTACCCACGCATTCCGCAACACCGTCTAGGCTTGCCACAGCCTAGGCAGCAATAACATATAACAAAAACGAATATAGTTTTTGTTTTAAAGCATATCGCCACAGGCTAGGGTGTACGCCCGTTCCATCCTTAATCTCTCAGGGAGAGCCCATAGCCCGTGCGTAGCCTCTTCACCCGATTCTTTCAGCTCGAAGCTGCCAGCGGTCTGCTGCTGATCGCCGCGGCCGTTCTTGCGCTGGTCATCAACAACTCACCTTTGTCCTACCTGTACAACGGCCTGCTCGACGTCCCGGTGGCGGTCAAAGTTGGCGCGCTGGAAATCGCCAAGCCCTTGCTGCTGTGGATCAACGACGGCCTGATGGCGCTGTTCTTCCTGCTCATCGGCCTGGAGGTCAAGCGCGAGGTGGTCGACGGCCACCTCTCCAAGCCCTCGCAGATAGTCCTGCCCGCTACCGCTGCGGTGGGTGGCATGGTGATACCCGCACTGATCTACTGGTTCATCAACCGCGACGACCCGGCTGCGGTCGCCGGCTGGGCCATCCCCACCGCCACCGACATTGCCTTCGCCCTTGGCGTGCTGGCACTGCTGGGCAAGCGCGTACCGGTCTCGCTGAAGCTGTTCCTGATGACCCTGGCGATCATCGATGACCTGGGTGCGATCATTGTCATTGCCCTGTTCTATTCGGGCACCTTGTCGAGCGTCTCGCTGCTGCTGGCCGGCGCCTGCCTGGTAGCGCTGCTGGCCATGAACCGCCTTGGCGTGGTCAAACTCGGGCCCTACCTGATCATCGGCCTGGTGCTTTGGGTGTGCGTGCTCAAGAGCGGTGTTCACGCCACGCTGGCGGGTGTCGCCCTGGCGCTGTGCATCCCACTGCGCACCCGCAACGCCGAAACGTCGCCGCTGCTGTCCCTGGAGCATGCCCTGCACCCTTGGGTTGCCTACGCCATTCTGCCGCTGTTCGCCTTCGCCAACGCCGGTGTTTCGCTGGCAGGCATGAACCTGGACAGCTTCACTCATCCAGTACCGCTGGGTATCACTGTCGGCTTGCTGTTGGGTAAGACGGTAGGGGTGTTCGGCCTGACCTGGGTGGCGATCAAACTTGGCATGGCCGCGTTGCCGGCAGGCGCAAACTGGGGGCAATTGCTGGGGGTGGCGATCCTCTGTGGCATCGGCTTCACCATGAGCTTGTTCGTGGGCTCGCTGGCATTCGTGCCAGGCAGTAGCGATTACGCGGGCATGGACCGCATGGGCATCCTTACGGGCTCGTTCTTCGCCGCGGTCATCGGCTATGCCGTCACTGCCATGGCCAGCCGCAAACCCCTCGCAAACTAAAACAGTGGCATTAAAAAACCCCGACTGGCGTGGCCATGTCGGGGTTTTTTATTGTTGCGCTACAACCGGGTCAAGGCTCAGTGCGAGACGCGGCTGGTACCGTCAACGGTCATGATGCGAACACGGTCGCCAACCCGGAAAATCTCATTTTCCTGAACGGCCTGCACATAGGCACGCATGCTGCCGTCATCTTCACGCACGGTGATTTCAACACCCTGGGTGCGAGTGATGCCTTCCTCGGCGGCAGAACCTGCCAGGCCACCGGCCACTGCACCAATTACGGCAGCAACGATGCTGCCGCGGCCACCACCGACTGCACTGCCGGCAACGCCACCGACAATGGCGCCAGCGCCACCGCCGATTGGGGTCTTGGTGCCTTCGATCTTGACCGGACGGAGGGATTCGATGGTACCCATACGCACTGTCTGCACGCGACGGGCCTCATCACGGGAGTAGCTATCGCCGGTCAGGCTCGAGGCACAGCCCCCCAGCAACAGCGACATGGTGGTAAAGGTCGCCACCAGCAAAGCGGATTTACGCATAGGTAAAATCTCCAAAAGTCATCGGTGTCCATTAGACGCTGCGCGTTGACGGCTGTCACGACGCAGACGCAATAAAATTGTTTTCATTCAGCCTGGGTACAGCCTGCATGGACTGTATCGTGGGGCCTTTCAAGTGAGACCAAGGATAGCCATGGATTACTTCATCGTCGTGGTGACAACTGTCGCAGGGCTGTACTTCCATGGGTGGCTGTATGTGCGCATGCGCCGCTGGATGGACCGCGACCTGGCGCTATCGCTGGCCGGGAAGGATGCGCAGAAGCGTGACTATATGTTGCAGCGGCTGGAGCAGGCACGCAAAGAGAAGGTCAAGCGCAAGGCGCTGGCGACGTGGTTGGAGCGGGAGGCGGCGGCTTATACGAGGTAACCTGATCGATCGCTGGGGCCGCGTTGCGGCCCATCGCGACACAAGGCCGCTCCTACAGGGGAACGCGCCAGTTGCTGGATACACGATCTCCTGTAGGAGCGGCCTTGTGTCGCGATGGGCTGCAAAGCAGCCCCAGGATCTCAGGGTGCCAGCCGCTCTCGCAGCCATTGCCCATCGACCAGGCGGTAATTCAACCGGTCATGCAGGCGGCTCGCCCGCCCCTGCCAGAACTCGATACGCTCAGGCAACAGACGGTACCCTCCCCAGTGCTCGGGGCAATGCGGCTGAGTGTCACAGAACCGCGCCTCGGTCGCCTTTACCAGCGCTTCCAACGCTTCGCGGCCGGTTATTACCTGGCTTTGCGGCGAGGCCCAAGCCCCCAGGCGGCTGCCCAGCGGTCGCACCTGGTAGTAGTCGTCCGACTCCTTGGCCGTGACCTTTTCCACACGCCCTTCGATACGTACCTGGCGCTCCAGCGCCGGCCAGAAGAACGTCATGGCGGCGAAAGGGTTGGCCTGCAGTTGCTGGCCCTTGGCACTTTCGTAGTTGGTGAAGAAGGTAAAACCACGGTCATCGAGCCCCTTGAGCAGCAAGACGCGGCAATGGGGCCGGCCCTCGCCATCGACCGTGGCGAGGGTCAAGGCGTTGGCCTCGACCGGGGGTTGTTCAGTCTTCACCGCATCGGCGAACCACTGGTGGAACAAAGCGAACGGCTCCCCCGGGGCCTGGGCTTCTGCCAGGCCATCACGGGTGTAGTCGCGGCGCATATCGGCCAGGGTTTGAGTCATGGCTGCGTTTCCTTGACGATCAGTTGGTCTTCGCAGGGCTGTTGGCGGCTACTTTCTTGTCGGTGGTCGCCTTCTTGGCAGCGGGCTTGGCCGGCGCGGCTTTGCTTTTTGCAGCCGTCTTGGCGGGTGCCTTGGCCTTGGCGACAGGCTTTTTCGCGGCCGGTTTGGCAGCGGCCTTGGCAGCCGGTTTGGTGCTGACGGCCTTGGCGGCAGGTGCCTTGGCATCTTGCACTGCGACCATCGACGCTGGGGTCGGTGCCGGCGCGGCCTGTTGGTACTTGGCCAGCAGCGCGAGCATGGTGTTCTGTGGCGTCAGCAGCAATTCCACACGGCGGTTCAGTGCACGGCCTTCGGCGCTGTCGTTGGCGGCGCGCGGCATTACCGACCCCATCCCCTTCAGGCTCAGGCGATCACGTTGCAGGCCGCTGAGGCGGAAAATCGCCGACACCGAGGCGGCGCGCTCCAGGCTGAGCTTCTGGTTAGCCGCTGCAACACCGCTGCTGTCGGCATGGCCCAGCACCAACACGGCGGTCTTGGAATCGCCCTCGACGGTCTTGGCCACACGGGTGATCGGGCCCAGGGTCATCGGCAGCAGCATGTTCGGGCGATCAGGGTTGTAGGAGCTGTCCACCGGAATGGTCACCGCCAGCACGTTGTCACGGCGCTCCAGTTCCAGCTTGCTGTCCTTGATCGCTTCACGCAGCTTGGGCTCGTATTCGTCCAACCAGGCTTGGGTGGCTTTCTGGTCGATCTTCGGTACAACAGGCCCTTTGGCCGTGTCGTCGCCGCCAAACGGCCACCACCAGCGGCTTGCGCTTTCGGACTTGGCATCGGCCTTGGCGACCTTTTCGGTGACGGCTTGCTTCACTTCCTGCTCGGCAACCTGGTCCGACCCAAAAGGCCACCAGTTGAAACCACTGTCCTTCGCGGCGTCCGGGGAGTGGCTGGCGCAGCCGGTAACGGCGGTCAGGCACAGGGCGAGTGCTAAGGTTTTATGTGAAGACATCAGCGATACACCATGAAATAGAAGGAAATTTTGCCAACGCACTTAACGCGTAGACATTGAGGATAGTCAAAGGGGTCAGCCAATACCCGCATTACCCGATCAAAGGCAACTGGCAAGGACGCGGACCAACTTCTGGGCTCTCGGGTCCATGAGCACATACGGGCCAAGGGTATTGACCACAAAACCGAATGCCACATCGTGCTCTGGGTCCGCGAAACCTACTGAGCCGCCCGCGCCGGGATGCCCGAACGCACGGGCACCGAGGCCAAAGGTGGCATTGGCCACCTCGGGCTGGTCAAGCATGCAGCCCAGGCCGAAACGGGTCTGGGTCAGCAAGGTGCGATCCTGGCCGATACTGTGCTCGCGGGTGAGTTCGTCGAGCAGTTCGGACTCGAGCAGGCTGCCATCGAGCAGCCCGGCATAGAAGCCTGCCAGGCTGCGGGCATTGCCGTGGCCATTGGCCGCCGGTTGCTGCATGCGCCGCCACTCGGGCTTGTTGGTACTGGTGAGAATCGCTGGCGGGTTGGTGAACGCACGGGTCGACAGCGCCTCGGGCTCACGCATGGTCACCTGCAGCAAGCGCTGGGCCGCGGCATCGCCGGGGTTACCTTTGCCGCGTGCGATATGCGCCACACGGTAAAACTCGTCATCCGCCAGGCCGACATGGAAGTCCAGCCCCAACGGCCGGGCCGTACGGGCCACGATCGAATCGCCTGGGCCACGGCCGTCTGCACGGCGGATCAGCTCCCCGATCAGCCAGCCATAAGTGATGGCGGCGTAGCCGTGTTCGGTGCCGGGCGCCCACCACGGGGTTTCGGCGGCCAAGGCATCGACCATCGCCTGCCAGTCATACAACGCCTCGGCAGGCAGCAACTCACGGATGGCCGGCAGGCCAGCGCGATGGCTGAGCAACTGGCGCAGGGTGATGGACTGCTTGCCGGCCTGAGCGAATTCGGGCCAGTAATGCGCGACCGGAACATCCAGCGCCAATTTGCCCTCGCCTACCAGTTGCAAGGCGGTGACGGCGGTGAAAGTCTTGGTGCAGGAGAACAGGTTGGCGATGGTGTCGCTGTGCCAGGCCTGCTGCCCGTCCTTGTCGCTGCTGCCCGCCCACAGGTCGATCACGGTCTCGCCGCCCACCTGGATGCACAGCGCCGCGCCACGCTCCTGGGGATCATCGAACAACTCGGCGAAGGCTTCACGCACCGCCTCGAACTTCAGCTCATAGTGACCCTGGATCTGCACCCACTGTTCTCCGTACGACCTTCTGAAAATGGCGTGCATTGTTTCAGTAGTTGGCGGTTTTGCAAACTGGCTTAGGCTGGGTGGTCGCAGGTAAAGGGGCCGTTTGACGGCCCCGATGGCTCACGGCTGCGGCTTGGCCAACTGCGCGCGCAACTGACCAATGGCCTGCTGGTTGTTTTTACGCACCGCCTCAACGAACCCTGGGTAGGGCACATCAGTGATGGCCACCAGCCCCAGGTGCCCGTTCTCACCATCGAGCAGCCGCCCACTGGCCGGTTGGTCCAGGTACTGGAACCAATGCGCACCGACGATCATCGGCTGCGCCAACGCGGCCTTGAGGAAGTTGCCATAGGCCGGCCCACGGTCTTCTTCACGCGCCACCTCCAACGGCCCCGGCCAGAACGGCCCACGGTCGCGGGAGCCGAACTGGAACTCGGACACCAGCACCGGCTTGTCCAGCTCGGCAAGGCGGGCGAAGTCGTAACCGTCCTCAGGCTTGAGGGTATAGAAGTTGAAACTCAGCACGTCGCAGAACTCCGCGCAGGCCTTCACCGCTTCTGGCGTGCTCACCGCATAGCGGCCGCCGAGCAGCAGGTGATTGGGCGCGTGCCACTTCAACGAATCGGCGATGGTCTTGAAATAGGTCTCGGCGAACACCTGCTGGAAGTACTGGTAATCCCGCTCGATTTCCGGGTGCTCCGGGTTGGGCAAGGGGGCCTCGAAACCGGGGTCTTCCATCAGCTCCCAGGCGGACAGTTCAATCCCCCACGCCTTGGACAGGCCCTCCTGGTTGCGGTATTTGTCCCGCAGTTGCTTGAGGAAGGCGCGCTTGGCGGGCACGTCGGTGGTCAGGCGCAGTGTGCCGTAGGCCAGCCCGTAGCGGGCCTTGGGGTCATTGCCCGGTGCGGCCCAGGCCAGCTCGTTGTCAGCGAAGTAGCCGATCAGCCACGGGTCATCACGGTGGTCCCGGGCGGCGATGGCGACCGCGCGCTCAGTGGCCATGGCGAACCGGGGGTCGAAGGGGTCGGGCATGCTGCCCCACCAGTCCATGCCCGTGCTGATGCTGGCATAGTCACCGACAATCGACAGCGGCAAGGTGTAGGGCATGCGCTTGGCCTGGCCCAACGCCGAATCGCTCCAGTTACCCAGGGTGTTGAAACCCCAGGCTTGCAGGCGATCGAGCGCGTGCGTCTGCCAGCGCGAGGCATCCAGCACGAATGGCGGGCACTCTACTGCAGGCTGCCCCTCAACGCTGGGCGGGCAAGGTTTGCCATAGGTGCGCTGGATATTGGCGGCATAGAAGTCGAACCAACGCCCCTGCTTGAAGTTGCGCCCTTGCGACGAGGCATTGCCGTCGTCGTTGTTACCCTTGCCATAGAACGCCGCCAGCGGATCATTATCGCCGGGCAGCGCCTTGAACATGCCGTCACGGCCTTCGACGTAGGTGCGCCCGCCATCCGCGGCTACGGCGTTGACACCCAGCGAGTAGAACGGGTGGCCATCCGGCGTTACCAGGTACCAGCGCCCATCACGCTTCTCGGTTCGGAAAAAGCCCTTGGCCTCGAACGCCGCCCCGTCCAGCAGCCCGCCATAGGTGTCCAGGGGCTGCTTGCCAAGCTCTGCCAGCCAGCCCTTGAGTTGCTGCTGTTCGCGCACATCGGCAGCCTTGAGCTGCTCGTCGCTGCCGATTTTTTCAGGCCATTGGCCACGCGTGGACTGGCCATAAGCATCGATCAGCTCGTGGTAGGCCGCTTTGTAGGCCTGGTCGTCATCCTGAATACCCACTTTCTCGATCAGCAGGCTCTGCGCCACCTTGGGGTTGGGGATCGTCAGGCTGACAGAGGCCACTTGCTTGAGGTCTACCGCGCCCGCGCTACTGGTCAGCAGCAGGCGCTGGCCGGCATACGTCCACGGCATTGGCGGGCCAGCGCGCATACCCTGGCTCAACGGCGAGGTGGCCGTGAGCGGCACCATCACCGTCTGGGCCGGCCCGGCTGGCAGGTCGATGCGGCTGGTCAGCGTGCGGCCATCAGTGCCCAGCACGGTGACATCCACAGTCAGCGCCCAATCCATGGCGCTTTGCAGGCGCAAGGTCAGGAACTGCCCGGCCGACCAGTCCCAGGCACCGCTTTGCGGGCTCAGGCGCAGGGTCGGCCGCTCGACCGGGTTGAACACCACACGCCGCAGCACCTCCCCCCCGGCCGTTTGCTCTGCGTTGTACTGCGGCATGCCGGCATCTTCGGTCACCACGTTGACCACCGAGGCCGGGCGCACGAAGCTGAACAGCGTCTGCTGCCCGGCCAGCAAGGGCGAGCTGAACAACAGGGCGAATACGACAGGCAGGGTACGGCGGACCATAGGGCTGGGGCTCTCCTTCAGGGCCCTCGTGAGCCCAAGACTGAGTGATGGACAACAAGCCGGAGCAGTGTGCTCCGGCCGTCAGGAAATCTCCCGCCGGAAGGGCGGCAGCGCATTGAGAATAGCCTTGCCGTAGCGCTGGGTGACCAAGCGCCGATCGAGCAAGGTGATGACGCCGCGATCCTGCTCGGTCCGCAGCAACCGGCCACAGGCCTGGATCAACCGCAACGAGGCATCCGGCACGGCAATTTCCATGAACGGGTTACCGCCGCGGGCTTCGATCCACTCGGCCAGGGCCGCCTCGACCGGGTCGTCGGGCACGGCGAAGGGGATCTTGGCGATCACCACATGCTCGCAATAGGCACCGGGCAAATCGACACCTTCGGCAAAGCTGGCCAAGCCGAACAACACGCTGTGCTGGCCGTCATCGACCCGCGCCTTGTGCTTGTTCAGGGTTTCCTGCTTGGACAGGTTGCCCTGGATCAGCACCAGCTTGCGCCAGTCCCGGTCCAGGCCGTCGAACACATCCTGCATCTGCTTGCGCGACGAGAACAGCACCAGCGCACCGCGGGCATCATCGAGCATGTTGGGTAATTCGCGGATGATGGCGGCGGTGTGCGCCGCCGCATCACGTGGGTCGGCGCCCAGGTCGGGCACCCGCAGCAGGCCGGCATCGCCATGCACGAACGGGCTGGGGACCACGCAGGTAACGGCATCACGCGGCAGGCCCGAACGCATGCGGTAGCGGTCGAACTTGCCCAGGGCAGTGAGCGTGGCCGAGGTCACCAGCGCGCCGTGGGCGACACTCCACAGGCTGCGACGGAGCATTTCGGCGGCGAGAATGGGGCTGGCGTTGACTTCGATGTCGAACAACGCCCCACTTTCGGCCAGGGTCAGCCAACGTGCCATGGGTGGGCTGTCTTCGGGGTCTTCGGCGGTGAAGGCCGTCCACAGCTCCCAGTTGCCCTGTGCGCGGGTCACCAGGCTGCCGAACAGCGGGTACCATTCTTCGGCCTGGTGGCTGGCGATACCGATATTCACTTCACCGTCCATGCCTTCCTTCAGCAGGTCGGCCAGGCGAGTGAACAGGTCGTTGAGGCGGGCGAAGCCCTTTTTCAGTTCGATGCCCACCTCGCGGATCTGCTCCGGCACCACGCCCCCTTCGAAGCGATAGCGCGGGCGTTCACGGCCCTCGGTGTCTTCACTGGGGCGGAAGTCCGCGACCTGTTCGCACAGGGTGAACATGAACTGCTGCTGGGTGCGGATCTCCCGTGCCAGCTCCGGCACCTGTTCGATCAGTTTGCCCAGGTCACCCGGCAACGGGTGCTGAGCCAGCAGCTTGGTGAGGTTCTTGGCGGTCTGCTCCAGCCAGTCGGCCGTGGAGCGCAGGCGCGAGTAATGCGCGAAGTGGCCAATGGCTTTGTCTGGCAGGTGGTGGCCTTCGTCGAACACGTACATGGTGTCGCGTGGGTCGGGCAACACCGCGCCGCCCCCCAGGGCCAGGTCAGCCAGGACCATGTCATGGTTGGTGACGATCACGTCGACTTTGCCCATGCCCTCGCGCGCTTTATAGAACACGCACTGCTGGAAGTTCGGGCAGTGGCGGCCAGTGCATTGGCTGTGATCGGTCGTCAGGCGTGCCCAGTCCTGGTCTTCCAGGGCTTCGGACCAGCTGTCGCGGTCGCCGTCCCAGCGGTTGCCCGCCAGTTTCTCGATCATGCTGTTGAACAGTTTCTGGCTGCGCTCGTCGACTTCGATGTGGAAGCCTTCTTCCTCGAACAACTGCGCGGTGGCCGATTGTGCGTGGCCTTCTTGCAGCAGCACATCGAGCTTGGACAGGCACAGGTAGCGGCCGCGCCCCTTGGCCAGGGCGAAGCTGAAATTGAGCCCGCTGCTGCGCATCAGGTCGGGCAGGTCCTTGAAGACGATCTGCTCTTGCAGGGCGACGGTCGCGGTGGCGATGACCAGGCGCTTGCCGGCAGCCTTGGCGGCCGGGATCGCGGCCAACGCATAGGCGACCGTCTTGCCGGTACCGGTACCCGCCTCGACGGCGACAACGGCAGGCTCGCCGGCACGGCGGCCTTCATCGTCGCAGGCGATGTCGCCGAGCACCTTGGCCACTTCGGCGATCATCAGGCGCTGGCCGTAGCGCGGCTTGAGGCTCTTGGCTTCGAGAAAACGCGAGTAGGCGCCCTGGATGGTGGCTTTGAGTTCGTTGCTGATCATGGTCTGCAGGCGCCCGGAGGGCTGGATATATTTTCAGTGTTTCGCATGGGCGGCTATCATACCCCGCTATTGCCCTTTATGCCGCATGGAGATCCGGATGCTTGCCTTTGCCCTCCCCTACACACTGCATGTCCTGGCCGCGTTGGTCTGGGTCGGCGGCATGTTCTTCGCCTGGCTAGTGCTGCGCCCGGCAACGGTTGCAGCCCTCGACGGGCCTGCGCGCCTGCGGTTGTGGGTGGAAGTTTTCCGACGCTTCTTCAGATGGGTCTGGTTGGCTGTCGCGATTTTGGCGATCAGTGGTATCGGCATGTTGCACATGCGCTTCACAGGCTTCGAGACCGCGCCCAAGTACGTGCATGTGATGATCGGTGGCGGCATTGCCATGTTCGCCCTGTTCATGCGCATCCAGGCCTTGCTGCTGCCAGAGCTGAAAACAGCCGTGCAGGCCGAGGACTGGGCGGCGGGGGCCGCGGTACTGGGCAGGATTCGACGGATGG
Organism: Pseudomonas sp. ITEM 17296; assembly: GCF_028895205.1. Taxonomy (NCBI): domain Bacteria; kingdom Pseudomonadati; phylum Pseudomonadota; class Gammaproteobacteria; order Pseudomonadales; family Pseudomonadaceae; genus Pseudomonas; species Pseudomonas sp. ITEM 17296. Next base: position 189,321 of record NZ_WJRS01000008.1, on the reverse strand, counting down.
TCGGCATCAACCTGCTGCTGGGCATCGCGGTGGTGGCAGTGGCCAGCTCGCGGTGGGTGCTGTAGGCGACGCGCCCCCTGGGCCGCGCCGCCCGCGCGGGTCAAAGGCGCTGCAGAATCAACTCACCCGAGGCACCGGCCAGGCCTGGCTGGCCCGGTTGCCCCGCCCGCCCGCTGGCACCGGCATCGGTGCGATAGACCAAACACCCTTTACTCGCCCCGCCTTTGCCTGCCTTGCCCGCTGTGCCAGCCTGGCCCGGGGCACCGCCATCCAGGCGCACCACAATGCGCGATTGAGCAAAGCCCTGCGGCACACTCAGGCGAATTCGCCCACCCGCCGCACCGTCATGCCCGTTGCCGCCATCATCGCCATTGGCACCGCGGCTGGCTTGGCCCCAGGTGCAGCCCCCGGCTTGGCCGTTGGCACCATCGAGGCCTGCATAACCCGGCGCGCCGGCACCGCCTCGGGCATCGATCGACAGTTGCTCGGCCTCTAACTCATCCAGCTTCAAGTCCAGGCTTCGCCCGGAACGGGCCGCACGCTGGTAGGTGCCTGGCGCACCCGGGGCACTGATCTGGCTGCCCTCACCCAGCCGGGCACTGCGTGCTTCAATGCGCAGCGGGTAGTCAGCGGGAGCAATGGCGATACGCGCCTCACGCCCCAGTTGCAGGTGATCGACCTTCAACTCGGTGAGCGTGGCAGGCAAAAGCAGCGTCGCCGAGTCGGCCACGCGCAGGGACTCAAGGTGCACGCTGGCCGACTTGTCGGGCAAGCGCAGCATGGAATTGGAAGCCACTTCAAGGCTTTCGGCCTGGGCCAAGGGCGCGGCCAACACCGCCAGCAACATCAGATTACGCATTGCGCGGCGCCTCCTGCGCACGAGGAATGGACATGACATGGAAGATCCCCGTCAGCAGGATCTGCAAGCGGTCGAACCAACGGTGGCTGCGCCCACGCAGGCTGGCGTTGAAGAACAACACCTCGAGCACATGCAGGCTCAGCAAGACAATGCCTGCCGCGTTGATCAGAAGATTGAATGGCAAGGGTTGCGGCATCAACAGATTGAACAGCGCCACGCCCCAGAAGATAACGGTCAGGACCTTGCCCAGGCCCAGGATGAACTTCATAGCCCCGCCCCTCTACATTTATTGTTATGTCGAAGCGGCCCGTTCGAGCGAGCCGTGCGACCAACAGTACCTGTAATGCCAAGGCGTGCGCCAGAGGCCCTGCAGTGACGCTTGTCGGATCGAACTGCCCAGCAGCCTGCGCCCGCGCCACTGCTCCAGGCGCGGACGCTGGTGCTGGCCGTCACCGCTGGATCTTGATCTCGGTGCGACGGTTCATGGCGCGCCCATCGGCCGTGGCGTTGTCAGCCACTGGCTGGGTTTCACCGGCACCCACTATCGAGACGAAGCTGCTGCGCGGCACACCGCTCTCGACCAGGTAATCGGTCACCGAATGGGCACGGCGCTCGGACAGTTTCTGGTTATAGGTGTCAGAGCCCACGCTGTCGGTATGGCCGCTGACACTCAGGCGGGCACTCGGTGCTTCCTGTTTGAGGCGGGTGGCAATGGTGTTCAGCCGCTCTTTATCCTTGGCGGTCAGACGCGCAGAGTCGAACTCGAAGTGCACATCGCGGATGACGATGACCTCTTCCTTCTGCACCACGACTTCCTCGACCACCGCGACCGGTTCTGGCGGGCAGCCATTGGCATCGACCTGCACACCGCGTGGGGTGCCGGGGCACTTGTCACGGCTGTCCGGCACGCCGTCACCATCCTCGTCGCCATCGCCATGGGCCCAGCAATAGCCCGCCGCCAGGCCACCGCCCAGCAACGCACCCCAGCCAGCCCAGCTGGAACTCTCGATGGCACCCAAGGCGGCGCCGCCTACGCCCCCGACGGCAGCACACTTCGGCCAGTCGGTTTTTTGCAAACCTGCACAACCAGTCAACACACTGGTGAGCAGTACCAGGGGTATCGCTGTGCGTACTATGCTCATTTTCGTTGCTTCTCCTAGGGGAATCGGCATAAGGCCGATCTCTGGGAGTAAAGACCGCGCAATCCATCCCTGCCAGCAATAAGCCACGACGCGGTCACATGCCGCTTTGCCCAGGCGCTGCGGCCCGTTAGTCTTGGATGACTTGAACGAGGATTGGCAATGACCGACGGTTTTTCCCAGCGCACGCCCCAGCAGGCCTTGGCGGCCCTGCTCGAGCGTTTTACCCCTCAACGCCTGTTGCTGGTAGGCACGCGCTTCCCCGCACTGGACGCCTTTGCCGAGGCACACCCGCAGGTGGCCATCGCAATGACTGCACCTGGCCCGTTGCCGGCAGACCTTGCCGGTCAACGCTTCGACTTGGCGGTGCTGGTGGACTGCCTGGAGCACCTGCCCAAGCGTACCGGCCTGGAACTGCTGGGCGGCATTCGTAACCTTAATGCCAGCCGGGTTGCGGTGCTGGCCGACCTCTCGGCCTGCGGTTGGCAAGACACCGACTTTTTCGCCCTGGCCTTGTCTGCCAGCGAAAAATTCCGTCGTGAAGGGCAGGTGTTGAGCCTCTTCACCTATGATCTACATGACTACAAGCAAGTCCCGGACTGGCTCAATGCGCGATTCTGGGCCAACCCTGAAAATTTTGGAAAGTACTGGTGGTGATGATGAGTGTCTCGGTCTGCCCTTGCGGCAGTGGCAACCTGCTCGACGCCTGCTGCGGGCACTACCATGCCGGAACCCCGGCGCCGGATGCCCAGACGCTGATGCGCTCGCGCTACAGCGCTTACGTGCTGGGCCTGATCGACTACCTGGTGAGCACCACCCTGCCGGCTCAACAAGCGGCGCTGGACCGCGCCGCCATGGCCAGCTGGAGCGCCCAGAGCACCTGGTTGGGGCTGGAGGTGGAAAGCGCCGAGGTGCTGGGCGGCCAACCCGAGCACGGTTTTGTCACCTTCACCGCGCGCTGGCACGATGTGGACGGCGATCACCAGCACCGCGAGCGCTCGGCGTTCGTCCAGCATGAGGGGCGCTGGTACTTCATCGACCCCACGGTCGGGCTGAAGGCCGGGCGCAACGACCCTTGCCCCTGCGCCAGCGGTCAGAAGTTCAAGAAATGCTGCGCCAGTTACGTGGCCAGCTGAGCATGATCGCCCAGGCCCGCGTACTGCTGCTCGGCGCCCTGCTGGCACTGCTGGCGGGCTGCGCCAGCTGGGGCGGCGACGACTGGCGCGAACCTGAGGTGCACCTGGTCAGGGTCGAAACGGTCAAGGCCAGGCTGCTTGAGCAGGAGTTCGTGCTGCACCTGCGCGTCGACAACCCGAATGACAGCCGCTTGTTCATCCGCAGCCTGGCGTATTCGATACGGCTCAACGACCTGCTGCTGGTGCAGGATGAGACCAGTGTGTGGCGCAGCGTCGGCGGCCATGCCCGGCGCACCTTCAAGATCACCGCGCGGACCAACCTGTGGCAGCACCTCAAGCCGCTGGCCAAGCTGCTTAAAAGTGAGCAACCGCTGCATTACACCTTGCAGGGCGAGCTGGCCACCGGGTTGCTGTTCCACCGAGACCTGCACTTGTCGCGCAGTGGTGAGATAATCCCCGGTGATTTCATACCGGAGTAACTTTGCAATGACCCAGCAACCTCATGTTCATGGCCCTGACTGCAACCACGATCATGATCACCACCACGATCACGACCATGGCCATGTGCACGGCCCGCACTGCAACCACGGCCATCAGGAACCTGTTCGTAACGCCCTGAAGGACGTTGGCCGCAACGATCCTTGCCCTTGCGGCAGCGAGAAGAAGTTCAAGAAGTGCCACGGCGCTTGATCGGCACGTTGTGCTGAGGGCCTGGGTGTAGGGCTTGAGTGATGTGATGCTCTCAAGATCGAGCGCCGCCCGCGCGGCGCTTCGCAGCACAAGGCTGCTCCCACATCTGTTTCGGGCCAATTATTCCTGTCGCATGAGCGCGCGGCCCCTTAGCGCCTGACACGATATCGAGTCGAACAAACAAGGCGGTCGCGCGCCTCTCTCTCAGGCATGACTGGCCCGGAAACAGATGTAGGAGCAGCCTTGTGCTGCGATGCGCCGCGCGGGCGGCGCTCGATCTCGAGAACACCACATCACTAAAGCCCTACACCTGCACGCCCCTCCCACATACCATTCGTAAATAAACCGCCTAAGCACCTTGCACCGCGCCTGCGTGCTCACTACCTTAGCGCCTTTCAAACCCCCGCCACGCCTTGCAGGAGCCTTGTCATGGCCGCCCCCGCCTTTCCTCCCTTCCGCCCGCGGTTCACGACCGCTGCCACGCTGCTCGGCATGCTCGGACTCGCCGGTTGCCAGATGGGCGGCTACCAGGACAGCGTGCCACCGACCACCGGCGTACAGCCGCTCAAAGGCCTGGCACAAAACGTCTCGGTCCGGCGCAATGCCATGGGCGCGCCGTTGATCGAGAGCGGCAACTTCCATGACGCGCTGTTCAGCCTCGGTTACGTACACGCCGGGGATCGCATCGAGCAGATGGTCGCCATGCGCCTGCTCGCCCAAGGCCGCCTCGCCGAACTTGCCGGCAGCGATGCCCTCGACATCGACCGCCTGATGCGCGCCGCCAACCTCAAGCAAAGCGCCGCCCAGCAATACGCCGACGCCTCGCCACGGCTCAAGCGCTTCTTCGAGGTCTACGCCCGCGGCGTCAACGCCTACCTGTTCCGCTACCGCGACAAGCTGCCCGCCAGCCTGGCCAGCAGCGGCCATCGCCCTGAGTACTGGAAGCCAGAAGACTCGGCGCTGATCTTCAGCCTGTACGCCTTCAGCCAATCGGTGAACCTGCAAGAAGAACTCAGTGCCCTGACCCTGGCGCAGAAGGTCGGCAGCGACAAGCTGGCCTGGCTGTTGCCCGGCGCACCGGACGAACCGTTGGCCGACAGCGAAGTGGACAAGCTCAAGGGCCTCAACCTCGCCAGCCAGCTACCCGGCTTGCCCGCCCTGGCGGCAGCCAGCCAAAAGCTCGCCGACCTCGACCTGCTCGGCAGCCCAGGCTCGGCCAACCTGGCCTTGGCAGGCCAACGCAGCCGCAGCGGCAAGAGCCTGCTGGCCAGCGACAGCCAGGCCGCCTGGGCGCTAAGCCCGGTGCAGATCCACACGGGCAAGTACCAGGTCGCCGGCCTGTCGCTGCCGGGCCTGCCGATCGTGCTGGCCGGCTACAACGGTAAGATCGCCTGGAGCAGCAGCGCCGTGATGGCCGACAACCAGGACCTGTACCTGGAGCAACTGCGCCGCCAAGGCAACCAACTGAGCTACCTGGCCGACGGCAAATGGCTGCCTGCACGGGCACGCAGCGAAACCTTCTTCGTGCGTGGCCAACGCCCGCTGCGCGAGGTCATGTACGACACGCGCCACGGCACCCTGCTTGCCCAGCCGGCAAGCGCCAGCCTGGGCCTGGCCCTGAACCTGCCTCAATTCAAGGGCGACCGCAGCCTCGACGCGCTGTTCGACCTGACCCGCGCCAAGACCGTCGAACGGGCATTCGACAGCACCCGCGAAGTCGCCGCCGCGGCGCTCAACTTCGTCTTCGCCGAGCCAGAGCACATCGGCTGGCAAGTCAGCGGGCGCTACCCTAACCGCCGCGAAGGCCAGGGCCTGCTACCTTCGCCCGGCTGGGACGGCCGTTACGACTGGGACGGTTACGCTGACCCGATGCTGCACCCTTACGATCAGGACCCGCCGGCTGGCTGGATCGGCCACGCCAACCAGCGCAGCCTGCCGCGCGGCTACGGCATGCAGTTGTCCAACACCTGGTACTACCCCGAGCGCGCCGAGCGCCTGGCTCAGTTGGCAGGCAACGGCCGTCACGACAGCCGCAGCCTGATGGCCCTGCAAAACGATCAAGTCACCCTGCTGGCCGACAAGCTCAAGCAGATGTTCGACGCACCGGGCATGGCTCAACCACTCAAGCAAGCCATCGATGCTCTGCCACCTACTCAGCGTGACAAGGCCCGCGACGCCTTGGCCCGGCTCAAGGCATTCGATGGCCGGCTGAGCCCTGTGTCGGCAGACGCCGCGCTGTACGAGCTGTTCCTTCAGGCCTTCGCCCGCGAAACCTTCCTCGACGACCTCGGGCCAGAATCCAGCCCTGCCTGGCAGGCGTTCGTCAGCAACGCGCGGCTCTCCTACTCGGCACAGGCCGACCACCTGCTGGGCCGCGAAGACAGCCCGTTCTGGGATGACCGCAGCACCCCGCACAAAGAAGACAAGCCGGTGATTCTCGCCCGCAGCCTGGCCGCTGCGGTGGATGCCGGCACTGCGCAACTCGGCGCCGACCGCCGCGCTTGGCAGTGGGGCAAGCTGCACCAGTACCGCTGGCCGGCACCGGCCTACCATGGCCTGGGTGATGCCCTCAGCCGTTCACCGCTGGCTGCCGGCGGCGACTTCAGTACCCTGGCCCTCACCCCCTACGCCTGGGGCAGTGACTTCGACACCCGCCTGCCAGCATCGGCACGCATGGTCGTCGATTTCGGCCAAGCCGAACCGTTGCAGGTGCTGACCAGCAGTGGCCAGTCCGGCAACGCGGCAAGCCCGCACTACAGCGACGGGTTGGATGCCTGGTTCAAGGGGCGCTTCATGAGCCTGCCGCTGCAACCACAGAACTTTGGGCGGGCCTATGGGAGCCAGCGGCTGACCTTGGTGCCGGGTCGGTGAAGGGGATGGTGTGATGCCGTGAGTGCATGACGCCTCCCTGTAGCGCCTGTGAGATCGAGCGCCGCCCGCGCGGCGCTTCGCAGCACAAGGCTGCTCCTACATCTGTTTCGGGCCAATTATTCCTGAGACGAGGGCACGCGACCTTCTTGGCGTAAACGTAAAAATGTAGGAGCAGCGTTGTGCTGCGAAGCGCCGCGCGGGCGGCGCTCGAATTCACAGGCGCCACAAGCCCCACGACGAACTCACTCGAACTTCCCATCGCCCACCGCGCTCCTAACTGGTAACCCACCACCGGCGCCCGTGCCATGGACCTCGTTATCGCCCGCCCCGAAGGCCTGTACTGCCCGCCCGGTGATTTCTACATCGACCCCTGGCGGCCGGTGGACCGTGCCATCATCACCCACGGCCACGGCGACCACGCCCGCACTGGCAATAACCATTACCTGACCGCCGCACCCGGCGCAGGCATCCTGCGCAGCCGACTGGGCCAGGACATCAACCTGCAAACCTTGGCCTACGGCGAGCGCATCCTCCACCACGGTGTCACCCTGAGCTTGCATCCCGCCGGCCATGTACTGGGCTCGGCGCAAGTACGCCTGGAATACCAGGGCCAGGTTTGGGTCGCTTCGGGCGACTACAAAGTCGAACCCGATGGCACCTGCGCCCCGTTCGAGCCAGTGCGTTGCCACACCTTCATCACCGAGTCGACCTTCGGCCTGCCTATCTACCGCTGGCCCCGCCAGCCTCAGGTGTTCGCCGGTATCAACGCCTGGTGGCGCGCCAATTGCGCGCAGGGCAAGGCCAGCGTGCTGTTCTGCTACGCCTTCGGCAAAGCGCAGCGCATTCTCCACGGGCTGGACGCGAGCATCGGGCCGATTCTGGTACACGGCGCGGTCGAGCCATTGAACCGGGTGTACCGCGAAGCGGGCGTGCACCTGCCGGAAACCCGCTATGCCGGCGACATCCCGCGCAACGACCCATTAATGCGCCAAGCCTTGGTCCTGGCCCCGCCCTCTGCCGGGGGCAGTAGCTGGATGCGGCGCTTCGGCGATTACAGCGATGCCTTCGCCAGCGGCTGGATGCTGTTGCGCGGCACACGCCGGCGGCGTGGCGTCGACCGCGGCTTCGTGCTGTCGGACCACGCCGACTGGCCGGGCCTGCTGTGGGCCATTGGCCAGACCGGCGCTGAGCGCGTGATGGTCACCCATGGCTCGGTTAACGTGCTGGTGCGCTACTTGAACGAACAGGGCCTGGATGCTCGAGCCTTCGCCACCGAATACGGCGACGAAGACGAGCCAGCGCCCTCGGAGCCCGAGGCATGAAAGCCTTCGCCGCCCTGTACCTGCGCCTGGACGCGACCACCTCCAGCAACGCCAAGCTCGACGCCTTGCGCGACTACTTTGCCCAGGCGCCTGCCGAGGATGCGGCCTGGGCCGTGTACTTCCTCGCCGGCGGCCGGCCGCGGCAACTGGTGCCAACCCGTGTGCTGCGCGAACTGGCGACTGAGCTGGCAGAACTGCCTGAATGGCTGTTCGAAGAGAGCTATCAAGCCGTGGGCGACCTGGCCGAAACGATCTCGTTGCTGCTGCCCGAGAACAGCCATGGCAGCGACGAGGGGTTGGCCCACTGGGTCGAGACACACCTGCTGCCCCTTCGCGGCCTGCCGCCCGACGTGATCCGCCAGCGCCTGCCGCCGCTCTGGGCGCAGCTCGACCGGCCAAGCCTGATGCTGTGCCTGAAGCTGATCACCGGCAGCTTTCGCGTCGGCGTGTCCAAGCTATTGGTCACCCGCGCCCTGGCGCAACTGGCCGGCCTGGACGCCAAGCGCGTGGCCCAGCGCCTGGTCGGCTACACCGACATCAGCCACCGCCCTACCGCCGCCGGCTACCAGCAGTTGATCGCTGCCGAGTCGGCGGATGAACACCGCCAGCGTGGCGGTCAGCCCTATCCTTTTTTTCTGGCCCACCCGCTGCAGGCGCCCGTCGAGCAGTTTGACGCGCAACTCGGCCCGCCGAGCGACTGGCAGATCGAATGGAAGTGGGATGGCATCCGCGCACAGGTGGTCAAGCGCGACGGCCAGCTGTGGGTCTGGTCGCGTGGCGAAGAGCTCGTCACCGATCGCTTCCCCGAGCTGCACAGCCTGGCGCAAACACTGCCGGACGGCGTCGTGCTCGATGGCGAGATCCTGGTGTGGAAACCAGGGGCAACGGACGATGCCCTGGCCGTGCAACCCTTCGCACTGTTGCAGCAACGCCTGGGCCGCAAGACCCTGGGCAAGAAGCTGCTGGCCGACGCGCCCGTGGTGCTGCAGGCCTATGACCTGCTGGAATGGCAGGGCGAGGATTGGCGCAACCAGGCGCAGCACGTACGTCGTCAGCAGTTACAACGCCTGGTGGCAGATTACCCGCTGGCGCCTGTGCTGCTTTCGCCCTTGCTCGAAGGGCAAACCTGGGCCGAGCTGGCCGAACAGCGCGAGCAGTCACGCAGCCTCGGCGTGGAAGGCCTGATGCTCAAGCAGCGCGAGGCCTTGTATGGCGTCGGTCGCACCAAAGACATGGGCACCTGGTGGAAGTGGAAAATCGACCCGTTCAGCGTCGATGCCGTGTTGATCTACGCCCAGCGTGGCCACGGCCGCCGCGCCAGCCTCTACAGCGACTACACCTTCGCCGTCTGGGACGCGCCGCCCGGCACGGCCGGGCGAGCATTGGTGCCCTTTGCCAAGGCGTATTCAGGGCTGAGCGACGAAGAGATGCGCAAGGTTGACGCGATCATCCGCAAAACCACAGTGGAAACGTTCGGCCCGGTGCGCAGCGTGACCCCAACCTTGGTGTTCGAACTGGGTTTCGAAGGCATTGCCATGTCCAAACGCCATAAAAGCGGCATCGCCGTGCGCTTTCCACGCATGCTGCGCTGGCGCCTGGACAAACCGGTCGAAGAAGCCGACGACCTCGCGACACTGCAGGCACTGCTGATCTGACAGTGCCTAATTCGCACAGGCGCAGACGCAAAAATTATGCTTCTATCTGTGTGCCGACCCGTGTCGCAGACCGTATTCGCCACGTAGCCAGGACTACCATGCACCATTCGACCCACGACCTGCTTTCTCCCGTACCGGGCATTTCACGCCAACTGCACAGCTTTCACTTTGGCCCACGCGGTGGCGGCAAGGTGTACATCCAGGCCTCGCTGCATGCCGACGAACTGCCCGGCATGCTGGTGGCCTGGCACCTCAAGCGCAGGCTGGCCGAGCTGGAACAACAGGGCCGTCTGCAGCGGGAAATCATCCTGGTGCCGGTGGCCAACCCGGTCGGTCTCGAGCAGGTGCTGCTGGACGCCCCGTTGGGGCGCTTCGAACTGCAGAGTGGCGAGAATTTCAATCGCAACTTCGTCGATCTGTCCGACTCCATCGGCGATCAGGTCGAAGAACACCTGACCCAGGACGCCGCACACAACGTCGCCTTGATCCGTGAATACCTGCGCCGCGGGCTAGACGCCCACCCCGCACGCACCCCACTCCAGGCCCAACGCCTGATCTTGCAGCGCCTGGCCTGCGACGCCGACCTGATACTCGACCTGCACTGCGACTTCGAAGCCGTCGAGCACCTGTACACGACGCCCGATGCCTGGCCACAGATCGAGCCACTGGCCCGCTACCTGGGCGCCCAGGCGAGCCTGCTGGCCACCGATTCAGGCGGGCAATCGTTCGATGAATGCTTCAGCCTGGTCTGGTGGCAGTTGCAGCAACGCTTTGGCAAGCGCTTCCCGATTCCGCTGGGCTGTTGCTCGGTCACTGTCGAATTGCGCGGCCAGGCGGACGTGAGCCATGACCTGGCCGGCAAGGACTGCCAGGCAATCCTCGACTTCCTGACCCACAACGGCGTCATAGAAGGCACCTGCGCCCCCCTTCCTCCACTGCCCCGCGCGGCCACGCCCCTGGCGGCCGTAGAGCCCGTGTCGACGCCGCTTGGCGGTTTGCTGGTGTACCACGCGCGCCCAGGCCAGCACCTGCAAGCCGACCAGTTGATCGCCGAAGTCATCGACCCGCTCAACGACCGAGTGACTGCGGTGCGCAACAGCCAACCCGGCCTGCTGTACGCCCGTAGCGTGCGCCGCATGGCGACGGCAGGCATGGTCATCGCCCATGTGGCGGGCGAGCAGGTGTGCCGCAGCGGCTACCTGCTGGGGAATTGATCCGGTAAAACCAATGCCCCTGGCGGGCGGTCAGTAGAAGCACAGCCTTCGAAGGATCACCCGCCCCATGGCCGCCTCCACCGACCTCGCCAACGCCTGGTTCGCCCTGCGCGGCTGGAAACCCTTCGCCTTTCAGCGCCGTGTCTGGGCGGCCGTCGAACGCGGCGAGTCCGGGCTGTTGCACGCCAGTACCGGCGCCGGCAAAACCTACGCCGTCTGGCTGGCGGCCCTGCGCGCGTTCGCCGTTGCCAGCTCAGCCCGCCAGCCGGCCCCCTTGCAGGTGCTGTGGGTGACGCCCATGCGCGCCTTGGCCGCCGACACCGCGCGTGCCTTGCAAGCGCCGCTCGATGAGCTGGGCCTGAACTGGAGCGTGGGCGTGCGCAGCGGCGACACTGGCAGCGCCGAACGCGCGCGACAAGCCCGGCGCCTGCCCAGCGTGTTAATTACTACCCCCGAGAGCCTGACCCTGCTGCTGACCCGGGCACAGGCCCATGACGACTTCGCCAACCTGCGCCTGGTGGTGGTGGATGAATGGCATGAGCTGCTGGGCAACAAGCGTGGCGTGCAATTGCAACTGGCCCTGGCACGCCTGCGCCACTGGCACCCGCCGCTGCTGACCTGGGGCCTCTCGGCCACCCTCGGCAACCTGCAGCACGCACGCGACGTGCTGTTGCCAGGCGATGGGTTGCTGGTGCAAGGCCGGCAAGACAAGCAACTGCAGGTCGATACCCTGCTGCCCGACGCGATCGAGCGTTTCCCCTGGGCAGGGCACATGGGCTTGAAGATGCTCGATCAGGTCAGCCGGGAGCTCGACAGCAGCGCCAGCAGCCTGGTCTTCACCAACACCCGCGCCCAGGCCGAACTGTGGTACCAGGCGCTGCTCGAGGCACGCCCCGACTGGGCCGGCCTGATCGCCCTGCACCACGCTTCGCTGTCCCGCGACACCCGCGACTGGGTTGAGCGAAACTTGAAGCAAGGTACGCTTAAAGCCGTCATCTGCACCTCCAGCCTGGACCTGGGCGTGGATTTCCTGCCCGTGGAGCGGGTGCTGCAGATCGGATCGGCCAAAGGCATCGCCCGCCTGATGCAGCGCGCCGGTCGCTCCGGGCACGCACCGGGGCGCCCCTCGCGGGTTACCTTGGTGCCCACCCACAGCCTGGAACTGGTGGAGGCCGCTGCGGCCCGGCATGCCCTGCTTGCGGGGCAGATCGAGGCCCGGCGCTCACCACAGCTGTGCATGGATGTGCTGGTGCAACACCTGGTCAGCATGGCCTTGGGCAGTGGCTTTCGCCCCGAGCAGTTGCTGGCCGAGGTACGCAGCACCTGGGCCTTCCGCGCGTTGCGCGACAGCCAGTGGCAGTGGGCGCTGGACTTCGTCTGCCACGGCGGCAACTCGCTCAGCGCCTACCCTGACTACCAACGTGTCGAACCCCACGCCGACGGGGTCTGGCGGGTTGCCAGCGAGCGCCTGGCACGGCGCCACCGCATGGGCATCGGCACCATCGTCAGCGAGGCCAGCCTGCAGCTCAAGTACTGGAGCAAAGGCGGCGGTGGCAAGTCGCTGGGCAGTGTCGAGGAATCGTTCATCGCCCGCCTGCGGCCCGGTGATAGCCTGGTCTTCGCAGGGCGCGTGCTGGAACTGGTGCGCGTCGAGAACATGACCGCTTACGTCCGCCGCAGCACCTCGCGCAAGGCCGCTGTGGCCCGCTGGAATGGCGGGCGCATGCCGCTGTCCAGCGAACTGGCCGATGCCCTGGTCGAACAACTCGATGCCGCCGCCCACCAGCGTTACGAAGGCCCGGAAATGCGCGCCGTGCGCCCGTTGCTGGCCTTGCAGGCAAGCTGGTCTGCACTGCCGACTACCCGCACGCTGTTGGCCGAAACGTTAAAATCACGCCAAGGCTCTCACCTTTTTCTGTACCCGTTCGCCGGGCGCATGGCCAACCTCGGCTTGGCCAACCTGATTGCCTGGCGGGTCAGCCAGGTGCAACCGCTTTCGGTCTCAATTGCGGTCAGTGACTATGGCTTTGAGTTGCTCAGCCCAAGCGCCGTGGACTGGGCCAGGCATTTGCCCAGCGCGCTCTCGACCGAGCACCTGCTGGAGGATGTACTGGCCAGCCTGAATGCAGGCGAGATGGCGCTAAGGCGCTTTCGCGAGATCGCCCAGATCGCCGGCCTGGTGTTTGGCGGCTACCCGGCGGCGCAAAAGAGCACCCGGCAGATCCAGGCTTCGAGTGGGCTGTTCTACGAGGTGTTTCGCAAGCACGATGCCGACAACCTGCTGCTGGGCCAGGCACGGGACGAAGTATTGCGCGAAGAATTGGAAATAGAGCGGCTGCACCGGCAGTTGGCGAAGCTGGGCCAACTGCAGCTGGACCTGCGTGAATTGCGCCGCCCAGGGCCGCTGGCCTTTACCTTGCTGGTGGAAGGCATGCGCGAAACCTTGAGCACGGAAAAACTCGCAGACCGCATTGCGCGGATGGTGGCAGACCTGGAAAAAGTGGCGGGTAACAACGCATGAATGATCACCTGGCCATCGAGCACTGCGGCGAAACCCTGTGGTTACTGCCGGACAAAGCGCTGTACTGGCCTGCCCGCCGGGCCCTGCTGTTAGCGGATGTGCATATTGGCAAAGCCGCCAGCTACCGCGCGCTGCATCAGCCCGTGCCGCGGGGCACCACCGAAGCCACTTTGGCGCGCCTGGACCAACTGCTGACCAGCCATGAGTGCCAGATGCTGATCATTTTGGGCGATTTCCTGCATGCCCGCACCGCGCGCGCACCGGCAACGCTGGCCAAGCTGCAAACATGGCGGGAACGGCACGCCGGACTGCGCATCGTGCTGGTGCGTGGCAACCATGATCGCCACGCGGGCGACCCACCGCCTGCGCTGGGTATCGAGGTGGTCGAAGAACCCTGGCTGCTGGCACCTTTCGCCTTGCAGCACGAACCCGTCGTTCACCCCCAGCACCCAGTGCTGGCGGGCCACGTCCACCCGGTGTTCGTGTTGCAAGGGCGGGCCAGACAACGTCTGCGCCTGCCCTGCTTCCTGATGGGTGACGCGATCAGCTTGCTACCGGCCTTCGGTGAATTCACCGGTGGCTGGCGCGTGCACCCCGACGCCGAAAACCGCGTGTTTCTGGCCGGCGCCGGGCGGGTATGGGCGCTCTAAAGCAGCGCCCACTCAGGCGACGGGCGCGGGAGGTGGTTCGTCGGGCAGGGTTGGCTCACCGGGCTCCATGGGCTGCGTTTCGCCCGGTTCCGGTGGTTGAGGAGTATCGGGATCAGGCTGGTGGGGCACGCCGCCCGCCTGCATCGGCAGCGGGTGCGCCAGCAGTGACCATGGCAACATACCGACCTGGTTAGGCTGCAGGCCAGCCAGCTTGGCACTGATTGCGGGATGGAGTTTCATAGGCAGCTCCTGACGAGAGCCGACACGCATCATGCACATCGGCAGGTTACCCGTTGGAGTACCAAATGCGCGGGGAATTCCCCGCGCTCGTCGGCTCAGGTGCGTGGCAGGGTGACGCCGCGCTGGCCCTGGTACTTGCCGCCGCGGTCCTTGTACGACACTTCGCACTCTTCGTCGGACTCGAGGAAGAGCATCTGCGCCACGCCCTCGTTGGCATAGATTTTTGCCGGCAAGGTGGTGGTGTTGGAGAACTCCAGGGTCACATGGCCTTCCCACTCGGGTTCAAGCGGGGTGACGTTGACGATGATGCCGCAGCGCGCATAGGTGCTTTTGCCCAGGCAGATGGTCAGCACGTTGCGTGGGATGCGGAAGTACTCCACCGTGCGGGCCAAGGCGAAGGAGTTTGGCGGAATGATGCAGACGTCGCTCTTGACGTCGACGAAGCTGCCGGCGTCGAAGTTTTTCGGGTCGACGGTGGCCGAATTGATGTTGGTGAACACCTTGAATTCGTCGGCGCAGCGTACGTCGTAGCCGTAGCTGGAGACGCCGAAAGAGATGACTCGGCTGTCGTGCTCGCCGCGCACCTGGCGCTCGACGAACGGTTCGATCATGCCGTGTTCCTGCGCCATGCGGCGAATCCACTTGTCCGATTTGATGCTCATGGCGGGGGTGTCCTGAAGAGTTGCGAGGTGAAAATCGTGAGGCGCATCTTACCGGTCCCAGCGCCCTCTTCAAAGTTCCATCCTGCATTCTTGCTACAATCCCCGCCAGGCGGGGCCTACAGCTGCCACCGATCTGAATTTCAGTAAAGCGGCTTCTGGCCATTGGCAGGTTGCGGAAAGTGGGTTAAGGTGACGCCACTGTGCTGCACGTGACACCGAGAATCTCTAGTTTGACGCACGATCCTGATCGGCCCATATCTGAATTTTCTGCTCTCTTTGCACTCAGTCCCGGGCAGGGTTTTTCCTGACCGTAATCAACTTTGTCCAAGGAGACAGAAACATGTCCAATCGCCAAAACGGTGTTGTTAAGTGGTTCAACGACGAGAAAGGCTACGGCTTCATCACCCCTCAGTCGGGTGACGACCTGTTCGTGCACTTCAAAGCCATCCAAGCTGACGGCTTCAAGACCCTGAAAGAAGGCCAGGCTGTTACTTTCGTCGCTACCCGCGGCCAGAAAGGCATGCAGGCTGAAGAAGTTCAGATCGCCTAAGTCGATCTCAGCTTTCTAGCTTTCAAAAAAACCCGCCTTCTGGCGGGTTTTTTTATGCCTGGCTGAAACCGGTGCTGGCTTCTTCGCGGGTAAACCCGCTCCTACAGGCCTGTGGTGTACCTGTAGGAGGGGGTTTCTCAGGTCAATCCTCGCTGATGGTGATGCTCGGCATCGCCGGCGCTGCGGCTTCTTGCAGCACGATCCGCGCACCGACCTGGCGGGCCAGCTCCTGGTACACCATGGCGATCTGGCTTTCCGGCTCGGCAATTGCCGTCGGCTTGCCACTGTCGGCCTGTTCGCGGATGAGCATCGACAACGGCAGCGAGGCCAGCAGGTCGACACCATACTGGGCTGCCAGCTTCTCACCGCCGCCTTCGCCGAACAGGTGCTCGGCATGGCCGCAGTTGGAGCAGATGTGCACGGCCATGTTCTCGACCACGCCCAGCACCGGGATATTGACCTTGCGGAACATCTCCACGCCCTTCTTGGCGTCCAGCAGGGCGAGGTCCTGCGGGGTGGTGACGATCACCGAGCCCGCCACCGGCACTTTCTGCGCCAGGGTCAGCTGAATGTCGCCGGTGCCTGGCGGCATGTCGATGACCAGGTAATCAAGGTCATCCCAGGCGGTCTGGGTCACCAGCTGCAACAGCGCACCCGACACCATCGGGCCACGCCACACCATCGGCGTGTTGTCGTCCGTGAGAAACGCCATGGACATGACTTCTACACCGTGCGCTTTGATCGGCACAAACCACTTCTGCTCGCGAATCTGAGGGCGGGTGCCTTCTGCGATGCCGAACATCACGCCCTGGCTGGGGCCATAGATATCCGCATCGAGAATACCGACCCGGGCGCCTTCACGGGCCAGGGCCAAAGCCAGGTTGGCAGCAGTGGTCGACTTGCCGACGCCACCCTTGCCCGAGGCCACGGCGATGATGTTCTTGACGTTGGCCATGGCCGGCACCTGGGCCTGGGCCTTGTGCGCGGCGACCACGCAGTCGATCGACACCTGGGCGCTGCTGACGCCGTCAAGGTTGCCGATGGCGGTCTGCAGCACCTGGGCCCAACCGTTCTTGAACAACCCAGCGGCATACCCCAGTTGCAACTGCACACTGACCTGCCCGCCCTGGATATCCACGGCGCGCACGCAGCCGGCGCTGACCGGATCCTGGTTCAGGTAGGGGTCGGTGTACTGGCGAAGCACGCCTTCGACGGCGGCACGGGTGACGGCACTCATGGAGACTCCCATTGGCAAACTGAATGTAAAACAGGCGCCTATCCTAACCCGTCAATCGTCAGCAGGTGCGTATGTGGGGTGAAATATCTTCGCCAGCCCTTTATAGTGGCCGATCACCCTCATTTTTACCCCGTAGCCAGATAAGTAGCCGAGCCACCATGTCCGAGCCACGTCAGATTCTCGTCACCAGCGCCCTGCCCTATGCCAATGGATCGATCCACCTTGGCCATATGCTCGAGTACATCCAGACAGACATGTGGGTCCGCTTCCAGAAACTACGCGGCAACCAGTGCATCTATGTCTGCGCCGATGACGCCCACGGTTCGGCCATCATGCTGCGCGCCGAGAAGGAAGGCATCACCCCCGAGCAGTTGATCGCCAATGTCCAGGCCGAGCACAGCGGCGACTTTGCCGACTTCCTGGTGGATTTCGACAACTTCCACTCGACCCACAGCGAAGAAAACCGCGAGCTGTCCAGCCTGATCTACACGCGCCTGCGTGACGCCGGCCACATTGCCACCCGTTCGGTGACCCAGTACTTCGACCCCGAAAAGGGCATGTTCCTGGCCGACCGTTTCATCAAGGGCACCTGCCCCAAGTGCGCGGCCGAAGACCAATACGGCGACAACTGCGAGAAGTGCGGCGCAACCTACGCCCCGACCGAGCTGAAGAACCCCAAGTCGGCCATCTCCGGTGCCACCCCGGTACTGCGTGATTCCCAGCACTTCTTCTTCAAGCTGCCTGATTTCCAGGCCATGCTGCAGCAGTGGACCCGTAGCGGCACCTTGCAGGAAGCCGTCGCCAACAAGCTCGCCGAATGGCTGGACTCGGGCCTGCAAGAGTGGGACATCTCCCGCGATGCGCCGTACTTCGGCTTCGAGATCCCGGGCGAGCCGGGCAAATATTTCTACGTCTGGCTGGACGCGCCAATCGGCTACATGGCCAGCTTCAAGAACCTCTGCGCGCGCCGCCCAGAGCTGGATTTCGATGCTTTCTGGAAGGAAGACTCCAGCGCCGAGCTGTACCACTTCATCGGCAAGGACATCGTCAACTTCCACGCCCTGTTCTGGCCAGCGATGCTCGAAGGCGCGGGCTTCCGCAAGCCAACTGCGGTCAACGTGCACGGCTACCTGACCGTCAACGGCGCCAAGATGTCCAAGTCGCGCGGCACCTTCATTAAGGCCCGTACCTACCTGGATCACCTGCAGCCGGAATACCTGCGTTACTACTACGCGGCCAAGCTGGGCCGTGGCGTCGATGACCTGGACCTGAACCTGGAAGACTTCGTGCAGAAGGTCAACTCCGACCTGGTCGGCAAGGTGGTCAACATCGCCAGCCGTTGCGCAGGCTTCATTCACAAAGGCAACGACGGCGTGATGGTGGCCGGTGATGCCGCACCCGAGCTGACCGAAGCCTTCCTGGCAGCCGCGCCGTCCATCGCCGAAGCCTATGAGAGCCGTGACTTCGCCCGCGCGATGCGCGAAATCATGGCCCTGGCCGACCGCGCCAACGCCTGGATCGCCGACAAGGCGCCCTGGTCGCTGGCCAAGCAGGAAGGCAAGCAGGACGAAGTCCAGGCCATCTGCGCCCAAGGCATCAACCTGTTCCGCCAGTTGGTGATCTTCCTCAAGCCGGTACTGCCGGTGCTGGCTGCCGACGCCGAGGCCTTCCTCAATGTCGCACCGCTGACCTGGAACGACCACCAGTCGCGCCTGGAAAACCACAGCCTGAATGCCTTCAAGGCACTGATGAGCCGTATCGAACCCGCCAAGGTCGAAGCCATGGTCGCTGCCAGCAAAGAAGACCTGCTGGCCGCCGAAGCCCAGGCGCCGGCCGGCAATGGCGAACTGGCCAAGGACCCGCTGTCGGCGGAAATCGAATTCGATACCTTTGCCGCCGTCGACCTGCGCGTGGCCCTGATCGTCAAGGCCGAGGCCGTACCCGGTGCCGACAAGCTGCTGCAACTGACGCTGGACATCGGTGACGAGCGCCGCAACGTGTTCTCCGGCATCAAGTCGGCCTACCCCGACCCGTCCAAGCTGGAAGGCCGCCTGACCATGATGGTCGCCAACCTCAAGCCTCGGAAAATGCGCTTTGGCGTGTCGGAAGGCATGGTCATGGCTGCCGGCCCTGGCGGTGAAGAAATCTACCTGCTCAGCCCGGACAGCGGCGCCAAGCCAGGCCAACGCATCAAGTAAGCCCCCAGCCCCGGCCTCTGTGCCGGGGCTGTTCTATCACCCGCTGAATGCCGGACAATCGATACGAATCCCGGCTATCGTCATGTCATGAGTGACTACGTTCTGGTCCTGATCAGCGCCACCCTGATCAATCACCTGTGCCTGCAGCAACAGCCAATATCGTGGCTGCGCGTGCATGTGCTCGGCTTGGCCTGCGCCTTGTCCGTGGCACTCGCCATGATCGGCGCTCACCTGTTCAGGTGGCTGGTGCTCGACCCTTGGCAGCTCCACGACCTGAGCCTGTTCCTGTTGCTGCCCTGGTTGGCATTGCTGGCCTACGGCGTGCCATCGGCGCTGGCCAGGCTACGCGCCGACTGGCCCGTGGCAGACCTGCCTGCAGTGCTGCTGAGCAACGTCGCCGTACTGGGGTTGGCCCTGGAGGAGACAAGCGCTGGCACGGCCTGGCTCGCGACGCTGAGCAAAGGCCTGCTGGCCGGCGTGGGCTTGTGGCTTGCGCTGGCCCTGTTCGCGGACCTGCGCCAGCGCAGCGCCCATGCCGACATACCTGTTGCCCTGCGTGGCCTGCCAATCGAATTGCTCGGTGTGGGCATCATGGCCTTGGCATTTTCCGGTTTCAACGGACTTTTTGCGCAATGACCCCGACCAAGGCAAAGCCTGACCCACGCCTGCGTACCAGCATGGGCCTGGTGCTACTGGCCTGTGCCCCCGGTTTGCTAGCACTGCTGTGGGTGCAGGGCTGGGGGCTGCTGTGCAACCTGCTGCTGTGTGCCAGTGCAGCATTGCTCTGCGAAGCGCTGCTATTGGCCCTGCGCGGCCAACCTGTAAGAGTGACGCTGAGCGATGGCAGTGCGCTGGTCACTGCGGTGCTGCTGGCGGCCGCCCTTCCTGCGCTGGCCCCTTGGTGGCTGCCCATGGTCGCCGCTGGGGTGGCGATCGGGGTTGGCAAACAGGCCTTCGGCGGTGTCGGCCGCAACCTGTTCAACCCAGCCATGGTGGGCTACGCCTTCGTACTGCTGAGTTTCCCGTTGCAGATGAACCATTGGCCAGGGCACGCGCCGGGGGTGCTCGAGAGCCTGCAGCAGGTAGTGGGCGGCGGCGAGCACATCGATGCCTGGGCACAACCGACAATACTCGACGGCCTGCGCCACAACCGCAGCCTGACCATCGATGAACTGTTCGCCAGCCACCCCGGGTTCGGCAGCATCGGTGGGCGCGGCGGCGAATGGGTCAACTTGGCGTTTCTGCTGGGCGGGTTGTTTCTGCTTCAGCGCAAAGTATTCAGCTGGCATGCGCCAGTGGGTTTGCTGGCTGGCCTGATGTTGTTCAGCCTGCTGGGCTGGAACGGCTCAGGCTCCGATTCCAACGGTTCTCCCCTGCTGCACCTGTTCTCTGGGTCGACCATGCTGGCGGCTTTTTTCATTGCCACCGAGCCTGTCTCCAGCCCCAAAAGCGAGTGGGCCAAGCTGCTGTTCGGTTTTGGCACAGGCCTGCTGATCTACCTGATCCGCACCTGGGGCAGCTACCCAGATGGCACCGCGTTCGCCATCCTGCTGATGAACCTCATGGTCCCCAGCCTTGAACGGCTGGCCTTGCGCCGCCAAGAGGCTGCCCGATGAAGCGCCTCGCGCAGGCGGCAGTGTTGCTGGCGACAGCGGCGTTGGCCTTGTCGACGACGCTGATCTGGCGCTCGTGGACCACGCCCACCATTGGCCAAGCTGAAAAACAGCTGCAGAGCCGCCAGCGGCTGGCAGTGCTGCCCGAGGCCAGTTACGACAATCACCCATTGGATACCCCCCTGCCAACGCCCGAAGCACAACTTGCGCACAGCCGCATCGTGTCGGCCTACCGGGCAACGCTGGCGGGCACGCCTGCGGCGGTCGTCCTGATCACCCAGGCCCAGGGCTATGCTGGGCCGATCGTCTTGACTATCGCCATCACGCCCGACGGGCGCCTGCTGGGCAGCCAGGTGGTCGAGCAGCAGGAAAGCCCCGGGCTCGGCGGGCGCCTTGCCGACCCGCAGGTGCACTGGCTGACGCAGTTTGCCAATCGCAGCCTGGGTGATCACTGGGCACTGAAGCGTGACCAGGGCGACTTCGACCAATTGGCAGGCGCAACAGTCACCTCGCGGGCAGTGATCGAGGCGCTGCAAGATGCCCTGCGCTATTTCGATAAGCATCGTCGCGCGCTCCTCGAGGGCCCACCCCATGAATAGGGACTACGTGCTGGTCGCCGCCCTCGCCCCGCTGTTAGGGACGACGCAAACGCTGCCCATGGCGGCTGTCATGGGCGGGTGCGCGGTGTTGATGGTTGGCCTGCATCAAGCCTTGCTGATGCCATTGCGCAACCGCCTGCATGGGGCGGCCTACGGGCTGGCAAGCCTGCTGATACTCGCTGGCCTGGCCAGTTGCCTGCAATTGGCCCTGCGTGCCTGGCTGCTGCCCATGGCGCTGCTCCTGGGCCCGTACCCCGCACTGTTGTGCCTGACGTGCCTGGCAATGGACCGGCTGCTGCCGGAAGCAGCCCGTTGGCGATCATTGCTGCTGCACCTGGGTGGCCTGCTGGCTGCATACCTTGTGCTCGGCGCCTGTCGCCAAGGGCTGGGCGAAGTGCTGGGCGTGCACCTTGCCAGCCTTGCCCCGGGTGCACTGCTACTGCTCGGAGTGCTGTTGGCCCTGTACAATCACCTGCGTCCGGGCCCTGCCCACCCACGTCGTCAAGGAAAGCCCTGAGTCCATGAATGCCGCAAAACGCCTGGAGATCTTTCGCAGGCTGCACGAAGACAACCCTGACCCGAAAACGGAACTGGCCTACACCACCCCGTTTGAGTTGCTTGTCGCCGTGACCCTTTCAGCGCAATCCACCGACGTAGGCGTCAACAAGGCCACCGCCCGGCTGTTCCCGGTCGCCAATACCCCGGAGGCCATCTACGCCCTGGGCGTCGAAGGGCTGAGCGAATACATCAAGACCATCGGGCTCTACAACAGCAAAGCCAAGAACGTGATCGAAGCCTGCCGGCTTTTGATCGAGCGCCATGGCAGCCAGGTGCCTGAAACCCGCGAAGCGCTGGAAGCGCTGCCCGGTGTGGGGCGCAAAACGGCCAACGTGGTCCTCAACACGGCGTTCCGGCAGCCGACCATGGCGGTGGACACGCATATTTTCCGGGTCAGTAATCGCACCGGCATCGCACCCGGTAAAACCGTGCTGGAAGTCGAGAAGAAGCTGATCAAGTTCGTACCCAAGCCCTACCTGCTCGATGCCCACCACTGGCTCATCCTTCATGGGCGCTATGTATGCCAGGCGCGAAAGCCCCGCTGTGGGAGCTGCCGAATCGAAGACCTGTGCGAATACAAGCACAAGACGTCTGACGATTGAGCCGATAGTTAAAAACCACCTTGCTCGATTGAAAAAATCTTTTTTACCAGCGTCTGCTTTCTGGTTATAAGGACGGCCAATGGCCCCTTGGCTTGGAGCGACTCATGAGTGCTGATAAAGACGACCTGTCAATCGAAGATGATTTTGTTGCCGCAGATGATGAAGCGGAGCCCCAGGTAGAGACTGCAAAGACCAACCTCAGTAAACGTCGCACCATCGACAACCTGCTGGAAGAGCGACGCCTGCAGAAGCAACTGGCCGATTTCGACTACGACTTATAGACCCTTGCAAAGCCTCCCACCGGGAGGCTTTGCAGCGCAGCGGTCAGTTCAACCCGTGGCGCTGTGCCAGCTCGATCAGGTCTACCAGCGACCGGGCGTTGAGCTTGAGCAGCAAACGGGACTTGTAGGTGCTGACAGTCTTGTTGCTGAGGAACATGCTGTCGGCAATTTCCTTGTTCGAGCGCCCGCGCGACAGCTGCTGCAAAACGGTCATCTCCCGGGCCGAGAGACGGTTGACCATGTCCGTCTCGCTGCCACCGCTGCCCCTGCCTCGCGAGGCATGCAAGGCCTGATTAGGGAAATAGCTGTAGCCTGACAACACCGCCTTGATGGCGCTAAGCAACTCGGTCAGCTCCTGCTGTTTGCACACATACCCCGCCGCCCCCGCCTGCATGCAACGCATCGAGAAGTTCCCAGGTACCTGGGAGGTCAGCACCAGCACCTTGCTGCCTGGGCTGAATGCCGCCATGCGGGCGATGACCTCAAGGCCATCGAGCTTGGGAATCCCGATATCCAGCACCACGATATCCGGTAGGTGCTCACGCGTCAGTTGCAAGGCGGCCACGCCGTTATCGGTTTCCGCAACGACGTCATACCCATGCCGCTCCATCAGCATGCGCACGGCCAGGCGTATGACCGGATGGTCATCCACGATAAGGACTTTATTCATGTGATATCCATTCATTCATTATTTTTGCTGTGGCACGCCACGATAACTGACAGAACGCTTAATGGCGCGACGATTTGTCAATGAAACTCATGAATAGACGAGCCCTACAACACTTACAGAAATTTCCTACACAAAACCTTGCAGCACGCTAATCGTGAGTGTTCATCTCTTGCAAGAAACGTAGCACTGACCCGATCGAATGAACCAGTTGAAAACAAACTTCCGCACGAAGAATAGGCCACTTTAAATGCGCGAAAAAAATCAGGCACCCGCCGTTGTGCCGACAATGCGCAGTCGGGAAACACTACAGCCTTTAGTTGAGCATAACAGTACGGTAATGATGAGCAAAACCGCAGGAGACAGCCATCATGCCCGACGTACAACCTGTCGCCCCGCTGACGATCATTGCTATCTTCGCGGGGATCATCGAAGCATCCGCCCTTGCAACACTGCCGTTTCTCAGCGAATCCAGCCAAAGTCTCTATACCTGGTTTCTGGTCTGTTTTCCGTTTTTCCTTACAGCCTTGTTCTTTCTAACGTTGAACTTCAATTACAAGTCGTTCTACAACCCTGCCCTAAAAAAAGTAACAACCGACAACCCAGAGGCTGAATCGCCTGAACCTGTGACCGTTATCTTTACTGGCCCCGATGCACAACAAAGGCTGGAACAGCATATCCTCGTGGCACTCGCACACGCGCCTGAATCAACACGCACGTGGCACTTCCTTAATCTGGACAAGCGTCAATGCGCACGCCTGTCTATCAGTGCGCTCCAGGAGGACGTCGTCAATCACAAGGCTTAAAGGCCATTGGCATAACGCACCAAAAAAAACCCCGGCCTGAGCCGGGGTTCGTGCAACGCTTGCCAGTACTTAGAGCAGCGAACGGCCCTTGTTGGCGGCAATGCGCATGCGCAGCGCATTGAGCTTGATGAAGCCCGCAGCGTCGGCCTGGTTGTAAGCACCGCCGTCTTCTTCGAAGGTCGCGATGTTGGCATCGAACAGCGAGTCGTCCGACTTGCGGCCGACAACGGTGACATTGCCCTTGTACAGCTTCAGGCGTACCACGCCATTCACGTTGACCTGCGAAGCGTCGATCATTTGCTGCAGCATCACGCGCTCCGGGCTCCACCAGTAACCGGTGTAGATCAGGCTGGCATACTTCGGCATCAGCTCATCTTTCAGGTGAGCGACTTCGCGGTCCAGGGTGATCGACTCGATCGCACGGTGGGCGCGCAGCATGATGGTGCCGCCAGGGGTCTCGTAGCAGCCACGCGACTTCATGCCGACGTAACGGTTCTCGACGATGTCCAGACGGCCGATGCCGTTGGCACCACCGATGCGGTTCAGGTCAGCCAGGACGGTAGCCGGAGACTTCTCGACACCATCGATGGCAACGATGTCACCGTTGCGGTAGGTCAGTTCGATGTAGGTAGCCTGGTCCGGGGCGTTCTCCGGGGAGACGCTCCAGCGCCACATGTCTTCCTCGTGCTCGGTCCAGGTATCTTCCAGGACACCGCCTTCGTAGGAAATGTGCAGCAGGTTGGCGTCCATCGAGTACGGCGATTTCTTCTTGCCATGACGCTCGATCGGGATGCCGTGCTTCTCGGCGTAGTCCATCAGCTTCTCGCGGGACAGCAGGTCCCACTCACGCCATGGGGCGATGACCTTGACGCCCGGCTTGAGCGCGTAGGCACCCAGCTCGAAACGTACCTGGTCGTTGCCTTTGCCGGTCGCGCCGTGGGAAATGGCGTCGGCGCCGGTTTCGTTGGCGATTTCGATCAAGCGCTTGGCGATCAGCGGACGGGCGATGGAGGTACCCAGCAGGTACTCGCCTTCGTAGACGGTGTTGGCGCGGAACATCGGGAACACGAAGTCACGCACGAATTCTTCGCGCAGGTCGTCGATGTAGATCTCTTTCACACCCATTGCCTGTGCCTTGGCACGGGCCGGCTCGACCTCTTCGCCCTGACCCAGGTCAGCGGTGAAGGTCACCACTTCGCAGTTGTAGGTATCCTGCAGCCACTTGAGAATCACCGAAGTATCAAGGCCGCCGGAATACGCCAGTACGACCTTATTTACGTCCGCCATGCCATCACTCCACGGGGTTGTACGGAAAGGGGTCGATTCTAACGGCGTTATGGAAAAATTTACAGTGGGGCGACAGCTTCTGACGACAAAGCGACAGTAATTGTCGAGGGCGCGACGTTGCCTGAATGGATGCTTGGGAGGTATTGCGGTCTGGGCATGCGGGGGCATGGTTTGAGAGGTGTAGCGCCTGTCAGATCGAGCGCCGCCCGCGCGGCGCTTCGCAGCACAAGGCTGCTCCTACAGTTGTTTCGGGCCAATTTTTCCTGTGGCATGGGCGCGCGGCCCTCTTTGCGCCTACCTCATTATCGAGTCGGACCAACAAGGCGGTCGCGCGCCGCCTTCACAGGCGTGACTGGCCCGAAACAACTGTAGGAGCAGCCTTGTGCTGCGAAGCGCCGCGCGGGCGGCGCTCGATCTCACAGGCGCTGAATAGGTTGTGGCGAACCCCTAATGACCCTGAAGCAATCACTTGCCATGCCCCCCACGACCTCAGGGTAGCTTCGCCCCCGGCGCCACGGCAGCCGGGCTAGCTGGCGCCGGAGCAGCAGCTGGCACTGTTTGCTCAACCGGCTTCTCCACCGGTTTTTCAACCACCGCAACCCGGCCCAGCTCGATGCTCACCCGCCGATTGCGGGCCCGGTTAGCGGCATTGTTGTTCTTCGCCAATGGGTAGCGCTCGCCATGGAAGCGCACGGTGATTTGCGCATCGGGCACGCCATGGGCCTTGAAGTAGTCCGCCACTGCCACTGCCCTGCGGCGCGACAGGTCACGGTTGGTCAGGCGGTTTCCGCTGTTGTCGGAGTGCCCGTCGAGCTCGATGTGGTTAACCGTCGGGTCGGCCTTCATGTAATCCAGCACAACGTCCAGCCGGGCTCGAGCCGAATCGTCCAGATCGATGCCGCCCCCCGGGAAGCCCACCTGCGTCTGCCTCACCTGGTCGTAATTCATCGGCAGCAACTTGCTGGCACAGGCCTGGTAGTCGCTATAGGCCTTGGCGAAACTCACCGGCAGTACCCGCACCTCCATTGCCCGCCCCGCCTCGCCGGTGTAGTTGCGCACCACCGTGCTGCGGCCATCGAGCAAACCATTGATCAGTCGGCCGGCCTGCCCCTGGGACGAGCTGAACAGCACGCCGCTACGCGCCATCCGCACCACACCCAGGTTGATATCACCACGCCCCGGCTGCCAAGGCGCCGCTGCGGCCAGCAACGTCGCAGACCCAGCCCCCAGCGCGTTACTGTGCGAACGCAGCTGGAACACCGGCAGCTCACCGGCCCGGCGCACGAACTCGCCACTGCCAAAACCGTCGATCGGCTGGATCAGGCGGCACTCGAACTGGTCACCCTCGACTTGCCAGGCAATGTTCTCCATGCGCGTCTGGAAAGTCAGTGCACCGGCCGGCAGGCTGGCGAACAGGGTCAACAGGGCTAGGTAACGCTGGCGCACGGGCGGCTCCACAAATTCTGACGGCTTACCTGCAGGGTATCGGACGCCACCCGAAAAACTTGATAGCCGTGCTCGGCCCAGGGTTTTCCGGTAGCATTGGGCCTTGAGTTCGACCCGCCTGGAATCCCCAATGTCCGATCGCCTGACCCTCCTGCGTCCCGACGACTGGCACATCCATCTGCGCGATGGTGCCGTCCTGCCCCATACCGTTGGCGATGTGGCGCGTACCTTCGCCCGTGCCATCATCATGCCCAACCTCGTACCGCCGGTGCGCAATGCCGTCGAAGCTGGCGCCTACCGTGAGCGCATCCTTGCCGCGCGCCCGGCCGGCAGCCGCTTCGAACCGCTGATGGTGCTTTACCTCACCGACCGCACCAGCCCCGAGGACATCCGCGCGGCCAAGGCCAGCGGTATCGTGTACGCCGCCAAACTGTACCCGGCCGGCGCCACGACTAACTCCGATTCAGGCGTGACCAGCATCGACAACATCTTCCCCGCTATCGAAGCGCTGGCCGACGTTGGCATGCCGCTGTTGGTGCACGGTGAAGTGACCCGCAGCGAGATCGACGTGTTCGATCGCGAGAAGCGCTTCATCGACGAGCACATGCGCCGTGTGGTCGAACGCTTCCCAACGCTCAAAGTGGTGTTCGAACACATCACCACCAGCGATGCCGCGCAGTTCGTCACCGAGGCCTCGGCCAACGTCGGTGCCACCATTACTGCCCAGCACCTGCTGTACAACCGCAACCACATGCTGGTTGGCGGCATCCGCCCGCACTTCTATTGCCTGCCGATCCTCAAGCGCAACACCCACCAGGTGGCGCTGCTGGATGCTGCCACCAGTGGCAGCCCGAAATTCTTCCTCGGCACCGACTCGGCCCCTCACGCCCGTCACGCCAAAGAAGCCGCCTGCGGTTGCGCCGGCTGCTACACCGCGTACGCGGCCATCGAGATGTACGCCGAAGCGTTCGAGCAGCGTAACGCGCTGGACAAACTCGAAGGCTTCGCCAGCTTGCACGGCCCGGCCTTCTATGGCCTGCCGGCGAACACCGACACCATCACCCTGGTCCGCGAAGAGTGGACTGCCCCTGAAAGCCTGCCGTTTGGCGATCAGACCGTGGTACCGCTGCGTGCCGGCGAGAAGCTGCGCTGGCGCCTGCTGGAGGAAAACGCGTGAGCGAAGACCTCTACGAAGACGATCAGGACGGCCAGGCCGGCAGCGGCTCGCGCCACCCGATGGCTGAGCGCTTCCGTGGCTACCTGCCAGTGGTGGTGGATGTCGAGACCGGCGGTTTCAACAGCGCCACCGATGCCTTGCTGGAAATCGCCGCCGTCACCATCGGCATGGACGAGAAAGGCTTCCTGTTCCCCGAACACACCTACTTCCACCGGGTAGAGCCGTTTGAGGGGGCTAATATCGAGGCTGCCGCACTGGAGTTCACCGGCATCAAGCTGGACCACCCGCTGCGCATGGCAGTGAGTGAAGAAAGCGCGCTGACCGATATCTTCCGCGGCGTGCGCAAGGCGCTCAAGGCCAACGGCTGCAAGCGCGCAATCCTCGTCGGCCACAACAGCAGCTTCGACCTGGGCTTCCTCAATGCCGCGGTCAACCGCAACGACCTCAAGCGCAACCCCTTCCACCCGTTCTCCAGCTTCGACACCGCCACCCTGGCGGGCCTGGCGTATGGCCAGACCGTGCTGGCGCGGGCCTGCCAGAGTGCTGACATCGACTTTGACGGGCGTGAGGCGCATTCGGCGCGTTACGACACCGAGAAGACGGCCGAGCTGTTCTGCGGCATCGTCAACCGCTGGAAGGAAATGGGCGGCTGGCGCGATTTCAACGACTGAGTTGAATGCCTCATCGCCGGCAAGTCGGCTCCCACAGGATTACCACAGGCTTGAATATTGTGGGGTACCTGCGGGAGCTGGCTTGCCAGCGATGAGAGCAGAACAGCCACTGGAAGACTCAAATTCCAGGCACAAAAAAACCGGCCACCAGGGCCGGTTTTTTTATGCGCTTGGCAATTACAGCTTGCCAGCGTTCTCGCTCAGGTATGCAGCAACGCCTTCTGGCGAAGCGTTCATGCCTTTGTCGCCTTTCTTCCAGTTGGCAGGGCAGACTTCGCCGTGCTCTTCGTGGAATTGCAGGGCGTCAACCAGACGCAGCAGCTCGTCCATGTTACGGCCCAGTGGCAGGTCGTTGATGATCTGCGAACGGACAACACCGTTGGTGTCGATCAGGAAGGCACCACGGAAGGCCACGCCACCTTCGGACTCGACGTCGTAGGCTTTGCAGATTTCGTGGGTCATGTCGGCAGCCAGGGTGTACTTCACCTGGCCGATGCCGCCGTTGTTGACCGGGGTGTTACGCCAGGCGTTGTGGGTGAAGTGCGAGTCGATCGAAACGCCGATCACTTCAACGTTGCGAGCCTGGAAGTCTGGGATGCGGTTGTCCAGGGCGATCAGCTCGGACGGGCAGACGAAGGTGAAGTCCAGCGGGTAGAAGAACACCAGGCCGTACTTGCCCTTGATGGCCGAGGCCAGGTTGAAGCTGTCGACGATTTCGCCAGTGCCCAGTACAGCGGGAACGGTGAAGTCGGGGGCTTGTTTACCAACGAGTACGCTCATTGTTATCTCCTGATGAGGGTGAAAAACCGTTTGCCGGGCCAGACGGGCTTGCCCGACATCCAACAAAGGCCGACCATCATACACGGCTTCTCATGACAGACCGAATCCAACCGCCGGTCGCTCAAGCACGCCCCTCTCAGAAAGTCTTTTGACAAGCATTCTCATTACCATTAAGCTCCAGACCATCTCAACCAGCGATGGTCCGACTTTATGTATGTGTGTCTTTGTGTCGGCGTGACCGACGGACAGATCCGCGATGCGATCTATGACGGATGCTGCAGCTACAAGGAAGTTCGAGCCGCGACCAACGTCGCCAGCCAATGCGGTAAATGTGCCTGCCTTGCCAAGCAAGTGGTCCGCGAGACCTTGACCGATCTTCAGGTCAGCCAGGCTGCCCTGCCCTATCCGGTAGAATTTACTGCCGCTTGAAACCCCCTATTTTGAAGAACCGGACCTAGCGTCCGGTTTTTTTATGCCCGCAATTCAATAACTTAGCACTCCAACGCGCTTCACAAACATTCTTATTCCTATTCATTTTCACTTATTATTCAATAACTTAGGTTTGACAGCCCTAAGTATCAGGCTCAAACTTCTCTGTATTGGCACACTTCTACAGGGCAGGAACCCGTCATGAAAGGCGACGTAAGCGTCATCCAGCATCTCAACAAGATCCTCGGAAACGAGCTGGTCGCGATCAACCAGTACTTCCTGCACGCACGCATGTACGAAGATTGGGGCCTGAACAAACTCGGCAAGCACGAGTACAAGGAATCCATCGACGAGATGAAGCACGCTGACAAATTGATCAAGCGTATTCTCTTCCTCGAAGGCATCCCGAACGTCCAGGACCTGGGCAAGCTGCTGATCGGCGAGCACACCAAAGAAATGCTCGAGTGCGACCTGAAGATCGAACAGAAAGGCCTGATCGACCTGAAAGCCGCCATCGCTCACTGCGAAACCGTTGGTGACTTCGGCTCCCGTGAAATGCTCGAAGACATCCTCGAGTCCGAGGAAGAGCACATCGATTGGCTGGAAACCCAGCTGAGCCTGATCGACAAGATCAGCATCGAGAACTACCTGCAGTCGCAGATGGGCGAAGAGTAAAATCCCGCCCATAAAAAAACCCGCCATGAGCGGGTTTTTTTATGGGCGTTCGAGGGTCAGGCTTCAGAAGCCTTCGCCTTGGCAGCAGCATCCTTGATCAGGGTTTGCAGCTCACCGTTTTCAAACATTTCCAGCATGATGTCGCTACCGCCGACCAGCTCGCCGGCTACCCACAGTTGCGGGAAGGTTGGCCAGTTGGCGTACTTGGGCAGGTTGGCGCGGATTTCCGGGTTCTGCAGGATGTCGACGTAGGCGAACTTCTCGCCACAACCCATCACAGCTTGCGATGCCTTGGCCGAGAACCCGCACTGCGGGGCATTCGGCGAGCCTTTCATGTAAAGCAGAATGGTGTTGTTGGCAATCTGCTCTTTGATCGTTTCGATGATATCCATGGAACACCTCGTCTGAACTTTCCGACTCGATGGTCGGCACGGTGACGCATTGTATCGGAAAGCCGAGCGGTATGCTCGGCCTTGCCGTTGCTCAGGCGGCCTCGACGTGCACAGGCACGCCATTGAGGGCGGCATTGCCCGACACCTGATCGCGCAAGCGCTCATCGGTGAGGTCATTGGCACTGACCCCGGGTTGCCCCTGGGCGACCTGCAGGTGCACGCCCTGGCGAGCATGGCCGTAGCCGTGTGGCAGGCTGACCACGCCCGGCATCATGTCGGTACACGCCTGCACTTCAACCTCAAGGGTGCCGGTACGCGAACGTATGCGCACGCGCTGGCCATCCTGCAGTTGCCGTTGCAGCAGGTCATCAGGGTGCATCAACAGCTGGTGGCGCGGCTTGCCTTTGACCAGCCGGTGGAAGTTGTGCATCCACGAGTTGTTGCTGCGCACATGGCGGCGGCCAATCAACAACAGCGCCCCAGCGGCCAATGGTGCCTGCCGGGCAAGCCTGGCCAAGTCGTCGAGCAGCACCTGAGGGGCCGCCTCGATGGCCTGGCTGGCAGTGCGCAGGCGCGCTTGCAGATTGGCGCCTAGTGGCCCCAGGTCGAGCCCGTGGGGGTGTCGATCCAGTGTTTCGATCGAGAGCTTCCAGGCCGATTCATCACCATAAGGCCCCTTGCGCAAAGCCCAGTCGATCATCTGCGCCGGGGGCAGGGTCGGCTTGAGCTCCAGTGCCGCACGCTCGGCAAAGGCCTTGGCCAGGCCGACAAAGATCTCCCAATCGTGCAACGCGCCTTCTGGCTTGGCGAGGATCGCGCGGTTGAAGCGCGTCACGTTGCGTACCGCCAGCAAGTTGAAGGTGCTGTCGTAGTGGTCGTTCTCCAGCGCCGACGTGGAAGGGAGGATCAAATCGGCATGGCGGGTGCTCTCGTTGATGTAAAGGTCGATGCTGAGCATGAACTCGAGCCCCTCCAGCGCCTCGTCCAGCTGTCGACCATTGGGCGTGGACAGCACCGGGTTGCCCGCCACGGTCACCAGCGCCCGCACCTGGCCGTCACCAGGCGTGAGCATTTCTTCGGCGAGTGCAGCCACCGGCAGCTCGCCGGCGTACTCCGGCAGCCCCGAAACCCGGCTTTGCCAGGCATTGAAGTGCCCACCCGAGGTACTCGCCACCACGTCGACTGCAGGCTCGGTACACAGGGCGCCGCCCACGCGATCCAGGTTGCCGGTGACCAGGTTGATCAGTTGCACCAGCCAGTGGCACACGGTGCCGAAGGCCTGAGTCGATACGCCCATGCGGCCATAGCAGACGGCCTTGTCGGCAGCCGCAAAATCACGCGCCAGCTGGCGAATATCGGTGGCGGCAATGCCGCACAGCGGGCTCATGGCTTCAGCGGTCAGGGGGGCAATTGCGTTGCGCACCTGATCAACACCCTTGACCGGCACGTGCGACGCGCGGGTCAGGCCTTCGTCGAACAGGGTATTGAGCAGGCCACTGAGCAATGCTGCATCGCCGCCGGGGCGGATGAACACGTGGCGGTCAGCCATGGCCGCCGTTTCGCTGCGCCGCGGGTCCACTACCACCAGTTGACCGCCCCGGGCACGCAGGGCCTTCAAGCGCTTCTCCACATCTGGCACAGTCATGATGCTGCCATTGGATGCCAACGGGTTGCCGCCCAGAATCAACATGAAGTCGGTGTGGTCGATGTCCGGGATCGGCAACAACAGACCGTGGCCGTACATCAGGTGGCTGGTCAGGTGCTGGGGCAACTGATCCACCGAGGTAGCGGAAAAGCGGTTGCGGGTCTTCAACAAGCCGAGGAAATAGTTGCTGTGGGTCATCAACCCGTAGTTGTGCACGCTGGGGTTGCCTTGATACACCGCCACCGCGTTGCGACCATGCGCCTGCTGGATGGCCCACAGCTTGTCGGCCGCCAGGGCGAAGGCCTCGTCCCAGCCGATCGCCTGCCAGCGTTCGCCAACCCGACGGTGCGGCTGACGGAGGCGGTCGGGGTCGTTCTGGATGTCTTGCAAGGCCACTGCCTTGGGGCAGATATGGCCACGGCTGAACGGGTCATCGGGGTCGCCCTTGATCGAGCTGATCAGCGCCCGGCCATCGTCTTCATGGCTGACTTCGATGTTCAGCCCGCAAATGGCTTCGCACAGGTGACAGGCACGGTGATGCAGGGTCTTGGTCATGGCCGCCTCTGCGTTGTGATGGGTCCGATCACGACTATGCGCCCGGCCCACGGCCCTCGCCAGCGCGCTTTGCGCTGTGAATTCCCCGACATCAGGCAAACGATTCGCGACACGCATTTGCCAAATTGCGGGCAAGCCGTGTACAACCTCTGTAGCAAATAAAAAACAGCGCACGCTCAAGGGGTAACGACACCCTTTGCAACAGAGCTGCTGTTTCCCCTCTTGGTTTCAGGCGACATTTAATTATAGTATTGCGCCTTTCCCTATTTCGTCCGCCCCGTGCGGCTTACGCCGCAGGTCACTCCCGTTGTCAAAAAAAACCATACGGTCGACCTGCATACCGTTGCAGATAAGGTAGTCAAACATGAGCGCTAGGCACTTTCTCTCCCTGCTGGACTTCACCACCGACGAATTGCTCGGGGTGATCCGCCGCGGCATCGAGCTGAAGGACCTGCGCAAGCGAAGCGTACTGTTCGAGCCGCTGAAAAACCGCGTGCTGGGCATGATCTTCGAAAAGTCCTCGACCCGGACCCGCGTGTCGTTCGAGGCCGGCATGATCCAGCTCGGCGGCCAGGCCATCTTCCTGTCACCTCGCGATACCCAGCTGGGCCGTGGCGAGCCGATCAGCGACAGCGCCATCGTGCTGTCGAGCATGGTCGACGTGGTGATGATCCGCACCCACGCCCACAGCACCCTCACCGAATTCGCCGCCAACTCGCGCGTGCCGGTGATCAACGGCCTGTCCGATGAGTCGCACCCGTGCCAGTTGCTGGCCGACATGCAGACATTCGTCGAACACCGTGGCTCGATCCAGGGCAAGACCGTGGCGTGGATCGGTGATGGCTTCAACATGTGCAACTCTTATATCGAAGCCGCCCAGCAGTTCGATTTCCAACTGCGCATCGCCTGCCCCGAAGGCTACGACCCGGATCCACGCTTCATGGCGCTGGGCGGTGATCGCGTGCAGATCATCCGCGACCCGAAGGAAGCCGTGCGCGGCGCGCACCTGGTGACCACCGATGTCTGGACTTCCATGGGCCAGGAGGAGGAAACTGCACGCCGCCTGGCGCATTTCGCGCCTTACCAGGTCACCCGCGAACTGCTCGACCTGGCGGCACCCGACGCCCTGTTCATGCACTGCCTGCCCGCCCACCGTGGTGAGGAAATCAGCCATGACCTGCTCGACGACCCTCGTTCGGTCGCCTGGGACCAGGCTGAAAACCGCCTGCATGCACAGAAGGCCCTTCTCGAATTCCTTGTAGAACCGGCTTACCACCACGCATGAGTCAACCCCTACTGCTCAACCTGCGCAACCTCGCCTGCGGCTACGGCGACCAGCGCATCGTCCAGAACCTCAACCTGCACCTGAACGCAGGCGACATTGGTTGCCTGCTGGGTTCATCCGGTTGTGGCAAGACCACCACCCTGCGCGCCATCGCCGGTTTCGAGCCTATTCATGAAGGCGAGATCCAACTGGCGGGCGAGGTCATTTCCCGTGCCGGCTTCACCCTGGCCCCGGAAAAACGCCGCATCGGCATGGTGTTTCAGGACTACGCCCTGTTCCCGCACCTGACCGTGGCCCAGAACATCGCCTTCGGCATCGCCAAGCACCCGCGCCAGGGTGAGGTGGTCGAAGAGATGCTCGAACTGGTCAAGCTGGGCGGCTTGGGCGGTCGCTATCCGCACGAGCTGTCCGGTGGGCAGCAGCAACGGGTCGCCCTGGCCCGCGCGCTGGCGCCAGAGCCTCAGTTACTGCTGCTCGACGAGCCGTTCTCCAACCTCGACGTGGAACTGCGCCGCCGCTTGAGCCATGAGGTGCGCGACATCCTCAAGAGCCGGGGTACCAGCGCCATTCTGGTGACCCACGACCAGGAGGAAGCGTTTGCCGTCAGCGACCAGGTGGGTGTTTTCAAGGAAGGTCGCCTGGAGCAGTGGGATACGCCTTACAACCTCTACCACGAGCCGCAGACGCCGTTCGTGGCCAGCTTCATTGGCCAGGGCTACTTCATCCGTGGCCAGATGAGCAGCCACGAGGCAGTCAATACCGAACTCGGCGAACTGCGCGGCAACCGCGCCTACATCATGGCGCCAGGCAGCTCGGTGGATGTGCTGCTGCGCCCTGACGATATCGTGTATGCGCCAGACAGCCTGCTGCGGGCCAGTATCGTGGGCAAGAGCTTCCTGGGGGCATCGACCCTGTATCGCCTGCAACTGCCTACCGGCAGCCAGCTGGAGGCGATCTTCCCAAGCCATATCGATCATCAGGTCGGTGAGGATGTAGGGATTGCCGTGGCGGCCGATCACCTGGTGCTGTTCCCGGTACCGGGCAGTGTCGCGGCGCAGTTGCCACGGCAGGAAAATGGCGTTCGCCGCTACAGCTCGGCGACCTGATTCTCTATTCTGGGGCTGCTGCGCAGCGGCCCCTGCGATTTCAACCCCTGCCAATACCGGCAAACGTGCCCTGGGTATGTTCAGCCAGCACCGCCGCCGCCAACTCCACCTCCAGCCCACGCCGCCCGGCGCTGACATGGATGGTTGCAAAGTTCTGCGCCGAGTCATCAATAAAGGTGCGCAAGCGCTTCTTCTGGCCTAACGGGCTGATGCCACCGACCAGATACCCCGTAGCCCGCTGTGCCGCCGCCGGGTCGGCCATCTCGCACTTCTTCACCCCCGCCGCATGGGCCAGTGCCTTGAGGTCCAAGGTGCCCACCACCGGCACCACGGCCACCAGCAACTCACCTTTCTCACTGCTCGCCAGCAAGGTCTTGAACACTTGCTGCGGATCGAGCCCGAGCTTTTCCGCTGCCTCCAAACCATAGGAGGCCGATTTAGGGTCGTGCTCATAACTGTGCACACGATGCTCGGCGCGGGCTTTTTTCAACAGGTCTAGGGCGGGGGTCATGCGCAGGCTCCGGTCAGGGACAAGTCGGCGGCTACTTTAGGACATATCCCACATCCCAGCCAGTTCGGAGGCTACGCACCTGTCTAGCGTGCGGTTTCGCGACCCCACACTACGTCCAAAACGTGACTGACCGTTCACTTTCGACCTTTGACATAAGCGTTTCTTGTCTATATTTTTTCGTTTCTGAAGAAATGGTGCACATTTAAGGTGCATTTCCTGTATCTGCCTGGGGTCAATGGGGATCGACTCCGGGCTTTGCTGTCGAGCGCCACGCGCCTCACAACAAAAAAAACGAGGTCATACATGACGACTGCTCTACGCGAACCCACCTTGTCCAGCCAATGCCTGGCCGAATTTCTTGGCACCGCCCTGCTCATCTTTTTCGGCACCGGTTGCGTCGCCGCGCTCAAAGTCGCGGGTGCCAGCTTCGGCCTGTGGGAAATCAGCATTATCTGGGGCGTCGGCGTGAGCATGGCGATCTACTTCACCGCGGGTGTTTCCGGCGCGCACCTGAACCCGGCCGTGAGTATCGCCCTCACCCTGTTCGCCGGCTTCGACAAGCGCAAACTGCCGCTCTACATGCTGGCCCAGGTCTGCGGCGCCTTCTGCGGCGCAGCGTTGGTCTACACCTTGTACAGCAACCTGTTCTTCGATTTCGAACAAGCCCACGCCATGCTACGAGGCAGCAGCGAAAGCCTGGAGCTGGCGTCGGTGTTCTCCACCTATCCGCACCCCTCGCTGTCCACTGGCCAGGCATTCCTGGTGGAAGTGGTCATCACCGCCATCCTCATGGCCGTGATCATGGCCCTGACCGACGACAACAATGGCCTGCCCCGTGGCGCCGTGGCGCCGCTGCTCATCGGCCTGCTGATTGCCGTGATCGGCAGCGCCATGGGGCCGCTGACCGGCTTTGCGATGAACCCGGCCCGCGATTTCGGGCCAAAATTGATGACCTTCCTGGCCGGTTGGGGCGAAATCGCCTTCACTGGCGGACGGGACATTCCTTATTTCCTGGTACCGGTGTTCGCACCGATCCTTGGCGCATGCCTGGGCGCCGCAGCGTATCGCGGCCTGATCGCCCGCAACCTGCCAGTAGCGCCAACCGCAAGCGCTGAGACAAACGACAATCGCCAGGGCGATACTCAAGTCAACTGATGTGGCCTCACGCCCAAGCCCTGACTTCCCATTTTTGCAAGGCCTACGACCATGACAGACACCCTGGATAAGAACTACATCATCGCCCTGGACCAGGGCACCACCAGTTCGCGGGCCATCATTTTCGACCGCGACGCCAATGTGGTCGGCACCTCCCAGCGCGAATTCGCCCAGCATTATCCGCAGGCGGGCTGGGTCGAACACGACCCGATGGAGATTTTCGCCACCCAGAGCGCCACCTTGGTCGAGGCCCTCGCCCAGGCGGGCATCAGCCACGCCCAGGTCGCTGCGCTGGGCATCACCAACCAGCGTGAAACCACGGTGGTGTGGGACAAGGAAACCGGCCGCCCGGTGTACAACGCCATCGTCTGGCAGTGCCGCCGCAGCACTGAAATCTGCGCGCAGCTCAAGCGGGATGGCCATGAAGACTACATCCGCGAGTCCACCGGCCTGGTCACCGACCCGTACTTCTCCGGCACCAAGCTCAAGTGGATCCTCGACAATGTCGAAGGCGCCCGTGAACGCGCCGAACGTGGCGAGCTGCTGTTCGGTACCGTCGACACTTGGCTGATCTGGAAATTCTCCGGCGGCAAGGTACACGTCACCGACTACACCAACGCGTCGCGTACGCTGATGTTCAATATTCATACACTGGAATGGGACGAAAAACTGCTGAAAATCCTCGGCATCCCACGCCAGATGCTGCCCGAGGTTCGCCCCTCCTCCGAAGTCTACGGCCACACCAAGAGCGGCATTGCCATCGCCGGTATCGCTGGCGACCAGCAGTCTGCGCTGTTCGGCCAGATGTGCGTCGAGCCCGGCCAGGCCAAGAACACCTACGGCACCGGCTGCTTCCTGCTGATGAACACCGGCGACAAGGCCGTCAACTCGTCCCATGGCCTGCTCACCACCATCGCCTGCGGCCCGCGGGGTGAAGTGGCCTATGCACTGGAGGGCGCCGTGTTCAATGGTGGCTCTACCGTGCAGTGGCTGCGTGACGAGCTGAAGATCGTCAACGACGCACTCGATACCGAGTACTTCGCCAGCAAGGTCAAGGACAGCAACGGCGTGTACTTGGTGCCCGCCTTCACGGGCTTGGGCGCCCCCTATTGGGACCCTTATGCCCGTGGCGCCCTGTTCGGCCTGACGCGGGGTGTGAAGGTCGACCACATCATTCGTGCAGCGCTGGAATCGATCGCCTACCAGACCCGTGACGTACTGGACGCCATGCAACAGGATTGCGGCTATCGCCTGTCCGAATTGCGCGTGGATGGCGGTGCGGTGGCCAACAACTTCCTCATGCAGTTCCAGGCCGACATCCTCGGCACCTGCGTGGAGCGCCCGAAAATGCGCGAGACCACAGCCCTCGGCGCCGCCTACCTGGCAGGACTGGCCTGCGGGTTCTGGAGCAGCCTGGATGAGTTGCGCGACAAGGCGATCATCGAGCGCGAGTTCAGCCCGCAACTGGACGAGACGCAGAAAGAGAAGCTTTACGCCGGGTGGCTGAAGGCCGTCGACCGTACCCGTGACTGGGAAGATCACGAAGCCTGACGTCTTCATGGAGCAGCCTTGTGCTGCGAAGAAGCCAGTGATCAGACAGTGAATATTCGCTGCTAACACCGGCCTCTTCGCAGCACAAGGCTGCTCCTACACGCGCCCTGCACATTCGTCTACTGGCCGTCATCCGCTTCCTACGGCATCATTGCAGAATTTGTCCGGCAGCCCATAAGGACCGCCCATGAATCTGCCCCCCCGCCAACAACAAATCCTCGAGCTGGTCCGCGACCGCGGCTACGTCAGCATCGAAGAAATGGCGCAGCTGTTCGTCGTCACCCCGCAAACCATCCGCCGCGACATCAACCAGCTCGCCGAGCTCAACCTGCTGCGCCGCTACCACGGGGGTGCCGCGTATGACTCGAGCATCGAGAACACCGCCTACGCCATGCGCGCCGACCAGATGCGCGACGAGAAGCAGCGCATCGCCGAAGCCGTGGCCTCGCAGATTCCCGACCATGCCTCGCTGTTCATCAACATCGGCACAACGACCGAATCGATCGCCCGCGCACTGCTCAACCATAACCACCTGAAGGTGATTACCAACAACCTGCACGTGGCCTCGATCCTGGCGGCCAAGGACGATTTCGAAGTACTGGTGGCAGGTGGCACGGTGCGCCGCGATGGCGGTGTGGTAGGCCAGGCCAGCGTCGATTTCATCAACCAGTTCAAGGTTGACTTCGCCTTGGTTGGCATCAGCGGCATCGACGAAGATGGCAGCCTGCTGGACTTCGATTACCAGGAGGTACGGGTTTCCCAGGCCCTGATCGCCAATGCACGCCAGGTTATCCTGGCCGCCGACTCCAGCAAGTTCGGGCGCAATGCCATGGTTCGCCTGGGCTCGATCAGCCTGGTGGACTGTTTGGTGACCGACCAGACGCCGACGCCCGCCCTCGCCCACTTGCTTAACCAGTACAAGATTCGCCTCGACGTGGTGTGAAGCAGATTGTGGGGCTGAAGCGTATGGATTGAGATTTTTATCGCTCTCGAGATCGAGCGCCGCCCGCGCGGCGCATCGCGAGCAACGCTCGCTCCTACGTTTGTTTCCGGCCAATTATTCCTGTGGCATTGGCGCGCGGCCCCTTGGCGCCCGCCTCAATGTCGCGTCGGACCAACCAGGCGGTCGCGTGCGCTGGCACAGGCGTGACTGGCCCGAAACAAACGTAGGAGCGAGCGTTGCTCGCGATGCGCCGCGCGGGCGGCGCTCGATCTCGACAACGCCTAATGAATCAAGCCCTAACCCGAATTTTCGTAAATGTTCACTTTATTGTCATCCGATCAGTATTTTCTATAAAGACTGACTGGATACCCGCCTTCTGTTGCGCTAGTATTTTCGGAAACGAACATCAATGTTCATATTCGATGTGAACAGCCCCAGGAGGCCTTGCCCGTGTCCCAGCCCGTTTCGTCCCAGCCCCCCCTCACCGACTGCTATGACCTCGCCGTGATCGGCGGTGGCATCAATGGTGTGGGCATTGCTGCCGACGCCGCCGGGCGCGGCCTGAAGGTGTTCCTTTGCGAAAAGGACGACCTGGCGCAGCACACGTCGTCGGCGAGCAGCAAGCTCATCCATGGTGGCCTGCGCTACCTGGAGCACTACGAGTTCCGCCTCGTGCGCGAAGCCCTGGCCGAGCGCGAAGTCCTGCTGGCCAAGGCGCCGCACATCGTCAAGCCAATGCGTTTCGTGCTGCCCCACCGCCCGCACCTGCGCCCGGCCTGGATGATCCGTGCCGGCCTGTTCCTCTACGACCACTTGGGCAAGCGCAAGCGCCTGGGCGCTTCGCGCAGCCTGCGCTTCGGCCCGGGCTACCCGCTCAAACCGGCCATCACCCGGGGTTTCGAATACGCTGACTGCGCTGTGGACGACGCCCGCCTGGTCGTGCTCAATGCCATGGCAGCCCGCGAAAAAGGTGCGCACATCGTCACCCGCACTCGTTGCCTGCGTGCCGAGCGTGTCGATGGTGTGTGGCAGGTCGAGCTGCAGCATGCCGACGGCAGCCTGCAGAGCATTCGTGCCCGCGCCCTGGTCAACGCTGCTGGCCCGTGGGTGGCCAGCTTCATCAAGGATGACCTCAAGCTGGATGCGCCTTACGGCATCCGCCTGATTCAGGGCAGCCACCTGATCGTCCCGCGCCTGTACGAAGGCGAGCACGCTTACATCCTGCAGAACGAAGACCAGCGCATCGTGTTCTGCATCCCTTACCTGGACCGCTTCACCCTGATCGGCACCACCGACCGTGAGTACAGCGGCGACCCGGCCCAGGTGAAAATCACCGAGGCCGAGACCGACTACCTGCTCAAGGTGGTCAACGCGCACTTCAACCATCAGCTCAGCCGTGCCGACATCCTGCACACCTACTCCGGCGTACGCCCGCTGTGCAACGACGAGTCGGACAACCCGTCGGCCGTGACCCGCGACTACACCCTGGCGCTGTCGGCAGGTGAAGGCCAAGCGCCGCTGCTGTCGGTGTTCGGCGGCAAGCTCACCACGTACCGCAAGCTGGCCGAATCGGCCATGGCCGAGCTCAAACCGTTCTTCACCCAGATGCGAGCCAGCTGGACCGCTACAGCGCCGCTGCCCGGCGGGGAAGACATGACCACCGCGCAGGCACTGACCGACGCCATTCTGGCGCAGTACGGGTGGCTGCCGGTGGACATCGCCAAACGCTGGGCAGTGACTTACGGCAGCCGCGTATGGCGCCTGCTCGAGGGTATTCAGGGCCCGGAAGGTTTGGGCCAGGCCATTGGCGGCGGCCTCTTCAGCCGCGAAGTCGACTACCTGCGCAGCGAAGAGTGGGCTGTAGATGCTGCCGACATTCTGTGGCGCCGTACCAAACTGGGCCTGTTCACATCGCCTGCGGAACAGCAGGCGCTGCACGACTACCTGAAGAATGCGCCAGTAAGCCAGACATCGTTCAAGGCCGCCTGAGGCCAACCTGAAGCCGGTGCCGCCTCAGCGGCACCGGCTCACGGCAACACCCCATCGATACCGAACCAACGGTCGAAAGCCTCGCGAGCCAAGGTTACAATCAGGTCTCGTTCGCCGTCGTGTATGGCTTGCACGATACCTTCGCAGTACGTCAAATACTGCTCCTCACTGACCTCTCCCGCTTCTGCACGCTCCCGGTAGGCCTCTTCTGGCGCCCGGAAAGCGTCCACCAATGCCGTGAAGCGGCGCTCGTAACGGTCTCGCACGTAACGCTCCCAAAACTCTCGTTCGGCCAGCGCTTGGGTCAGCCGCTCCGGGGTTTCCGCCCTTAGCACTTCAATCCTGGCGTTATTCAGGTCGGCTGGTGTCAGGTCGGCATAGGCCTCGAAATGCAGCGCAGCGGGTTGGGCCGGCAGGCGCAGCGA
Organism: Pseudomonas sp. ITEM 17296; assembly: GCF_028895205.1. Classification (NCBI taxonomy): domain Bacteria; kingdom Pseudomonadati; phylum Pseudomonadota; class Gammaproteobacteria; order Pseudomonadales; family Pseudomonadaceae; genus Pseudomonas; species Pseudomonas sp. ITEM 17296. Next base: position 147,229 of record NZ_WJRS01000008.1, on the reverse strand, counting down.
GCCGGCCAGCCGCACACGGTAGGTCAGATAGACTTCGATGTCGTCCACGTCACGCCCCGCAGCGCGAATCCCCTGGATACGCCGCGCGGCGATATGGTCAAGTTCATCCAGGCGAAACAGCGAGCGGTTCAGGCGCATCAGCTCGACCTCGCTTTGCGCAATGGTCAACCCAGCGGTGTACCGGTGGATAAGCACCCGCACCTCCATCTGACTGAACAACCACAGCAACCGGTCCTCGCAGGACGCTGTGCCTCCAGACATTACAAACAACTGCTCACGCAGCTCACTGTTCTGCTCGCAGGCCTCGATGATGTTCCAGACCCTTGCCCGATAGAAGGTGGGCCGCTGAACAAAATCGGGGGATCGAGAGAAATCGCGCAGGAAGTTGAAGAAGGGCCGCGACGCATTTTCATGTTGCAGGTTACGCCACTGCACCTCACGTTCACTCCGCTGTACGCCGGTCGAGCCAACTAGCCATTGCTCGCGCTCGTTCTCACGCACCAGCTGATGACGAAAGGATGGACTGTGCGTGATGGCCTGATCGCGGCTACTGGGCCCCGGCAACTCATCGAGGTACCGCTCGGCCGCTTCATCCAAGGGATTGTCATGCAACGCCATACGCTGCAAACGCTGGCGTAGGCCGTGCAAGTCCTGATTGACCTGACGGATCTGGTTATTGCGCAGGTCGGCAATACCCCGCAACGGTAACTGCTGCAGGCGCGAAGGGAATGCCGTGATGCCTGTCGAGCGCAACCCCAGCGGCCCAAGGTGAATAAGCCCACGAATATCCGGGACAAAACCGAGCGGATTGTAATTGAGGTCCAGCCGTTGCAGGCTGACCAAGGCATTGAGCCGACGGTTGCCAGCGGCGTCCATGATGATCCGGTTGTTGTCCAAACGCAGCGACCTCAGCTGAGTCAAACGCTCCAGCCCTGGAGGCACAACGCCCAGGCTATTTTCACGCAGGTCGAGTTCACGCAGGTTGGGGAAGCGAGCGAGAAAATCGGGATCGATCTCCGACAGGTCCATGTCTCGCAGGGTCAGCCGCGTGACATGCTCGAAACTGACGCCCTCTTCCAGCGCTGGCAGGCTGCCGACCCGTTCGCCGCGAATGTCCAGCGCATAGGTGCCGTCACGGCGCAAGCCTGTCTTGCAACGCCAACACCGGCGGATGCTATTAGCGACCCGACTACGCCGCAGCAAGTCCAGTACACCAGCATGCTCCATGCGCCACCGCCGCAAGACCTGGCGCAAGCCAGCCAACTGCTGACTGAGCTGGCTGTAATGCTGCCATGGGTCGACCCCGCGGGTAATAAGGTTCAGCAGGTAACGTTGCAGTTGGCTATCGTCGAGCGTCGGGAAAATTTGCCGCATCCCGCGCCGGCTGGCCTGGCCGCGGCTTTCGCCACGGCCACTGAGCGGGTAACCCAGGCGCCCATCTCCCCATCGCACCGGCGGCCGCACACCACCGCCTATCGGCGCCAGGCCAATCAGTTGAGCGACCAGGTCACGATGAGTGCGCGCATGTTCAGCCAGCAGGCCGCTCAGCGCTTGAGCGTCCAATGTGCGGGCCCCCATTGCGCCCTTTTGCGCCTCGCTCAAGGTCAATGAAAGTGCCTGCAGAAGGCTGTCAGTTGGAGCCGCGCCTGCCAGTAGCTGGCCCGTGGCGGCGTAAGCGCTGTACCCCGCTGGCGTCCTGATAATACTGAACCGACCATCAGCGGCTTCCCCGCCTGTCTGGGCCAGGATCGCCCCGGTGCGGCTGTCTGCACGCACTTCGATGGCCTGCGGCTCAAGCCAAGGCGCCACGTGATCGATGAGGCCAACGGCCAGTTTCGCGGAATCGGCATTGGCTGCAGACGCCTGGCGCAGCCCAGCGCAGGCGCGGTCAAGGCGGCTATCGCGCAGAAACCAGCGTGCGCGCTCAGCCAAGGCCAAAGGGACCCGATCACTGGCCACCATCTGCTCGACCTGCTGGCTATTCCCCTGTTGGATGATCTCGTGCGCCCCGCGCTGCGACAGGCCCGGAAAGTCTCTGCGTAGTACGACACTGGCCAGTTCCTCATTATCTTGCGATGTGCTGACCAGAAACTCGAACGCCTCACCCTGCACAGTGGGGAATTGTTCATGCAATCGGCGGCGCTCCAAGGCATCGAGCAACCGTGCCGGTGGCGGAGCGTTCTCCAGGTGCAGACGCCTTAGCTGTGCTTCATCGAAGCCGGTGCTTTCGAGCACGCTGCGCACCTCGTCGTCGCTGACATCGGCCAGCCTGGCGCTCAAGCGCCGCATCAGGCGCGCTGCCCCCTGCCACTCCTGGACACGCTCCAGCGCATGCCGCCAGCCACCACTGCCGTTGTGCTCAAGCATTGGCTGAAAGGCCTCGCTGCAGTGAGGATGGCGAATAAACAGATGCTCACCGTCCTTGTAGCCCGCCAACTGAAAACTGGCTTCATGCAACTTCAGCTGCCACTGGCCTTCGTCCTGGATCAGTTCGCCCACCGTCATCCCCTGCTCCCTTACCCGGTAGGCGGCCAGATCGTGGGCGCAGAGCTTGATGTGACCGGCTTCGGTGTGGATAGGCGACAGGTCATCGACGAATGCGATGCGCTTGACCAATTGCCCGGCCGCTGCAGTGCCAGCCCCTACCGCAGCCCCCAGCACAACGCTTTCAGCGACATTGAAGACGTGCTCCAACGCCCCCTGACGATCACCCAGTTGCCAATCCTGATACCCCTCATAGACCTCTTCGGCAATCTGCACGGCGGCCACCGCGAGCATCAGCTCCCCCAACACCGGCACGAACAGTCCTGCCAGGTTCAATAACGTCAGTCCCGCTTGCTGGTAGCCCTTGAGCCGCTCGTCCCGCGCCTTCCTGTCCTCATCGGCAGTTGGCACTGCCAGCACGCGAGCATCATCGAGCATCTTGTCGATGCGCGAAGCGCGCAAAAACGCAAACAATGGTTGGGTAATGGCGAAGTCACGACCATCGAGTTGCAGCGCTGAGCCCTGGGCAGTCGACGACAGCAAACGCTTCAAGGTGCCGAAAAATACGACCCGGTCGCGCTCGGCGATGAACCGCGCAATAAACGCCGCATAGTGAGGATCGCGCAGGCGCAGCCCCATGGCCTGGTAAAGCGCCCACCAGGACTCGAACACCTGTACTGGCTTCAGGGGGTTCCCCGGTATCCAGAGCATGATGCCGCGTAAAAACGCCTGATCCCGGTCTTGAATCTCGATGGCCACCACCCCGTGCAGGCATTTGCCCAGCAAGTACACCTGGCGGGTACTCAACACCACAGGGTAGGCAGGCACCACAGCACGCTTCGCAAAGACCGGCAGCGTCTGCAGGTAGTTGTCATGGCTGATCTCACCCTTGATGGCTGCTAGGCGTACGGCGGCCTCCATTGATGAGCGCAGGGCCTCCTCCAGCAACGCCTCGACTTCCCGACGGGCTTGGCCGGGTTCATCACCGGGCCGATCTGCCGGCAACAGATGCTCGCGCAGCAGGGCCTGATAGCGGCCGCCCAGGTCAAGGGTGCGACACAACCTGGCGAAACGCTCGAACGATACCGACAGGGTGACCCCTGCCGCATCTCGCAACGCGACCTGGGTGAAACGCCCAGGCTTGGTTTCGGCCTGGGTGAAGTTGTGCAATGCCGTCGTCAACAAGGGTTGCGTCGATATGCGCGCAATGTTTGGCGAGGGTGTCGGTGGAATGGGTGACGACAGAATGATTTGAACCACCTTGCGCAGTGTCGCTTTGCGCACGTCAGTGCTGACCTTGAAACGCCGACGCAACGCGTCCTCCAGCAGTGCGGCGGCAAAGTCGTCCAAGGCCGGAATGTGGCTGAACAATTGCCGCACACGCTCAGCACTGTCCTGCTGCTGACGCAGGGCCTGGTGAAGCGCACGCTGCTGGTCGACCGTGGCCGAGGTGAGCCAAGCCGGTAAACGTTGGGAAATCAGGGCATCAATCGAAGCAGGCGCTTCATCGGCAGAAAGGGTCATGGCAGTGCGGTCCGTAAAAACCGCTAACAGACCACACGGCAATCCGTCACCTGCGGTAACTAAATCTAGGCCCCATTCATTCGGGTTTCCGAACAGCAAAAGCCAACCCATTCGGAATCACGGACAACACATGCTGTCGATTTACTGTCAAAAAAGATCGATACCCCGTAATTTCGGGGCGTTATGATCAAGAAGGAAGCTTGGCACGACTCATGCTCTACACTCTTTAGCCGAATGCACCCGCTTCATGTTGTATTCGTTGAACGAAAGAGTCCGCCAACGGCTCCATAAAAAAAACAAACATGTCGAGGAAAATTTGATGCGTATCGTTCGTCAATTGCTGGGCGCCGCTATCGCGGCTGCAGTCATCGCTTCGCCGGCCATGGCCGAGGAGCTGACCGGCACCCTGAAGAAGATCAAGGACTCGGGCACCATCACATTGGGCCACCGCGACTCCTCCATTCCATTTTCCTACCTGGCAGGCAAGCCGGAACCCGTGGGCTACTCCCACGACATCCAGCTGGCCGTGGTCGAGGCCCTGAAAAAACAACTGGGCACCGACATCAAGGTCAAATACAACCTCGTCACCTCCCAGACCCGCATCCCGCTGGTGCAAAACGGCACCGTCGACCTGGAGTGCGGCTCCACCACCAACAACGTCGAGCGCCAGCAGCAAGTCGGCTTCTCGGTCGGCATCTTCGAAGTCGGCACCCGCCTGCTGACCAAGGTCAAGGACGGTCAGCCTGCATACAAAGATTTCCCGGACTTGGCCGGTAAGAACGTGGTGACCACCGCTGGCACTACCTCCGAACGCATCCTCAAGGCGATGAACGCCGACAAGCAAATGAAGATGAACGTGATTTCCGCCAAGGACCACGGTGAAGCCTTCAACATGCTCGAAAGCGGCCGCGCCGTGGCCTTCATGATGGACGACGCCCTGCTGGCTGGTGAAATGGCCAAGGCTCGCAAACCGGCCGACTGGGTTATTACCGGTACCCCTCAGTCGTACGAAATCTACGGTTGCATGGTGCGCAAGGAAGACGCTGCGTTCAAGAAAGCGGTCGACGAGGCCATCGTGGCTTACTTCAAGTCGGGCGAAGTCAACAAGAGCTACGACAAGTGGTTCATGCAGCCGATCCCACCAAAGGGCCTGAACCTGCAGTTCCAGATGAGCGACGAGCTGAAAAAACTGATCGCCGAGCCGACCGACAAAGCGGCGGACGAGAAGAAGTCCTGATCCTCAGATAGTGGCCTGGTGCGCATGCGCACGAATCAATTCTGCAGGCCACTCATTAGTGTCTAACCTTTCATCCGAGGGCGCCAAGCGCCCCCGGATGCTCGAAGGTGCCCGTGAAACAACCGTCTGAGGGGAAATCCCGATGAATTACAACTGGGACTGGGGCGTGTTCTTCAAGTCCACCGGCGTGGGCAGCGAAACCTATCTGGACTGGTACATCACCGGCCTGGGCTGGACCATCGCCATCGCCATCACCGCCTGGATCATCGCGCTGCTGCTGGGGTCTGTCCTTGGCGTCATGCGTACTGTGCCGAACCGCCTGGTATCGGGCATCGCCACTGCTTATGTGGAACTGTTCCGCAACGTGCCGCTGCTGGTGCAGCTGTTCATCTGGTACTTCCTGGTACCGGACCTGCTGCCCGAAGGCCTGCAGGAATGGTTCAAGCAGGACCTCAACCCGACCACTTCGGCGCTGATCAGCGTGGTGGTGTGCCTGGGCCTGTTCACTGCGGCCCGTGTCTGCGAACAAGTGCGCACCGGCATCCAGGCGCTGCCCCGCGGCCAGGAATCAGCAGCCCGCGCCATGGGCTTCAGCCTGCCGCAGATCTACACCAACGTGCTGCTGCCGCAAGCCTACCGGATCATCATTCCGCCGCTCACGTCAGAGTTCCTGAACGTGTTCAAGAACTCCTCGGTGGCCTCGCTGATCGGCCTGATGGAGCTGCTGGCACAAACCAAGCAGACCGCAGAGTTCTCTGCCAACCTGTTCGAGGCGTTCACCCTGGCCACGCTGATTTACTTCACCCTGAACATGGGCCTGATGCTGCTCATGCGCCTGGTCGAGAAAAAAGTCGCAGTACCTGGCCTGATTTCCGTGGGGGGCAAGTAAATGGACATGGATTTCAGCGAAATCATTCCCGCCCTGCCCGCCCTCTGGGAAGGCATGATCATGACCCTGCAACTGATGGTCATGGGCGTGGTCGGCGGTATCGCACTCGGCACCCTCCTGGCGCTGATGCGCCTGTCGTCGAGCAAACTGCTGTCGCGGCTGGCGGGCGCTTACGTCAACTACTTCCGCTCGATCCCGCTGCTGCTGGTGATCACCTGGTTCTACCTGGCGGTGCCGTTCGTGCTGCGTTGGATCACCGGCGAAGACACCCCCGTCGGTGCGTTTACCTCCTGCGTGGTCGCGTTCATGATGTTCGAGGCGGCCTACTTCTGCGAAATCGTCCGTGCCGGTGTGCAGTCGATCTCCAAGGGCCAGATGGGCGCCGCGCAAGCGCTGGGCATGAACTACGCCCAGACCATGCGCCTGATCATCCTGCCCCAGGCCTTCCGCAAGATGACCCCTTTGCTGCTGCAGCAAAGTATCATCCTGTTCCAGGACACCTCGCTGGTGTACACCGTGGGCCTGGTCGACTTCCTCAACTCGGCACGCTCCAACGGCGACATCATCGGGCGCTCGCATGAGTTCCTGATCTTCGCCGGGGTCGTCTACTTCATCATCAGCTTCTCCGCTTCGTGGCTGGTCAAGCGCCTGCAAAAAAGGATCACCGTATGATTTCCATCAAGAACGTCAACAAGTGGTACGGCGACTTCCAGGTACTGACCGACTGCAGCACCGACGTCAAGAAGGGTGAAGTGGTAGTGGTGTGCGGGCCGTCGGGCTCGGGCAAGTCCACCCTGATCAAGTGCGTCAACGCGCTGGAGCCGTTCCAGAAGGGCGACATCGTGGTCGATGGCACCTCGATTGCCGACCCGAAGACCAACCTGCCGAAACTGCGCTCGCGGGTGGGCATGGTGTTCCAGCACTTCGAGCTGTTCCCGCACCTGACCATCACCGAAAACCTGACCATTGCCCAGCGCAAGGTGCTCGGCCGCAGCGAGGCAGAAGCCTCCAAGAAAGGCCTGGCCCTGCTCGATCGCGTCGGCCTCAGCGCGCATGCCAAGAAACACCCCGGCCAGCTTTCCGGCGGCCAGCAGCAACGGGTGGCGATCGCCCGCGCCCTGGCCATGGACCCGATCGTCATGCTGTTCGACGAACCCACCTCGGCACTGGACCCTGAAATGGTCAGTGAAGTGCTCGATGTGATGGTTCAGCTGGCCAACGAGGGCATGACCATGATGTGCGTGACCCACGAGATGGGCTTTGCCCGCAAGGTCGCCAACCGGGTCATCTTCATGGACAAAGGCAGCATCATCGAAGACTGCACCAAAGAAGAGTTCTTCGGCGACCAGAACGCCCGCGACCAACGCACCCAGCACTTCCTCAGCAAGATCCTGCAACACTAAGCCGGCCTCAGCGTCCGCTGCCCGCCCCCATCGGGCAGCGGACGCTGGTCGTGACAAGGCCACTGTGATGAAATGCGATCCTTCGCTTCTTCTCCCTGCCAGACCTGCCGTGAATTCCCGCCTGATTCGTCAATTGCTGTTACCCCCCCTGGTCATCCTGCTGATGGTCGGCCTCGGCATGGCCGGTTACTTGGTCAGCGAGAGCAATGGCATCCGCAGCCTGAGCGAAAACGGCGAGCGTCAGCTGGAGCTGCACGCGCGCACGGTCGAGAGCGAGATCAGCAAATACACCTACCTGCCTAGCCTGCTGGAGCTTGAAGACAGCGTCTCGCACCTGCTCACCGAGCCCGATGGCGGCTCCCGCCAGGCGGTCAACGAATACCTCGAAGGCCTGAACCGGCGCAGCCGCAGCCGGGCAATCTTCGTGCTCGACACCAACGGCCGGGTGCAGGCCACCAGCAACTGGCGCGATGCCGATTCGTTTCTGGGTGAAGACCTGTCGTTCCGGGCCTACTTCCAGACTGCCGTGCGCGGCGAACCCGGGCGCTTCTATGGCATCGGCAGCACCACCGGCGAGGCCGGCTACTACCTGGCCCATGGCCTGGAAGAACACGGCAAGATCATAGGCGTTGCGGTGATCAAGGTACGCCTGGACACCCTCGAAGAACGTTGGCAGCGTGCCCGCCTGGAAGCGTTCGTCAGCGATGAGAACGGCATCATCATTCTGTCCAGTGACCCGGCCCGGCGCTTGAAGTCGGTGCGCCCGCTGACCCCGCAAATCAAGGAACGCCTGGCGCGCAGCCTGCAGTATTACTGGTGGCCGCTGAACGAGCTGCAACCTCTGGCGCGGGAAACCCTCGCCGATGGTGTTGAAAAGCTGACCTTCCCGGCCAACAGCGAAACAGTGCAAGGCAAGGCCCATGAAGTGGCCTACCTGGCCCAGACCCGTCGCCTGGTCGACACCCCGTGGCATTTCACCCTGCTGACCCCGCTGCAAGACCTGCGCCGAGAATCGATGGTGCAAGGCATCCTGGTCGGGGTGGCATTCGCCCTGCTGGCCATTCTGGGCATCGCCTGGAACGAACGCCGCAAGGTCATCGCCACCCGCCTGGCCGCCCGTGAGGCGCTGCAGGAAGCCAACAGCCAACTCGAACGCCGCATCACCGAACGCACCGCCGACTTGCGTGCCAGCAATGAGCGGCTGAAGGGGCAGATCCGCGAGCGCCGGCATGCTGAGCAAACCCTGCGCCATGCCCAGGATGAGCTGGTGCAGGCGGGCAAGCTGGCTGCCATCGGGCAGATGTCGACCAGCATCGCCCACGAACTCAACCAGCCCTTGGCCGCGCTGCGCACGTTGTCCGGCAACACCGTGCGCTTCCTCGAACGCGGCGCGCTGGAAACGGCCAGCACCAACCTGCGTACCATGAACGACCTGATCGACCGCATGGGCCGTATCACCGCCAGCCTGCGTTCATTCGCCCGCCGTGGCGACGACGGTGGCCAGGCCTCGCTGGCCAAGGCGGTGGACGCCACCCTGCAGGTACTGGCCAACCGCATCAGTGGCTGCCACTTGCAATTGCACAACCAGTTCGAAGACCATCAACTGGCCATCGACCAGACCCGCCTGGAGCAGATCCTGGTCAACCTGATCGGCAACGCCATCGACGCCATGGCCACCCAGCCCCTGCCAGAGCTGTGGCTCGAAGGCGAACTGCAGGGTGACAAGTATCGCCTGCGGGTGCGCGACAACGGCCATGGCATCGACGCCGAGGCACGCAAGCATCTGTTCGAACCCTTCTTCACCACCAAACCGGGCGAACATGGCCTGGGCCTGGGCCTGACCTTGTCGGCGAGCCTTGCCGCCGCCGCCAAAGGCAGCCTGAACGTCGAGCATCCTGTCAGTGGCGGCACGGCCTTCGTGCTTGTCCTGCCCCTGGTATCCCCCCCTAGCGAATCGGCAGAGCACCCATGAACCAAGCGCCTCTCACCGTCCTGATTGTCGAAGACGACCCGCATGTGCTGCTCGGCTGCCAGCAGGCATTGGCCCTGGAAGACATCGCCTGCGAAGGGGTCGGCAGCGCCGAACAGGCCCTGGAACGCATCGGCGACGACTTTGCCGGCATCGTCGTCAGCGACATTCGCCTGCCGGGCATCGATGGCCTTGAGCTGCTCAACCGCCTCAAGGCCCGCGACCGCAGCCTGCCGGTGGTGCTGATCACCGGCCACGGCGATATCGACATGGCGGTCGGCGCCATGCGCAACGGCGCCTACGATTTCATGGAGAAGCCCTTCTCGCCCGAGCGCCTGGTCGACGTGGTGCGCCGCGCCCTCGAACAGCGCGGCCTGTCACGCGAGGTGGTTGCCTTGCGCCGCCAACTGGCCGAACAGAGCAGCCTGGAGGGCCGCATCATTGGCCGCTCGCCGGCCATGGAGCACCTGCGTGAACTGATCGCCAACGTCGCCGACACCTCGGCCAACGTGCTGATCGAAGGCGAGACCGGCACCGGCAAAGAACTGGTCGCCCGCTGCCTGCACGATTTCAGCCGCCGCCAGGGCCAACCCTTCGTGGCGCTGAACTGCGGCGGCCTGCCCGAAAACCTGTTCGAGAGCGAAATTTTCGGCCACGAAGCCAACGCCTTTACCGGCGCAGGTAAACGCCGAATCGGCAAAATCGAACACGCCAATGGCGGCACGCTGTTCCTCGACGAAGTCGAGAGCATGCCGATCAACCTGCAGATCAAACTGCTGCGGGTGTTGCAGGAGCGCACACTGGAGCGGCTGGGCTCGAACCAGAGCATCGCGGTGGATTGCCGAGTAATCGCTGCGACCAAGTCCGACCTCGATGCCATGGGGCAGAACGGGCAGTTTCGCAGTGACCTGTACTACCGGCTGAACGTGGTGACGCTGGAGCTCCCCCCCCTGCGTGAGCGCCGCGAAGACATCCTGCAGTTGTTCGAGCACTTCCTGCAGCAATCGGCTTTGCGCTTCGACCGTGAAGCACCGACGCTGGACAGCCAGACCTTGTCGCGGTTGATGGCCCATGACTGGCCGGGCAACGTGCGAGAGCTGCGCAACGTTGCCGAGCGTCATGCCTTGGGCTTACCGGCCTTCAAGAAGGGCCCGAGTGGCGGCGCCAGCCAGGGCCTGGGCTTTTCCGAGGCTGTGGAGGCCTTTGAACGCAACCTGCTCAGCGATGCCTTGCAACGCACCGGCGGCAACCTCAGCCAGGCCAGCCAGGAGCTGGGCATGGCCAAGACCACGCTGTTCGACAAAGTGAAAAAGTACGGGCTGGGCTGAAAATCGGCGGCGCTTGCTTCGCGGGCTTGCCCGCGAAGCAGCCAATGCCAATCTCACAGACCCGCAATATGCGTCACATCCTGCCGATGCGATTGCAGGTAAGGCAGCACCGCCCCCAGCAACGGCGCCTTGAACGGCTCCTGAAAACGGTGCGCCAGCCCCGGTATCAAGCGCAGCTGGCTGCCCTGGATATGCGCCGCCAAGTGCACCCCATGCATCACCGGCAACAACGGGTCGGCCGTGCCATGCACCACCAACGTCGGCACGCGCAGCTGGTTGAGCAACGCCACGCGGCTCGGTTCGGCCAGGATCGCCATGATCTGGCGCTTGGCACCATCCGGGTTGAATGCCCGGTCATAGGCCACCGCTGCCTGCTGCAACAAGGCGGCCCGATCATCACGCACCTGCGGGCTGCCCAGTGCCGCCAGCAAGTCAGCCTGCTGCTCGATCGCTACCTCACGGTTGGGCGCACTGCGCCGGGCCAACAGCTGCACCAGGGCAGGGTCCGGCGCCGGCAGCCCTGCGGCGCCTGAGCTGGACATCACCAGCGTCAGGCTACGGACCCGCTCCGGCGCCATTGCCGCCAGGTGCTGGGCAATCATCCCGCCCATGCTGACCCCCAGCACATGAAACTGGCGTATGCCCAATGAATCCATCAAGCGCAGCCCATCCCCCGCCATGTCGGTGAGCGTATAGGGGGCGGAAACCGGCAGGCCGAGCTTGTAGCGCAGCAGCTCGACCGTCAGGTTGGCCGAGGGTGGCAGTTGGTTCCAGCGCGACAGGCCGACATCGCGGTTGTCGTAGCGTATGACCCGAAAACCCTGGCGGCACAGAGCCTCGACCACGTCGTCCGGCCAATGGATCAGTTGCCCGCCCAGGCCCATGACCAGCAGCAATGCAGGGTCTCGCGGCGCACCGACGCTTTGGTAAACCAGGCTCAAATCACCCAGTTCAGCCCGTTGTACCGCTACCTGCGTGTCACAGCGTTGGTCGGCGAAGCTCGCCGGCACGCTGAAAAGAAAGAAGAGAAACAGCAACAAAGCCCGCATGAAAGAAACACCAGAATGCAGATCCCCAGTAGAGCGCGAGTTTGATGAATTTCTGTCGGGCGCGCTGCCACAGTTCAGTGACAGTTTGATGACCCCCGCTGAGTGGTGTGGCCAACGGTCCAGTCGACAGCCTGGGCAACATGAGAGAAACTCAACTCAATTCCTTCCCTTTGGCATTCAACCCTCGGAGTCAGCAGTGCTGGAGATCCGCCACCTGAAAACCCTTCATGCCCTGCGCGAGGCCGACAGCCTGGTAGAGGCCGCCGAACGCCTGCACCTGACACAGTCGGCGCTGTCGCACCAGTTCAAAGAGCTGGAAGAGCGCCTGGGCTTGCCGCTGTTCGTGCGCAAGAGCAAACCGATCCGCTTCACCAGTGCCGGCCTGCGCTTGCTGCAACTGGCAGATGCCACGCTGCCGCTGCTGCGCGGCGCCGAGCGTGACATCGCGCGCTTGGCCGGTGGCACCGCCGGGCGCTTGCACATGGCCATCGAATGCCACAGCTGCTTCCAATGGCTGATGCCGACCATCGACCAGTTCCGCGATGCCTGGCCGGAAGTCGAGCTGGACCTGGCCTCGGGTTTTGCCTTCGCTCCCCTGCCCGCGCTGGCCCGTGGCGACCTGGACCTGGTAGTCACCTCCGACCCGCTGGACCTGGCCGGTATCACCTATGTGCCGCTGTTCACCTATGAAGCCATGCTCGCCGTGGCCAACCAGCACCCGCTGGCCAGCAAGCCTTACATGGTGCCGCAAGACCTGCTCGACCAGACCCTGATCACCTACCCGGTGGAACGCGATCGCCTGGATATCTTCACCCGCTTCCTGGAGCCGGCCGACATTGAGCCAGCTGCGGTGCGTACCTCGGAGCTGACGGTGATGATGATGCAATTGGTCGCCAGCGGCCGTGGCGTGTGCGGCATGCCGCACTGGGCACTGCACGAGTACAGCTCGCGGGGCTACGTGAAAGGCAAGCGCCTGGGCGAAAAGGGCCTGTTCGCCACGCTTTATGCGGCGGTACGCACCGACATGCTCGATGCGCCGTACATGCGCGATTTCTTGCTGACCGCCAAGGACACTTCGTTCGCCACCCTCGATGGGGTCAGCGCGGTACGCTGACGGCCTGGCGGTACAACGGCAGAATCAGGTCGCGGGTCAGCGGCGCCAGCTCAAACGCAGGCGCCTGGTCCGCCGCCAGCCACACCACTTCTTCGATTTCCGCCGCCGGGGTCACGGCTTCGGCGCTGTCGACGCGAAACAGTTCGGCTTGCACCTGGTAGCCTGGCTCGTTGGCAGCCGGCGCGCTGAACTGGCCGAGGTGGACGGCCTGGGCGGGGTCGATGCGCAGGCCCAGCTCCTCATGCAGCTCACGCACCAGCGCCTCTACCGGCGACTCACCCGCATCGATCTTGCCGCCGGGCTGCATGAAGGCCACGGTGCCGCGCTTGCGCACCAGCAAGGTGCGGCCCTGGGGGTCGATCAGCAGGGCGGCGGCGATGCGAAGGGTGTTGGGCATGGGATGGGCTCGCTGGAAAAGCCTGAGAGGATCCCATGGGGTTCATCGCCTGACAAGGTCGGTGCAGCCTGCCCTCACAGACGAACGGCCCCTTGCCAACCCGCCGCGCACCCGCCATAACCAACACATGAACCTACCCGCCCAACAGCACCCGGTGCTGGCGCTGTTCCACCCCGCCGTCGGCACCTGGTTCCGTCGCCATTTCGCCACGGTCACCGACGCCCAGGCGCGTGCCTGGCCATTGATTCACGGCGGCCAGTCGATGCTGCTGGCTGCACCGACCGGCTCCGGCAAGACCTTGAGCGCCTTTCTGGCCGTGCTCGACCAACTGTTCTGCCAAGGCCTCGAACACGGCGGCGAACTGCCCGCGTGCACCCAAGTGGTGTATGTCTCGCCGCTCAAGGCGCTGTCCAACGATATTCGCCTGAACCTGCAAGCGCCGCTCGAAGGCATCAGCCAGGCGCTGGAAGACCAGGGCCTCAAGCCGCCCCGCATCAGCACCGCAGTGCGCACCGGCGATACACCGCAAAAAGAACGTGCAGCCATGCGCAAGCTGGCCCCGCATATCCTGGTGACCACGCCGGAATCACTCTATGTGCTGATGGGCTCGGCCTCGGGCCGCGCGGGCCTGGCCAGCGTGCACACAGTGATCGTCGATGAGATCCATGCCCTGGCCGGCAACAAACGGGGGGCGCACTTGGCACTGACCCTCGAACGCCTGCAGGCGCTGAGCGGGCGGCCGTTGCGTCGCATTGGCCTGTCGGCCACCCAGCGGCCGGTGGAGCGCGTGGCGCAATTTCTGGTCGGCCATCAGCGCCCTTGCGCGATCGTCGACATTGGCCACGCCCGCCAGCGCGACTTGGCCCTCGAGTTGCCGCCCGTGCCCTTGGGCGCGGTCATGGCCACGGACGTGTGGAACCTGGTTTATGACCGCCTGGCAGCCCTCGCCCGCGAGCACCGCACCACGCTGGTGTTCGTCAACACCCGGCGCCTGGCCGAACGCCTGACCCGCCACCTCAGCGATCGCCTGGGCAAGGACGCGGTGGCCGCGCACCACGGCAGCCTGGCCAAGGAACTGCGCCTGGATGCGGAACAGCGCCTGAAAACCGGCCAGTTGCAGGTGCTGGTGGCCACGGCGTCACTGGAGTTGGGCATCGACATCGGCGATGTCGACCTGGTCTGCCAGATCGCCTCACCCGGCTCGATCGCGGCCTTCTTGCAACGCGTCGGGCGCTCCGGGCACCAGGTCGAGGGCATCCCCAAAGGGCGCCTGTTCCCCACTTCGCGCGACGACTTGATCGAATGCATCGCCCTGCTGGACTGCGTGCGCCACGGGGAGCTCGACCAACTGCACATTCCCACTGCGCCCCTCGACGTGCTGGCCCAGCAGATTGTCGCCGAAACCAGTAATCAGCCCTGGCAGGAACAAGCGCTGTTCGACTGCCTGCGCCAGGCAACGCCTTACGCCGAACTCGACGTCAACCATTACCAGGCGCTGCTGCGCATGCTCGCCGAAGGCTATAACGGCCGCCAGGGCATCCGTAGCGCCTACCTGCACCGCGACGCGGTCAGCGGCACCTTGCGCGGCCGCCGCGGCAGCCAACTGACTGCGCTGACCAGTGGCGGGACTATCCCCGAAACCGCCGACTACGCCGTGCTACTCGAGCCGCAGGCGCTGAACATTGGCAGCGTCAATGAAGACTTCGCTGTGGAAAGCATTGCCGGCGATATTTTCCAGTTGGGCAACGCCTCCTACCGGATTTTGCGCGTCGAATCGGGCCGGGTGCGGGTAGAAGACGCCCATGGCCTGCCGCCGACCATCCCCTTCTGGCTGGGCGAAGCACCGGGGCGCAGTGACGAATTGTCCGCCGCGGTCGCTCGGCTGCAGGCACGCATTGATGAGCGACTGGGGTTGCCCGGCGCCGACAGTACCGCCGTGCTGGCCTGGCTGCAGCGCACCTTCGAGCTGGGCGAAGACAGCGCCAGCCAGTTGCTCGATTACCTGGGGCGCACCCGCGACGTGCTGGGCGCCCTGCCCTCGCAGCAGACGCTGATCATGGAGCGCTTCTTCGATGAGTCCGGCGGTACTCAGCTGATCATCCACTCGCCCTACGGCAGCCGCATCAACCGCGCCTGGGGCCTGGCCCTGCGCAAGCGCTTTTGCCGCACCTTCAATTTTGAACTGCAGGCGGCGGCCAGCGAAGATGCCATCGTCCTGTCGCTGTCCACCAGCCACAGTTTTGCGCTGGACGAGGTGTGGCGCTACCTGTCCAGCCGCAGCGCCGAACAGCTCCTCATCCAGGCCCTGCTCGATGCGCCATTGTTCGGCGTGCGCTGGCGCTGGAACGCTGCCGTGGCCATGGCCTTGCCGCGCTTCATCGGTGGGCGCAAGGTGGCCCCGCAGCTCCAGCGGATGAAAAGCGAGGACCTGATCGCTTCGGTGTTCCCCGACCAGATCGCCTGCCTGGAAAACATCGCCGGCGAACGGCAGATTCCGGATCATCCGCTGGTCGAGCAGACCCTCGACGACTGCCTGCACGAAGCCATGGACAGCGAAGGCTGGCTGGCCTTGCTGCGCCGCATCGAAGGCGGTGAGGTGCGCTTGCTCAGCCGTGACCTGCCGGCCCCGTCGCCACTGGCCTCGGCCATCCTCAACGCCAGGCCCTACGCCTTTCTTGACGATGCGCCCCTGGAAGAGCGACGCACCCAGGCCGTGCTCAACCGGCGCTGGAACGAACTGCACAGCGCGGATGAGCTGGGCGCGCTGGACACCGATGCCATCGCCGCCGTAGAGAGCGAGGCCTGGCCGCAAGCGGCTAACGCCGACGAGATGCACGAAGCGTTGATGAGCCTGGGGGCCATCACTGCCCATGAAGTGCAGGCCAACGCCCATTGGGATTTGCTGCTTCGGCAACTGACCAAAGCGGGGCGCGCCTTGCGCCTGCCGGATCAACAGCTGTGGCTGGCGCGTGAACGCCTGAGCCTGCTGCAACGTGTGTATCCAGGTTCAGCCACCGAACCTGCGCTAAACGTGCTGCCAGGCTTCGAGCAAGCCATCGAGGCGGACAATGCGCTAAGTGAACTGCTGCGTGCTCGCCTAAGTGGCCACGGCCCGCAAACCGTGGCGCAGATCGCTACCCCGCTAGGCAAGCCGCAGCCAGACATCGAACAGGCCCTGGCCCGCCTGGAAGCCGAAGGCTACGTGTTGCGCGGCTATTTCAGGCCTGCGGAACAACAGCTGCAGTGGTGCGAACGGCACTTGCTGGCGCGCATCCACCGCTACACGGTCAAACGCCTGCGCCGGGAGATCGAACCGGTCAGCCTGCAAGACTTCATGCGTTTTCTGTTCGACTGGCAGCACCTGGCCGCAGACGAGCGCCTGCGCGGGCCACAGTCCGTGGCTGAAGTGCTGACACAGTTGCAGGGCTTCCCCGCTGCGGCCGGCGCCTGGGAGGCGGAGCTGCTGCCGGCACGCATCCAGGACTACAGCCCGCACTGGCTCGACGACACCTGCCGCAGCGGGCAGTTTGCCTGGAGCCGGCTAGCAACCACGGTGGCCAGCACGACCTTGGCCAGTACACCGCTGGTGCTGTTGCCGCGCGAACACCTGGGCCTCTGGCGCAGCCTGGCGCCCGTACCGGCAGTAGACGAGCTCGGCCCGCGGGCGCAACGCGTGCATGACGTGTTGCAGGCGCATGGGGCGTTGTTCTTCGATGAACTGACGCAGGAAGCCCACCTGCTGCCCAGCGAACTGGAAACCGCATTGCAGGCACTGGTGGGCTTTGGCCTGGTGGGTGCCGACAGCTTCACCGGGCTGCGCAGCCTGATCACGCCAGCGGCAAAACGCACCTCGCGCAACAGCAGGCGCGGCCATGCCCCCCTCTCCACCAGCATGGCCCACGCCGGCCGCTGGGCGCTGTTGCGCAGGGGCACTGCTGCAATAGACGACAGCCAGCGTCTGGAGCACATCGCCCGCGCCCTCTTGCGCCGCTATGGGGTGATCTGCTGGCGGCTGCTGGAGCGGGAAAGTGATGTATTGCCGCCTTGGCGCGAATTGCTGCGTTGCTATCACCGCCTGGAGGCCCGCGGCGAAATCCGGGGTGGGCGCTTCATTGCTGGGCTGGCCGGTGAGCAGTTCGCCTTGCCAGAGGCTGTGGGCCTGTTGCGGCAAGTACGCCGGCGTGAGCCGGAGGGCGCACTGGTGATGGTCAGCGCCAGCGACCCGCTCAATGTGGTCGGGTCATTGCTGCCGGGGGCGAAACTACCCGCGGTGAGCGGTAACCGCTTGCTGTACCGCGATGGCGTGCCGGTGGCGGTGCGAGTCGCTGGGCGTTACCAGTTTCTCATTGATGCCTCGGTGGAGGAACAGCACACCTGGCGTCACAGGTTATTGAGCGATGCACGCTCAAGTATCCCCTAACTGACTGCCTCAACCCTGCCGATCACTACCTTATGTTCCGGACAATCTGGAGGTACGCATTTACCTATCATTTTTGCCAGTTGTGCTGCCTGAGCTCGGTGTCTGACACTGAGGCTCGGCATCTTTTTATCACAAACGAGGCAGACGATGAACTCAAATCCTCCGGGGCCCCATTTATACTTTTATCAGGATAATAGACTAAGCACGGTGAAACTACGAGACAACCATAGCGCAATATTTCGCCATCAGCGCAACGCACTAGCAGAGCTTAAAAAAAGCGAAATCAGTAACGTACTTTGGGCTGTCGACACCCAAGGTTCAATTCTAGGCATCAACACCAGAGCCGGGTCGCACACAGGTGTCTACACCCCCTACGGACACCAGCCTGCTGATGGGCTAGCACGTTCACTATTAGCATTTAACAGTGAACCTCCGACGACTGGCGGTACCTACCTGTTGGGAAATGGCTATCGAACGTATAGCCCGATCCTTATGCGCTTTCATTCCGCTGACAACTTAAGCCCTTTTCTCGCCGGCGGATTGAATGCTTATGCCTATTGCGGCGGAGACCCCATTAACAATATTGACCCAACTGGCCACTTTATCGAATTCTTAAAAAATATCTTGAACCCAAGACATATAAATATAATAAAAACTATTGATTATATGGATGAGATTAGCAATTACAACACTGCAATCACCAAAAGAAACGACTACATAGACAGAATACTTGGCAGTGACGCCCCTGCATTTGAAAAATATCATGGACACATCAAAAACTATGATTCCACAAGAGAGGCATTGTACAGAGTTGACCAGCGCATCACCGATAACGGCCCCCTTCCGAGTATACCAACCCTTTCAGCAAAGACTTGGAATTTTGCAGAAACATACAATAGACCGGTACACACCACCGATCCGGACAAGTTGCGAATTTATCAAAATTACCAAAACATCTCACTACACCACAGGCGTTTTGATGCCGAACTAAAAAAATTTTTCCATATGAACCTGAGACCACGCAAACCACTCGACAACCTTGAACAGTTAAGAGCCATTCAAAAAAATCGAAATATCAGGACTAACTATTCAATGTGAACACCTTACTCCCGAATGTGCAGCGCATTCCTACACCACCCTGCTTAATGGCATTCAAAATTGTGCGTATTCCAAATATTCTCATTTCCCTCATTCAGGTTGTGTCACAGCGTAGGTGAGCCTATGCATTAGGCAGGAGTAGGGGTAAATAGGGCCTGAAGGAGTTCGCTGGGTGAGACCACATGGATGACGAACCGGCAGCTACGAATGATTTTCGATACCCCGATTTTCATTTTCAGCATCGCCCAACCGGGCTATGGTCGGGGTTTGCCCCAGGCCCTGAGCCTGACCGCGCCATCGCAAGGACCCCGTATGAGCCTGTCACTTCTCAGCCGCTACGCCTTCTTCGCCGCCTGTGTATTGTTCACCCTGGCGAGCCTGCCGTTCACCCACCATGAGTGGTTGTGGCCGTTCACCCTGACCACTGCCGTGCTCAGCCTGATCGGTGTGTTCGACTTGCTGCAGCAACGCCACGCCGTACGCCGCAATTACCCGATCCTCGGCAACATCCGTTACCTGGTCGAGGGCATTCGCCCAGAGATCCGCCAGTACCTGCTCGAAGCCGACAGCGACGCCCTGCCCTTCTCCCGCGCGCAACGCTCGCTGGTCTATGCCCGGGCCAAGAACGAAGCCTCGGACAAACCCTTCGGTACCCTGATCGACGTGTATGAGTCCGGCTTCGAATTCATCGGCCACTCCATGCGCCCGGCACCGCTGACCGACCCGGCGAGCTTCCGCGTCATCGTCGGCGGGCCGCAGTGCCGGCAGCCGTATTCGGCGTCGATCTTCAACATTTCCGCCATGAGCTTCGGCTCACTCAGCGCCAACGCCATCCGCGCCCTCAACCAGGGCGCCAAGCTGGGCAACTTCCACCACGATACCGGCGAAGGCAGCATCAGCCCTTACCACCGGGAACACGGTGGCGACCTGGTCTGGGAGCTGGGCAGCGGCTATTTTGGCTGCCGCACGCCTGACGGGCGCTTCGACCCCGAGCGCTTCGCCGCCCAGGCACGCAGCCCGCAGGTACGCATGATCGAGATCAAGATGAGCCAGGGCGCCAAGCCAGGCCACGGCGGCATCCTGCCCAAGCACAAAGTGACCCAGGAGATTGCCGAAACCCGCGGCGTGCTCATGGGCGAGGACTGCATTTCGCCGTCACGCCACAGCGCCTTCTCCACCCCGATAGAAATGATGCAGTTCATCGCCCAACTGCGTGAGCTGTCGGACGGCAAGCCGGTGGGCTTCAAGTTCTGCCTGGGCCACCCGTGGGAGTTCATGGGCATCGCCAAGGCCATGCTGGAAACCGGCATCCTGCCCGACTTCATCGTCGTCGACGGCAAGGAAGGCGGCACCGGTGCTGCGCCGGTAGAGTTCACCGACCACATCGGCGTACCGCTGCGCGAAGGCCTGCTGTTCGTGCATAACACCCTGGTGGGCCTGAACCTGCGCGACAAGATCAAGCTCGGCGCCAGCGGCAAGATTGTCAGCGCGTTCGATATCGCCAGCGTGCTGGCCATCGGCGCCGACTGGGCCAACTCGGCGCGCGGCTTCATGTTCGCCATTGGCTGCATCCAGTCGCAAAGCTGCCACACCAACAAGTGCCCGACTGGCGTGGCCACGCAAGACCCGTTGCGCCAGCGTGCGCTGGTGGTGCCGGACAAAGCCCAACGGGTGCTGAACTTCCACCACAACACCCTGCGCGCCCTGGCCGAAATGCTGGCAGCGGCCGGCCTGGACCACCCCGCGCAACTGGAGGCCAAGCACCTGGTACGGCGCGTATCGGCCACGGAGATCAAGCTGTTCTCGCAGATGCACGTATTCCTCAAGCCGGGCGAGTTGCTGACCGGCGAGGTGAATGGGCAGTTTTATTCGCGGATGTGGCAGCTGGCCAGGGCGGACAGCTTCGAGCCGAACAGTGAGGTGGCAGCCTGACATGGCTGGGGCCGCTCTGCGGCCCCAGCCAGTTCACATCAGGATGCGGTGCTCGCTACCCCTTGCGCCTCCTTCGGCGCCAGGCGGAAGGTGTAGTACAAGGCGGTCAGCAAGACCAGGAACGCCGGCCCGATGTACAGCGCCACGCGGGTATCCTCGAAATACGCCATCAGCCCCACCACCAGCACCAGGAAAGCCAGTGCCAGGTAGGAGCTGAGCGGCCACAGCCACATGCGGTATTTCAACGCCTTGCGCTCGGCAGTCGACAGCCCGGCGCGGAATTTGAGCTGCGCCAGCAGGATCATCACCCAGGTCCAGATCGCGCCGAAGGTGGCGATCGAGGTCACCCAGACGAAGACTTTCTCCGGCACCAGGTAGTTGGCCAGCACGCCCAGCAACAGTGCGCCAATCGACAGCAGCAACGCATTGCGCGGCACACCGTTTTTCGAGGTACGGGCAAAGGTCGCCGGGGCCTGGCCATTTTGCGCCAGGCTGTAGAGCATGCGCCCAGTGCTGAAGATGCCGCCGTTGCACGACGACAGCGCCGCCGTGATGACCACGAAGTTGATGATGCCGGCCGCAGTCTTGATGCCGAGGCGCTCGAAGGTCATCACGAACGGGCTGCCCTGGCTGCCGATCTCGTTCCACGGGTAGATCGACAGGATCACGAACAGCGCCCCCACGTAGAACAGCAGGATGCGCCAGAACACCGAACCGATGGCCTGCGGGATGGTTTTTTGCGGGTTGCGCGCTTCGCCGGCGGTCAGGCCGATCATTTCCACGCCCAGGTAGGCAAACATCACCATCTGCAGCGACATCAGCACACCGGTCACGCCATTGGGCATGAAGCCGCCATTGCTCCACAGGTTGGAAATACCCACCGCCACGCCGTCGTTGCCCAGGCCAAAGGCAATGATGCCGATGCCCCCCAGGACCATGGCGATGATGGTGACGATCTTGATCAGGGCGAACCAGAACTCGAACTCACCGAACGCCTTGACCGCAACCAGGTTGACCGCGCCCATGCTGCCCAGCGCCGCCAAGGCCCAGATCCAGCGGGGTACGTCGGGGAACCAGATGCCCATGTAGATGGCCACTGCGGTGATTTCCGCCACGCAAGTCACCAGCCACAGGAACCAATAGTTCCAGCCGGTGAGAAAACCGGCCAATGGGCCAAGGTAGTCCTGGGCGTAGCGGCTGAACGAGCCGGCAACGGGGTTGTGCACGGCCATCTCACCGAGGGCGCGCATGATGACCAGGATGGCCAGGCCACCGATGATGTAGGAAAGCATGATGGCAGGGCCGGCCATTTCGATGGCTTTGGCCGAACCGAGGAAGAGACCGACACCGATACAGGCGCCCAGCGCCATAAGACGGATGTGCCGTTCGCCCAGTTCACGCTTGAGAGGGCCGCCTTGTGCGGTCTCGGCATGGGCAGGGTGGTTGCCGACTGGCATAGCAATACAACCTCATTTTGTTATTGGATTTGACCTTCGTGCCGCAACTGCCGCGCCGATAGGCGGGGCGTTGATTGGCCGGGCTGGCCTTGTGGGCCGGCCCGTGTGCCGGAGTAGAGCGTCCGGCAGGTCGAAGGGGCGAGCAGTATAGGAAGCTACCTGTAGGGATTTTCACTGTATAAACGGGTAAATTTGGCGAGAAATCTCGGGTCTATTCCACAAATGATAGGGTTCTGAGGCTGTAACACGCCGCAGATTCAGGGCGACACCTTACCAACATCACCTGGTCCCGAAACCCACACCAAAGCCGCATATCCCTACGCCACTTTTCTCGCCTTCCTACAAATTTTTCACCCAACCCGGTCAACGTCTAAGCTTCAGACAAGCAAGACGAAAATACCTGGCCGGATTGAAGACTATGGGCGCACTGTGGCAATCGGAACCAACCAGAACGGAAGCACCCGCAACCCCTCCGGCCGAGACGCCACCTGCAAAGTCCCCACGTCAGCGTCGGCTCTGGTGGCGGCTGATCATTCTGATCCTGCTGGTGGCCCTCATCGCCCTGGGCTTTGCCGCCTATGACGAATTCCGCACCTCCAACCTGCAATCGCGGGAGTTCAGCAAGCTCGCCACCACCCTGACCTACTCGCTGCAGCCAGGCCCCAGCGATGCCATCGTCTACCCCGGTGAAGGCCCGTTCGACAAACGCCTGGGCTACAGCGCACTGGGCGAATTCCTGCCGCGGCTGCTCAAACGTGACTACCTGATCAGTGAACAGGTGCAGTTCTCGCCCGCGTTGATGGACTACGTCGATCACGGCCTGTTCGCCCCCTATATCGAGAAAATTCAGGCTGGCCTGTCGATTACCGACTGCCGTGGCGACACGCTGTACCAGTACAACTACCCGCAACACCTGTACCCGGATTTCGCAGCGATCCCGCCGGTGATGGTCAACAGCCTGTTGTTCATCGAAAACCGCGACCTGCTCGACACCTCCGACCCGCGCAACAACCCGGCTGTCGACTGGCCGCGCTTCGCCAAGGCCGCCTACAGCCAGGTGGCCAAGTACTTTGCCTTGCCCGGCCAGTCGGCCGGTGGCAGTACCCTGGCGACGCAGCTGGAAAAGTACCGCCACTCGCCGGATGGCCTGACCGTGTCCGGCGCTGAGAAGATCCGCCAGATGGTGTCCGCCAGCGTGCGTGCCTACCAGGGCGGCCCGGACACCACCGAGGCCCGGCAGCGCATCGTGCGCGACTACCTCAACAGCGTGCCGCTCTCGGCGGTGCCCGGCCACGGTGAAGTGCATGGCATGGCTGAAGGCCTGCGGGTGTGGTACGGCGCCGATTTCGACCAGGTCAACCAGGCCCTGCTGTCGACCGCCAGCGACCCCGAAAGCCTCGCGGCGCGTGGCCTTGCGCTGCGCCAGGTGCTGTCGCTGATGATCGCCCAGCGTCGCCCCTCGCATTACCTGTCCAAAGGCCGGGTCGAACTGGCCGAGCTCACCGATTCCCATGTCCGCGTGCTCGCCGCCAACAAAGTCATCGACCAGCCGCTGGCCGATGCGGCGCTGGCCAGCAAGGCGGTATATCGCGACTGGGTGGCACAACCGACCATCGTGCCGATCATCACCAACAAGGGCATCAGCCTGGCCCGCAACCGCTTGGCAGCCATGCTCAACCGCCCGCTGTACGACCTCGACCGCCTCGACCTGTCGGCCACCAGCACCCTGCAGGCTGACCTGCAAATGCAGGTCAGCCAGTACCTGAAGAACCTTTCGGACCCTGAATTCGCGGCGCAGATCGGGCTGATCGGCGAGCGCCTGCTGACCACCAAGACCACCGACCAGGTGCGCTACAGCTTCACGCTGTTCGAGCGCACCGCCGATGGATCCAGGGTGCGGGTGCAGACCGACAGCACCGACCAGCCGTTCGACATCAACGAAGGCAGCAAGCTGGAACTGGGCTCGACGGCCAAGCTGCGGGTGCTCACCACCTACCTGGAAATCATCGCCGAGCTGCACGACAAGTATGCCGGCAAGCCCGCTGCCGAACTGAAGAAGGTCGAGGTGGCCGAACTGGACCGCATCACCCAGTGGTCACTGGAATGGCTGATGCAGAACAGCAAGGACCAGAACCTCGATGCCATGCTCGACGCCGCCCTGGAACGCAAGTATTCGGCCAACACCGGCGAAGCCTTCTTCACCGGGGGTGGCATGCACGTGTTCAACAACTTCCGCAAGGAAGACAACAGCCGCAACCCAACGCTGAAGATCGCCCTGCGCGAATCGATCAACCTGCCGTTCATCCGCCTGATGCGCGACCTGGTGCGCTACGTCACCTATCAACAGCCGTTCAATCGGGTACCGCTGCTCAAGGACGACGCCGACCCCCGCCGCCAGGAATACCTGGCCCGTTTCGCCGACAAGGAGGGTACCAACTACCTGATGCGCTTCTGGAAGAAGTACCAGCGCAAAACCTCGCAACAACGCCTGGACACCTTCCTCGACAGCATGCGCGTGACCCCGCAGCGCCTGGCGGCGGTGCACCGCTACCTGTTCCCCGAAGCCGGCCAGGAAACCTTCAACGCCTTCGTACGCGCGCACAGCAAGGACGACAAGATTGCCCTGGGCAAACTCACCGACGGTCGCCTGTCGGAAATGTACGACGCCTACGGCCCGGGCAAGTACGACTTGCCCGACCAGGGCTACATCGCCAAGGTCCACCCGCTGGACCTGTGGCTGCTCGGTTACCTGCTCAAGCACCCAAGCTCGACGCTGACCGAAATGGTCAATGCCAGCCGCTTCGAACGCCAGGAGGTGTATGGCTGGCTGTTCAAGAGCCGCCATCAGGGTGCACGCGACAGCCGTATCCGCACCATGGTCGAGATCGAAGCGTTCCTCGACATCCACCAGCGCTGGAAGCGCGTGGGCTATCCGTTCGACCACCTGGTGCCGTCGCTGGCCACCGCCATCGGCAGCTCGGGTGACCGCCCGGCCGCCCTTTCCGAACTGGTCGGCATCATCCAGAACGACGGCGTGCGCCTGCCGACCTTGCGCATCGACACCCTGCACTTCGCCGCTAACACCCCCTACGAGACCAAGTTGGTGAGTGACCCCGACCGCGGCCAGCGGATCCTCCCAGTGGAGGTTGCGCGGGCCCTCAAAGGCGCCATGTCGCAAGTGGTCGACGCGGGGACGGCGCGGCGTATTTCCGGCAGCTTCAAGCTGCAAGACGGTACACCGCTGGTGATGGGCGGCAAGACCGGTACCGGCGACAACCGCATCGAAAGCTTCGGTGCCGGGGGCCGCTTGATCGGCTCGCGTTCGCTGAACCGCACCGCCACCTTCGTGTTCTTCCTGGGCGATAACCACTTCGGCACATTGACCGCATTCGTGCCGGGGCGCTCGGCCGAAGCGTTCAAATTCACCTCGGCATTGCCCGTGCAAGTGCTAAAGGGAATGGCGCCGATCCTCATGCCGTACCTGCAGCCGGGCAACCCGAATGAATGCAAAGCGCCGCAGGTTGCGATGCACGGGAGCGACTCATCTAACATTTAGATGATAATCATTGGCATTCAGGGCTTGTCTTTAGATATATCTTGAGTAATATCTTAAGATATATCGCACAAGACGGAGCCCATGTTGATGCGCGACCCTGCACCCCACGATCCTTTCGAGCGCCGCCCCGGCCGCGGCGAACGCGGCCCTCGCGTCTTCGCCCCCGGCGACCTCAAGCTGCTGATGCTGGCCTTGCTGGCTGAGCAACCTGGCCACGGTTATGACTTGATCCGCCAGATCGAGAACCTGTTCGACGGCAGCTACAGCCCAAGCCCCGGCGTCATCTACCCGACCCTCAACTTCCTTGAAGAGGCCGAGCTGATCAGCGGCCAGGTCCAGGGCAGCAAACGCCTGTACGCCATCACCGATGCCGGCCGCACCGCCCTGGCCGAGCAGGCGGTCGCCCTCGACGGCGTGCGCATGCGCATCGAAGTCAGCAAACGCGCCCTGCGCGGGCACGACCGCCCACCCGAGATCCACGAAGCGGTCGGCAACCTGCGCCATGCGCTGCACATGCACAGCGGGCGCTGGACACCGGAAGAAATCGAACGGGTCCGCGACCTGCTCAACAACACGGCCAAGGCCATTGCCTCCGGGCCGGACGATGCCGTTACGGAGAACACCCATGAGTGACACCATTCACCGCGTCAACCACGAAATCCGCCAGCGCCGCCTTGACGTGCTGCGCGTCACCGACCTGACCCCACGCATGCGCCGTATCACCCTGGGCGGTGCGGAACTGGCGGGCTTTACCAGCGTCGGTACCGACGATCATGTGAAGCTGCTATTTGCCGAAACGCCGGCGCAACAGCAAGCCATCGACACCCGTAACCTGGGCCGCGACGGCGGCGCACGGCCCACCATGCGCGAATACACACCACGGCGCATCGACCTGGTGGCCAACGAACTGGACATCGACTTCGTCCTGCACGGTGATGGCCCTGCCTCCACCTGGGCCGCCCAGGCGGCGCCAGGCCAACACCTGAACATCGCCGGCCCACGGGCCTCGTTGGTGGTACCGGATATCTTCGACAGCTACCTGCTGATCGGTGACGAGACAGCGATCCCCGCTATCGGCCGCCGCCTTGAAGAACTGCCCGCGGGCCGGCACGTGCTGGCGGTAATCCAGATCGAAGACGAGCAGGAACGCCAGCCGCTGCCAAGCAAGGCACAGGTGGATGTGATCTGGGTCCGGCGCCAGGAAGAAGACCTGCTCGCCCTGCTGAAGAACCTGACCTTGCCAGAAGGCAGGCTGTACGGTTGGGTGGCGCTGGAGAAAGCCCTGACCCGCCAGGCCAAGGCGTTGCTGCTGGAAAAAGGCGTGCCTGACGATGCCTTGAAAGCAGCAGCCTACTGGCGGGCGGACGGTACTGCGGACGACGAGTAAGCGCCGCTCTCGCGTAACGCGCTTGAGCTTCGCCCCAGATAATGGACGGGTGCCCAACATCTGGGGCACAGCTCAGCTTTGTGTAGGAGCAGCCTTGTGCTGCGAAGAGGCCAGTAGCATCACCCAGTTCTTCAGTGATGCCACTGGCCTCTTCGCAGCACAAGGCTGCTCCTACACGCTGACCGCCAACTGCCGGCCGCGCCAGCGGTCCAACCCCAGCAACACCAGCCCGATACCCCAGAACCCCGCCAACACCCCGAGGGCATTGAGCATCACCCGCCCATACCCGAGGCTCGCCACATCGATGAAGGGGTAGGCATACACGCCAATCTCACTGCCCCGCCACAGCGCATAGGCAAAGTACCCCGCCGGGTACAGCGCCCAGCCCGCCAGGTGCCACAGCCGCAAATGGCCCTTGGGCACCGCGAACCACCAGTACAGAACGAACAACGCCGGCATCACATCATGCAGCAACTCGTCTGCCAGCCATTGCCAGCCCTCGGGTTGCCACAAGTGGCGCAGCAGCACGCTGTAGGCCAACGCCACCAGCACGATGCTGGCCGCCACGGCGGAGCTGACCGACGGCAACAGAAAGAAGCGCCTGGCGCTGCCCTCCCGGCCAAACGCGGCATAGCTCAAAACCGTTGCTACCAGGGTGTTGGTCAGCACGGTGAAATAACCAAACACGTTGACCAGGCCGCCAATCAGGCTGGCCTGCTCCTGCCAGCGCGCCAACAGCACCAGATACACCTGCACCGCTAGGCCGAACCAACCGAGCACGGCGGCCAGGCTCAGCCACGGATGGCGCCGCACCTCAGGCCTTGCGCTGCAGCTTCACGTACAGCTGCTCGACCTTCTCCCGCGCCCAAGGCGTCTTGCGCAAGAAAGTCAGGCTCGACTTGATGGTCGGGTTGCTCTTGAAGCAACGCACATCGACGCGCTCGGCAAGGCCCTGCCATTCGTAGTGAGCCACCAGTTCGGTGAGGATCTGCTCCAGGGTCTTGCCGTGCAGCGCGTTGTGTTGGGCCGTGCTCATGCCAGTGCTCCAGCGTGGGAAAGGTGCGCACCTTACACGAGTGTAGTGGCCAGGGGACTCAGGTCGCTTGAAAAACCGCTGGCCAGAGGCGAAAGCCTTATGCTGAAATAGCAATGTTATACAGTAACAATACAAAAGCCTCTGCCAAGGAACGCCCCATCCCCATGCTGTACATCCCGCTCCGCCTCTCCCCCCTCGCCGTCGCGCTGTGGCTGGCCTCATCACCCAGCCAGGCCGTTGAACTCGAACCCCAGGTCATCACCGCCAACCCGCTGGGCAATCGCCAACTGGCCGCCCCGAGCACGGTCCTCGAAGGTGACCACCTGCTGCAACAGCAACACGGCAGCCTCGGTGAAACCCTGAACAAACAGCCCGGCGTCGCCTCTACCTGGTTCGGCCCTGGCGCCAGCCGCCCGGTAATCCGCGGCCTGGACGGCGACCGCATCCGCATCCTGCGCAACGGCGTCGGTGCACTGGATGCCTCGTCGCTGTCCTACGATCACGCCGTACCGCTCGACCCGGTGACCGTGGAGCGGGTCGAAATCGTCCGCGGGCCCGCTGCCCTGCTCTACGGCGGCAATGCCATTGGCGGTGTGGTCAATACCTTCGATAACCGCATCCCCGATGCGCCGATCGAAGGCATCCACGGGGCGGGCGAACTGCGTTACGGCGGCGCCGACACCACCCGCAGCAGCGCCGGTAAACTGGAAGCCGGCAACGGCGCTTTCGCCCTGCACCTGGACGCCAACAGCCGCCAGTTCAACGACCTGCGCATCCCCGGCTACGCGCGCAGCTCGAAGGTGCGTGACGCCGACGAGCCGGGCAGCAAACACCGCCTGGAGAACAGCGACGGGCGTCAGGATGGGGGCGCCGTCGGCGGGTCTTACCAGTGGGACCATGGCTATGCCGGCCTGTCCTACAGCCGCTACGAC
This sequence comes from Pseudomonas sp. ITEM 17296, assembly GCF_028895205.1. NCBI lineage: Bacteria > Pseudomonadati > Pseudomonadota > Gammaproteobacteria > Pseudomonadales > Pseudomonadaceae > Pseudomonas > Pseudomonas sp. ITEM 17296. The sequence goes on along the minus strand of NZ_WJRS01000008.1, from coordinate 118,017 downwards.
AGCAACTACGGCTCGGTGGCCGAACCCGGCGTACGCCTGGACATGCAGCAAGACCACTACGCATTCGCCTCTGAACTGCGTGACCTCGAAGGCCCGTTCAGCTCGGTCAAGGTCGATGCCGGCTATACCGACTACGAGCACAGCGAAATCGAAGAAGGCGAGGTGCACACCACCTTCAAGAACAAGGGCTACGAGGCACGCATCGAGGCGCGTCATCAGCCACTCGGGCCGGTTGAAGGGGTGATCGGTGCCCAGGTCAGCCGTAACGAGTTCTCGGCACTGGGGGAGGAAGCGTTCGTCCCGCATACCGATACCGACAGCCTGGCGCTGTTCACGCTTGAGCAATGGCAGGCCACCGAGCGCCTGAACCTGAGCCTGGGCGCGCGTTTGGAGCACACCCGCGTCGACCCGGATGCCAAGGGCAACGAGACCTTTGCAGCGGCCGACAGCGCCAGCAGTTTCAATGCCTTCAGCCTGTCTTCCGGGGCGGTGTACCAGCTCGACCCGGTCTGGGCACTGGCCGCCAACCTTGGCTACACCGAGCGCGCCCCAACCTTCTATGAGCTGTATGCCAACGGTGCGCATGTGGCCACCGGGGCTTACGAGGTGGGCGATGCCAGCCTGAACAAGGAAAAGGCCATTTCCGGCGACTTGGCCCTGCGCTTCGACAACGGCACCCACAAAGGCAGCGTCGGGGTCTTCTACAGCCACTTTCGCAACTACATTGGCCTGATCGGTACAGGCAACCTGCGTGAGGGCCATGACCACGACCATGGCGAGGATGAGCATGACCACGATCATGATCATGATCACGACCATGACGGTTTCCCGGAATACCAGTATCAGGGCGTGCGGGCGCGCTTCTATGGCATCGAGGCGCAAGACCGCTGGCAACTGGTCGAGAACCGCTATGGCAGCTTCGCGCTGGAGCTGTCCGGCGACTACACCCGGGCCAAGAACCTCGACAGTGGCGAGCCATTGCCACGAATCGCACCGCTGCGGTTGAACAGCGGCCTGGTCTGGGCGCTGGACCGCTGGCAGGCGCGGGTCGATGTGCAGCATGCCGCGTCGCAACATCGCACACCGGCCAACGAAACCAGCACCGATGGCTACACCACGCTGGGCGCGAGTGTGGGCTATCGCTTCGACATCGGGCAAAGCGAGTGGCTGGCCTTCGTGCGGGGTGAAAACCTGACGGATCAGACGGTGCGCTATGCCAGTTCGATTCTGCGGGATATTGCGCCAGCGCCAGGGCGCAGTGTGGAAGTGGGGCTGCGTACGACGTTTTGAGCTGCCATCGGGGCGCCCTGCGCCCCCATTCGCGTGTAGGAGCAGCCTTGTGCTGCGAAGAGGCCGGTAAAAGCACTGAAGATTTGCTGGGTTATCTCCGGCCTCTTCGCAGCACAAGGCTGCTCCTACAAACGGCACTGTTACCGGATCGACAACAATCAACTGCGACAATTTGTCTTTTTTTCTTACAACTTCCCCTATATCCTCCCCGCCGCAAGCTGAATCGCTTCATCGACTCCACCTTGTTGTCATCTCCATTGAAGGGCCCGCCCTTCGATGCCCTTGTCGTTTGTTCAATAATCAAAAGATAGCGCTATCTCATGTTCCAGCTGCCCAAAACCTGTTTCATCGGCCTTGCCCTCACCGCCTGTGCAACCCCTGCCAGCGCCAGCGAAATGTTCGCCAGCGATTCCCCGTGGATGCTGGGCGATTGGGGCGGCACCCGCAGTGAATTACTGGCAAAAGGTTACGACTTCACCCTCGGCTATACCGGCGAGATGGGCAGCAACCTGCACGGCGGCTTCGACCACGACCGTACCGCGCGCTACAGCGACCAGTTCACCTTCGGTAGCCACCTGGACCTGGAAAAGATCCTTGGCTGGAACGACACCGAATTCCAGCTGACCCTCACCGAGCGCCACGGCGACAACATCAGCAACGACCGCATCAACGACCCGCGTGTCGGCGGCTTCACCTCTGCCCAGGAAGTCTGGGGCCGCGGTGAAACCTGGCGGCTCACGCAACTGTGGGTCAAACAGAAGTACTTTGACGGCGCACTGGACGTCAAATTCGGCCGTTTCGGCGAAGGCGAAGACTTCAACAGCTTCCCCTGCGACTTCCAGAACCTGGCCTTCTGCGGCTCGCAGGTAGGCAACTGGGTTGGCAGCATCTGGTACAACTGGCCCGTCAGCCAATGGGCCCTGCGCGTGCGCTACAACCTCACCGACGCACTCTATGCCCAAGTCGGCGTGTACGAGCAAAACCCTTCCAACCTGGAATCGGGCAACGGTTTCAAGCTCAGTGGCAGCGGCACCCAGGGCGCCATCCTGCCGGTCGAACTGGTGTGGAGCCCACAGGTCAATGGCCTGAAAGGGGAATATCGCGCCGGCTACTACTACAGTAATGCCAAGGCACACGATGTGCTCGACGACAGCAACGGCCAGCCGGCTGCGCTCAGTGGCGCCGCCTACCGCAGCCGTTCGAGCAAGCACGGCATGTGGCTCGGCGCCCAGCAGCAGGTCACCTCGCTGGCGTCCGACCAGTCGCGTGGCCTGAGCCTGTTCGCCAACGCCACCTTGCACGACAAGAAGACCAATGCCATCGACAACTATGTTCAAGCAGGACTGGTATACAAAGGGCCCTTCGATGCCCGCGCCAAGGACGACATCGGCTTCGCCCTCGCCCGCGTGCACGTCAACCCGGCCTACCGCAAGAACGCCCGCCTGGCCAACCAGGCCGCCGGCCTCGACGACTACGACAACCCTGGCTTCCTGCCCGTGCAGGACACGGAGTACAGCGCCGAGCTGTACTACGGCATTCACTTGGCCGACTGGCTCACAGTGCGCCCCAACCTGCAGTACATCCGCCACCCGGGCGGGGTGTCGCAGGTTGACGATGCGCTGATCGGCGGCCTGAAGATCCAAAGCACTTTCTGAATCAACTTTTTGACATAACGGAGAACCTACGATGAGCACTGACGGTGCCAAGAATGGAACCCGCTGGCTACCGCGCCTTCTGGGCGTGCTGCTGTTGCTGATGGGCCTGGCCCTGCTGGCTGGCGGCATCAAGCTGAGCCAGTTGGGGGGGTCGCTGTATTACCTGATCGCCGGCATCGGCTTTGCCCTGTCCGGTATCCTGCTGCTGGCCCAGCGCCGCATCGCCCTCGGGCTGTACGGCCTGGTGCTGCTCGGCAGCACCGCCTGGGCATTGTTGGAAGTGGGCCTGGACTGGTGGCAACTGGTGCCGCGCCTGGCCATCTGGTTCGCCATTGGCGTGGTCCTGCTGCTGCCTTGGGCACGTCGCCCACTGATCGGCCCGGCCGCCAAGGCCAACACCGCGCTGCTCAGCGTCGCCGTGGTCGCCTCCGGTGCCTGCGCCCTGGGCAGCCAGTTCACCCACCCGGGTGAAGTGTTCGGCGAACTGGGCCGCGAGAGCAGCGAGATGGCCAGCGCCGCGCCAGCCATGCCCGACGGCGAATGGCAGGCCTACGGCCGCACCGAGCATGGTGACCGCTATTCGCCGCTGCGCCAGATCACCCCGCAGAACGCCTACCGCCTGGAAGAAGCCTGGCGCATCCGTACCGGCGACCTGCCGACCGACAACGACCCGGTGGAGCTGACTAACCAGAACACCCCGTTGAAGGTCAACGGCATGCTCTACGCCTGCACCGCGCACAGCAAGCTGCTGGCCCTGGACCCGGACACCGGCGCCGAAATCTGGCGCTACGACCCACAGGTCAAGAGCCCGGTCGGTACCTTCAAGGGCTTCGCCCACATGACCTGCCGCGGCGTCTCTTACTATGACGAGAACAACTACGTCAGCCGTGATGGCAGCCCAGCACCGAAAATCACCGATGCCGGCAAGACTGTCGCCCAGGCCTGCCCGCGCCGCCTGTACCTGCCCACCGCCGACGCCCGCCTGATCGCCATCAACGCCGACAACGGCAAGGTCTGCGAAGGCTTCGCCAACCAGGGCGTGATCGACCTGACCACCGGCATCGGCCCATTCACCGCCGGCGGCTACTACTCCACTTCGCCGGCGGCGATCACCCGTGATCTGGTGATCATCGGCGGCCATGTCACCGACAACGAGTCGACCAACGAGCCCTCTGGCGTCATCCGCGCCTACGACGTGCACGACGGCCACCTGGTGTGGAACTGGGACAGCAACAACCCGGACGACACCAAGCCTCTGGCACCCGGCAAGACCTACAGCCGCAACTCTGCAAACATGTGGTCGATCGCCAGCGTCGATGAAGACCTCGGCATGATCTACCTGCCGCTGGGCAACCAGACCCCAGACCAATGGGGCGCCGACCGCACCCCCGGCGCGGAAAAGTACAGCGCAGGTGTTGTCGCCCTCGACCTGACCACCGGCAAGGCCCGCTGGAACTACCAGTTCACCCACCACGACCTGTGGGACATGGACGTCGGCAGCCAGCCAACCCTGGTCCACCTGAAGACCGCCGATGGCGTGAAGCCGGCGATCATCGTGCCGACCAAGCAGGGCAGCCTGTATGTGCTGGACCGCCGCGACGGCACGCCAATCGTGCCGATCCGTGAAATCCCGACCCCGCAAGGCGCCGTGAAAGGCGACCACACCTCGCCGACCCAGGCCCGCTCCGACCTCAACCTGCTCGGCCCTGAGCTGACCGAACAGGCCATGTGGGGCGCCACACCGTTCGACCAGATGCTGTGCCGCATCCAGTTCCGCGAACTGCGTTACGAAGGCCAGTACACCCCGCCGTCCGAGCAGGGTTCGCTCATCTACCCAGGTAACGTTGGCGTGTTCAACTGGGGCAGCGTGTCGGTCGACCCGGTACGCCAGTTGCTGTTCACCTCGCCCAACTACATGGCCTTCGTGTCGAAGATGGTGCCGCGCGAGCAAGTGGCCGCCGGCAGCAAGCGCGAAAGCGAGACCAGCGGCGTGCAGCCCAACACCGGCGCACCGTACGCGGTGACCATGCACCCGTTCATGTCGCCGCTGGGCGTACCGTGCCAGGCGCCTGCCTGGGGCTATGTGGCGGCCATCGACCTGTTCACCAACAAGGTCGTGTGGAAGCACAAGAACGGCACCACCCGCGACAGCACACCTGTGCCAATCGGCCTGCCGGTAGGCGTGCCGAGCATGGGCGGTTCGATCGTTACCGCAGGCGGCGTCGGCTTCCTCAGCGGCACCCTGGACCAGTACCTGCGTGCCTACGACACCAACAACGGTAAAGAGCTGTGGAAAGCCCGCCTGCCGGCCGGTGGCCAGGCCACGCCGATGACCTACAGCGGCAAGGACGGCAAGCAGTACGTGCTGGTGACCGCTGGCGGCCACGGCTCGCTGGGCACCAAGATGGGTGATTACATCATCGCTTACAAACTCGCCGACTAAGCTTCTAGCGGCAAGCTACAAGCCACAAGAGAAAGCGGGGCCTGCAGGGCCCCGTTTTTTTTTGCAGCTTGCACCTTCTAACGCAAAGCTTGAAACCCATCCCCCCGCGCCCCATCTAAGCACCATAGTCATTCACGCAGGTGCCCCATGAGCAACCAGCAGGATTTCCCCGAACACCCCGACGAACACAGCGAAGTCGAGCACGCCGATACCCAGGCCACACCCGGCCACGCCCTCGCCCTGCCCGGCCAGCAACTGCCGGACAAGGTCTATGTGATCCCGATTCACAACCGCCCGTTCTTCCCGGCACAAGTGTTGCCCGTGATTGTCAACGAAGAGCCCTGGGCAGAAACCCTCGACCTGGTCGCCAAGTCACCCGACCACTGCCTGGCGCTGTTCTTCATGGACACCCCGCCCGAAGACCACCGCCATTTCGACACCTCCGCCCTGCCGGAGTACGGCACCCTGGTCAAGGTGCACCACGCCAGCCGTGAGAACGGCAAGCTGCAGTTCGTGGCCCAGGGCCTGACCCGGGTGCGCATCCGGACCTGGCTCAAGCACCATCGCCCGCCCTACCTGGTCGAGGTGGAATACCCGCGCCAACCCACCGAGCCTACCGACGAGGTCAAGGCCTACGGCATGGCGCTGATCAATGCGATCAAAGAGCTGCTGCCGCTCAACCCGCTGTACAGCGAAGAGCTGAAAAACTACCTCAACCGCTTCAGCCCCAACGACCCGTCACCGCTGACCGATTTTGCCGCAGCCCTTACGTCGGCCACCGGCAGCCAGTTGCAGGAAGTGCTCGACTGCGTGCCCATGCTCAAACGCATGGAAAAGGTCCTGCCGATGCTGCGCAAAGAGGTCGAGGTGGCGCGCCTGCAGAACGAGATCTCGGCCGAGGTCAACCGCCAGATCGGCGAGCACCAGCGCGAGTTCTTCCTCAAGGAGCAGCTCAAGGTCATCCAGCAGGAGCTGGGCCTGACCAAGGACGACCGCAGCGCCGACCTCGAACAGTTCGAGCAGCGCCTTGAGGGCAAGACCTTGCCCGCCCAGGCGCAGAAGCGCATCGACGAAGAAATGGGCAAGCTGGCGATCCTCGAGACCGGCTCGCCAGAATACGCCGTGACCCGCAACTACCTTGACTGGGCCACCGCCCTGCCGTGGGGCGTTTACGGCAAAGACAAGCTCGACCTCAAGCACGCGCGCAAAGTGCTCGACCAGCACCACGCCGGCCTTGATGACATCAAGGAACGCATCCTCGAATTCCTCGCCGTGGGCGCCTGGAAAGGCGAGATCAGCGGCTCGATCGTGCTGCTGGTGGGCCCACCGGGTGTGGGCAAGACCAGCATTGGCAAGTCCATTGCCGAATCGCTCGGCAGGCCGTTCTACCGCTTCAGCGTCGGCGGCATGCGCGACGAAGCCGAAATCAAGGGCCACCGCCGCACCTACATCGGCGCCCAACCGGGCAAGCTGGTTCAGGCGCTGAAAGACGTCGAAGTGATGAACCCGGTGATCATGCTCGACGAAATCGACAAGATGGGCCAGAGCTACCAGGGTGACCCGGCTTCCGCGCTGCTGGAAACCCTCGACCCCGAGCAGAACGTCGACTTCCTCGACCACTACCTGGACCTGCGCCTGGACCTGTCCAAGGTGCTGTTCGTCTGCACCGCCAACACGCTCGACTCGATCCCCGGGCCGTTGCTTGACCGCATGGAAGTGATCCGCCTCTCCGGCTACATCACCGAAGAAAAGCTGGCCATCGCCAAGCGCCACCTGTGGCCCAAGCAGCTGGACAAGGCCGGCGTGGCCAAGACCAGCCTGAGCATCACTGACAGCGCGCTGCGCACCGTGATCGAGGGCTATGCCCGTGAGGCAGGGGTGCGGCAGCTGGAGAAGCAACTGGGCAAACTGGTGCGCAAAGCCGTGGTCAAGTTGCTGGAGGACCCGGATGCCAAGCTCAAGATTGGCAGCAAAGACCTGGAGGCCGCGCTCGGCATGCCGGTATTCCGCAGCGAGCAGGTGCTGGCCGGCAAAGGCGTGATAACGGGTTTGGCCTGGACCAGCATGGGCGGCGCCACGCTGCCGATCGAGGCCACCCGCATTCATACCCTCAGCCGCGGCTTCAAGCTGACCGGCAAACTGGGGGATGTGATGAAAGAGTCCGCCGAGATCGCTTATAGCTACGTCAGCTCCAACCTCAAACAGTTTGGCGGTGACCCAGGCTACTTCAACGAGGCGTTCATCCACCTGCACGTGCCCGAGGGTGCTACGCCCAAGGATGGCCCAAGCGCGGGGGTGACCATGGCCAGCGCGCTGCTGTCGCTGGCGCGGGACCAGGCGCCGAAAAAGGGCGTGGCCATGACCGGTGAACTGACCCTGACCGGCCAGGTGCTGCCCATTGGCGGGGTGCGTGAGAAGGTGATTGCCGCCAAGCGGCAGAAGATCTTCGAGCTGATCCTGCCCGAGGCCAACCGCGGCGACTTCGAAGAATTGCCAGACTACCTGCGTGAAGGGCTGACGGTGCATTTTGCCAAGCGCTTTGCCGACGTGGCGAAAGTGCTGTTCTGATCAGTCCTGGCCTGTTTGCGGCATTCGCCGTGAACAGGCCTGTACCGGTGGCACAAATTTGCACGTGCTTCGGTTATCCTCAGGTCATCGCCAGCCTACGGAGCCAACATGACCGCCCCTCGTCTGCTCGTTCCTCTGAGCCTTACCCTGCTTGCAGCCTGCGCCCAGCACCCCCTGCAAACCGTCGAACTGGACGCCGAAAGCGAATGCCCCCAGCGTTTGAAGGTGGGCCAGGCACTCACCCTGACCCTTCCAGGAAACCCCTCAACCGGCTACCGCTGGCGCATTCAGAACCCTGCCGCGAGCATCCTGCAAAGCCTCGGCCCCGAGGTCTACAGTGCCCCCGATGACACCGACGTGGTCGGCAGTGCCGGCTCCTCCACCTGGCGCTACCTTGCCAGCAGTGCCGGAGAAGCCCAACTGGTGCTGGTGTATCAACGCCCCTGGGAGGCTGAAGTCGCACCGGTGCAGAGCTTCGAGTGCAAGGTCATCGTCCGCTGACCGCGCTTAACGCCTGTCGCTGGCAACCTTGACTGCCTACTGGTACGTGCACGGGCCCCGAAGCCCTGCCATGGCAAGATGCTCCGCCTTTGGCTAAAATGCGTCTCCGTTTCACCCCGTATCGAGCCCGCCGTGAGCAAACAACCCGACCGCCTCTTCGCCCAACCTCTGGAGCAGGTACCCGACTTCGCCTTCAACGAAGACGTGGTGCGCGTGTTCCCGGACATGATCAAGCGTTCGGTGCCAGGCTACCCGACCATCGTCGAAAACCTCGGCGTGCTGGCCGCACGCTTCGCCCAGCCGAACAGCACGCTGTACGACCTGGGTGCCTCACTGGGCGCTGTCACCCAGTCGTTGCGCCGTCATGTACGCATCGACGGTTGCCGCGTCATCGCCGTGGACAACTCCGCTGCGATGGTCGAGCGCTGCCGCCAGTACCTCACCGCGCAGGACTCGATGTTCCAGGAGCTGCTGCCGGTCAACGTGCTGGAAGCCGATATCCTCGCCCTGCCCTTCGAGCCGGCCTCGGTAGTGGCGATGAACTTCACCCTGCAATTCATCGCACCCGACCAACGCCTTGAGTTGCTCGGCCGTATCCGCCAGGCCCTGCTGCCGGGCGGCGCGCTGATCCTCTCGGAAAAACTGCGTTTCGCCGACGATGACGAGCAGAACCTGCTGAATGAACTGCACCTGGACTTCAAACGGGCCAACGGCTATAGCGAACTGGAAATTGCCCAGAAGCGCAGTGCCATCGAGAACGTGATGAAGCCCGACACCCTGGATGCGCACAAGGCGCGCCTGCGCGCTACGGGTTTCTCCAAGGTCGTGCCGTGGTTCCAATGCCTCAACTTCGCCTCGCTGATAGCCCTGCCATGATCGATCTGTCTCCTCTGGTCCGCCGCCTGGCGGGCACCCCCCTGGCTTCCTGGTCGCAAGGCCTGCAAGCGCAACTGGAAGCCAAGCTGGAAAAAGGCCACGGCGACCTCGATCGCTGGCGCGGCGCGCTGGATGCCCTTCCCGCCCTGCAACCCAGCGAAATCGACCTGGTCAACGGGTTGCGCCTGGATTGCGACTGCGACGACGCCACCCGCGCGCAAATGCGTGAGGCGCTGATGGGCTTGTCGCCCTGGCGCAAAGGGCCGTTCGACCTGTTCGGCGTGCACGTGGACACCGAATGGCGCTCGGACTGGAAGTGGTCGCGGGTCAGCCCGCACCTGGACCTCAAGGGCAAGCGCGTGCTCGATGTCGGCTGCGGCAACGGTTATTACCAATGGCGCATGCTCGGTGCCGGTGCCGATATGGTGATCGGGGTCGACCCCAACTGGCTGTTCTTCTGCCAGTTCCAGGCCGTGCAGCAGTACTTGCCCGAGCTGCCAGCCTGGCACTTGCCGTTCGCCCTGGAAGATTTGCCGGCCAACCTTGAAGGCTTCGACACGGTGTTCTCCATGGGCGTGTTCTACCACCGCCGCTCCCCCATAGAGCACCTGCTGGCGCTCAAGGATTGCCTGGTCAAAGGCGGCGAGCTGGTGCTGGAGACGTTGGTGGTCGAAGGCGACGAGCAACAGGTGCTGGTCCCAGAAGACCGCTACGCACAAATGCGCAACGTCTGGTACCTGCCCTCGGTACCCGCTCTGGAGCGCTGGTTGCGCCGTGCCGGCTTCAGCGATGTACGCTGCGTCGATGTCAGCGTCACCAGCATCGAAGAACAGCGCAGCACCGACTGGATGCGCTACCAGTCACTGAGCGACTTCCTCGACCCCAATGACCAAAGCCTGACCGTCGAAGGCCTGCCCGCGCCGCGGCGCGCAACGATCGTGGCGCGCAAGTAGCGCCTAGTTGAAGACCTTCGCCATCTCCCGGGAATGTTCGCGTATCCCTGCCCACTGGGCGAGAAACTGCCTGAAGTAGTAAATGAACACCGCCAGTTGCTGGCGGGTGTTCATCTTCCCTAAGTGGCCTGCCGCGCTTTCCAGGTAGGCCTCGATGGTTTGCCAGGCCGTGTGCAGGTGACCCGCCGCAAGCACCACATCCCACAGGTCGAGCTCCAGCTGGCCCATGTTGGAGTTCACCTTCTGTACGCGCCCTTCCACCCGACGAAACTCGCTCAACTGGTGGCTGACTGCGCTGCGCCGATGCTCCAGGCGATGAAGTTCTGCGCGCGCTGACTTGGCTTTGGAGCCATATATAGAATTGCCGATCAACGCGCCGAAAGGGCCGCCGATCCAGCCGAGTGAGGATTGCCTGGAGTAACGCTCATACTCACTGCGCACCGCCTTGATGTCCTCATCCAGGCTGGCCAGCTCCCAGGCCAGGTTTTCGCCATCCGGGGCCTGTGAAAAGCGCGCTGCCGCTCGGCACTTCTCCACCACTTCCGGGCGTAGCTTGAAACGCGCCTCGTCGCGAAAGCGCTCGAAGCCTATCCGCACTTGATCGAGCTGCAGGTCGAAATCGTCGATCAGCGCATGCAAGCCCATCAGCCGGTCAGCCATCGAACTGATCAACGTGCGGTCATGCTCATCGAGCGGCACATCGGGCGCCTCGCGCAGGCTGTCCCACGAAGGTCGATTGGGCCCCAGCGCACGCGTGCGCGCGACCAGTTGCACGACCTCGGCCCCGCAATCCTCGACCTGGCTGGCGTGCGCCTCGAGCTGAAGGGTGACCGCCTGGGTGCTGCGCTCCAGATGGCTCCAGCTTTGCCCGTGTGCGCGCAACCGCTTGAACATGGCGAGCATACGCTCAGGCGTCAACTCTGGCTCGGCAATGCTGGTGTAGCCAAGCCAGCGCAAGGTCTGCGTGCGATCGCCCGGCAGCGCCAGCATGCGCTGGCTGTAGTCGCTGAGGGTCTGGCGTGATTCGCGGGTCAGGATCAGGCCCGCCCGGCCCTGTCCTTCACGATCATCCATTGCGCCGATCAAGGCGCCAGGCAGGACTATCGCCTTTTGTTGCTGCTCTTGGAAACTCAATGTCCGGGGATTCATTGTTCGACTCTCATCCACTTGGATATGGCGCAGCCGACCGCGCCCGATGAGCACGGTCGGCCTAAGCCGTTACAGCCCGCGACGGTGCTGCTCGAGCAGTTGTCGCTGATAGGCCAGCAGTTGCTTGAAGGTGTCGTCCAGGGCTTGCACCTGCGCAACGTTGCTGGGGGCCGCAGTGCCTATTCGCGGCACGAAGTTGGCCAGGGTCTGGCGCACGACATTGATGCCGGCGTCCCACTCGGAGCGTTGCTCGTGCAAACGCGGCATCGTTAGCAGTGCCGCCAGTTGCGCGCTCACCACCTGCTGACGCTGATCGAGTTCGCGCACTTGCCGCACCAGGTTCGCCACCCGCTCGCGGGCAGCCCGCCGCGCCTGCTGCAACTGGGCGTAGCGCATGCCTTCGACGACATCGCCAAGCAGGGTTTGCAGCTGCTCCACCGCCGTGTTCATGGCGTCGGCTATCGCTGCGGCTTCAGCGCCAGGCACGGCCAGTTTGGCCAGGTCTTGCGCCGAAGGTACGACACCGCCGAAGCGGGTCTGCAAGCCATTGGCCTCCAGGGTGGCAATGGCCTGCTCGATCGCCGACTGGCTGTGTACCTCGCGATCATGCTCGGCGCTTACCTGGGTGTGCAGGTTGGCCAGATCCTGCTGTTGCTTGAGCAGCCGCTGTTCGTCGCGGGCCCACGCCAGCGCTGCCAGGGTGGCCAGCGCCTGCTGTTCCTTGCCCAGGTGGGCCACCTGGGTGCCCAGTAGAGACTTCACCGTGTTGGCGACTTCTGCAGCAATTGCCAGCAGCTCCTCATCATCGCCATCCTCCAGGGCGTCGAGGATGTCGCGCAGTGGTTCATTGGAGATCTCCGCGACAACGCGCTGGGCGTTGCGCACCATCACCTCGGCGCAGTTGATGAACAGCTTCATATGGCGCTCCAGCGACTCGTGGATCACCGGCTGAAATTTCAACTCGCCGCGCTGCCAGGCTTCGGTGAAGCTTCGCGTTGCACCCAACACGCTGCCCAATTCAGGCGGATTGGCGCGGGTATGCAGCACACTGATCTTGTCATTCATGGTCATTCACCTGTTAATGGGCCGAAGCGGCGTCGTCGAAGATGCGGGTCAGTTGCAGGGAGGTCTTTTCGATCTGGATCCACTGCGCCAGGAACTGCCGGAAATAAATGACAAACCTGGCCAGCGCGCGGTTGTCGGAGATCTGTTCGAGCTTGCCGATCGACGCGTCGATGTACGCACCGACGATTTCCCAGGCGGTCTGCAGGTGGGACGCCGCAGTCACCACATCCTGCAAGCGGGTATCGAGCTCGTCGACGAAGGTCGCCATCTCTTCCATGCGGCCCTCCAGGTTGACCCGCACGCGCAGTTGCTCGCTGGTAGCACGCCGCTCTGCCTGGCGACGCTTGCGCTCCTTGCGAACCTTCTCGGCCTTGCTCCCGTATATGCCGCCGGTGATTACCGCGCCGATCGGCCCTGCGACCAGGCCGCTGAGGGCCTGCTTGACGTACTGGTCATACTCTTTGCTCAAGGCAGCGATCTCGTCGTCCAGCTCCTTGAGCTGCACGCGAAGGCGCTCCACCACACCGTCACCCTTGGTGCGCTCGACCGCTTGACCTTTCTGTTTCACCGCCGGGATCAGCTTGAAGCGCGCGGCATCGCGGAACGTCTCGGTTTCGCCGCGCACGGTGGCGACCCGCACCGCGTAGCGCTGCACATCCTCCTGAAGGATCTGCAGGTAATCGACCAGCGACGAAACCGCCCGCTGGTCGGCACGGTCCAGTTTCACCGGGGTACCCAGCACGACCTTGTCCCACGCCTTGATGTCGGAGCCCAACGCGCGAATCTGCCGGCACTCATCGACGATGGTTTCCCCGGCAGCGTTGATCGACGCGGCCGTGGACGCCAGTTCGCTGGCGAGCTTCTTGTTGCTGTCGGAAAGCGGGCCCCAACTGCGCGCATGGCCACGCAACGCATCGAACAGCGTGGTCATGCCGGCGGGGGGCCAGTTCGGGTTCGTCGATCTGCGTGTAGCCCAGCCAGCGCTGCAGGTTGTCGGGGGTCGACGGCAGGCCGAAAACAAAATTGACATACCGATTGAGGGTAATGATGTGCTCGCGGCTGAGGGTCAGCCCGCCTTCATCCTCACCATCGCGCTCGGCCATGGCCTGGATCAGCTTGGCCGGTGTCTTTGCCGCCTCCGCCTGTAGCTGATCGTACTCAGCCGTTTGTGTACTCATGGTCGTGTCTCCTCGAGTCAAGCCCTGGGAAGGCTTGGTCCGACCACGCTAAGGCAGCGACAGGAGGCACAGCAGCGGGCAGTTTTTCCGCCATTTGCAGCGGTGCACCGGGCGTTGCGCCTGGCACACGCAAAACAGGCGCCCACCTGGGGCGCCAAACGAACCGTCGTTGCGGGAGCACGCAAAGGCGGAGGTCGAAGTCAGTCCCTGGCCTAATGCCAGTCAGTTAGGGCTTAGGGGGCCGCTGCGCGGTCCATCGCAGGCAAGCCAGCTCCTACAGGAATAGTGTAGTTATTGTGAATCTCGCTCACCTGTAGGAGCTGGCTTGTCGGGGCGCCGAACCGCTGCGATGGGCTGCACAGCAGCCCCAATTACAGCCGATGACGCTTAACTGACTGGTATTAGTCCTTGGCCAGTTTTTCGGTGGCTTGCTGGGTTTTGCGCTGGCGTTCCGCCAGCGCCTTGTCCGGCTGGCCATGCAGGCGTTGCTGGTCTTCGCGGAACGCCTCCCAGAACTGCCGCGAGCGTTCTGCGCCGCCCTCCGCCAGCGCGCTGGTGCTGCCCAGCGCCAGTAGCACCCACAACACATACCGAGTCAGGTTCATCAGGGTTACCTCATCGAGTGGTTCAGATGAGGCCATCCTGGGGCACGCCAGCTAACACCAAGGTGAGGCGGACATTACAGTCCTGCAAGCTGGGCGGCAGCTGACCGGCACATGGCGACATGATTACAAATCTGTTATCCAGCGATGTGCGGGGCCCGCATGGCGTAACATTCCGGCGCTTGACCCTGTTCCCACTACAGGGCCGAGAATCGCCGTCTTTCATTCAACCGAGCCCTACCATGCGTCTACTGATCATCGAGGACGAACTGCGCACCGCCGATTACCTGCAGCAGGGGCTGCGTGAGAACGGCTACGTGGTCGACTGCGCCCACACCGGCATCGACGGCCTGCACCTGGCCCGTCAACAGGCCTACGACCTGGTGATCCTCGACGTCAATTTGCCCGAGCTGGACGGCTGGAGCGTGCTCCAGCGGCTGCGCGCCGAATCCGCCACGCGGATCATGATGCTCACCGCCCACGGTCGCCTGGCAGACCGGGTCAAGGGCCTCGACTTGGGCGCCGATGACTACCTGCTCAAGCCGTTCGAATTCCCCGAGCTGCTGGCGCGCATCCGCAGCCTGCTGCGGCGCAATGAGCAGCCGCTGCAACCCACCACCCTGCGGGTCGCCGACCTCGAACTTGACCCAGGCCGGCATCGGGCCTGGCGCGGCGCCAAGCGCATCGACCTGACCGCCAAGGAGTTTTCCCTGCTGCACCTGCTGATGCGCCAGAGCGGTGAAGTGCTGTCGCGCACGCAAATCATCTCGCTGGTCTGGGACATGAATTTCGACTGTGACACCAATGTGGTCGAGGTTTCCATCCGGCGCCTGCGGGCGAAGATCGACGACCCCTTCGAAGACAAGCTGATCCATACCCTGCGCGGCGTCGGCTATGTGCTCGAGGCGCGCCATTGAAGACTGCCAGCCTGTCGTTGCGCCTAGGCCTGAGCGTGACCCTGATGGGCGCCCTGCTGGTGCTGCTGCTGGCCTGCCTGGCGGTGTTGGCGCTCGACCACGAGCTCGACAGCCGCGCGCGCAAGGACCTCGCGCGCAAGATGTTGCAGGTGGAACATAACCTGCGTGTCGACCTGCGCAGCGAGGACCTGGGCAGTCGCGCCCACCCCCTGCTCGACCTGGTCATGGGGCACGACAACCTCAGCCTCAGCGTGCTCGCGCTCGAGGGCCGCCACCCGCACCTGCTCAGCCTGGGCCCAGCCCTGGAGTCGAGCGTGGGCGCGCTGGCGACCGGCGCCCGGCTGACGTTTCACGAATGGCGCGACAGCCGTGGTAACCAAATGCTGACTGCGACACGCCAGATGCGCTTGCGCGACGAGACACCAGTACGGGTGATGATGACGCTCGACCGCGCCGACGACAACGCCCTGCTCCAGGCCTACCTGCACTCGACCCTGCTCGCCCTGCCCTTGCTGTTGATACTGATCGGCATCGGCGCCTGGAAGCTGGTGCAACGCAGCCTGAAACCCTTGCGCCATTTTCGCCGGGTGGCCGGCCAGGTTTCGGCCCAGGACCTCAGCCACCGCCTGCCCGACAGTGGCCTGCCACAAGAGCTTGGCGAGCTGGCCAGGGCCATCAACGTGATGCTCGACCGGCTCGACCAAGGCGTGCAACAGTTGTCGCAGTTTTCCGACGACCTTGCCCATGAGTTACGCACGCCGCTAAGCAACCTGATGGGCAAGGCCCAGGTCACCCTCAGCCGCGAGCGCGACAACGCCAACTACCGGGAAGTGCTGGAGGACAGCATCGAAGAGCTCACCCGGCTCAACCGCATCATCAACGACATGCTGTTTCTCGCCCAGGTTAGCCAGCCTCAGGCGCAGGTGGCGCTCAAGCCCCTGGCGCTTGCCGATGAGGCTGCACAGGTGGTGGAGCTGTTTGCCATCAGCGCGGAGCTCGAGGACATCGAGCTTCACCTTCAGGGCTGGGGCACGGCCTTGGGTGATCGGCTGATGTTCCAGCGTGCGTTGTCGAACCTGTTGAGCAATGCCATTCGGCATGCGCCGGCAGGCAAGCGCATAGACCTCGGTATCGAGCGCCACGCAAGCGATGTCAGGGTCTGGGTGGAAAATGAGGGCGTAGGGATTGCCGCAGAGCATCAGCCGCAGTTGTTCGAGCGTTTCTATCGCGTGGGCGCTGGGCGCTCACGGCTTGAGGGGGGCACCGGGCTGGGGCTGGCGATCGTGAAGTCGATCATGCAGTTGCATGGTGGGCGGGTCGAGGTGATGAGCAGCCCGGCAGGGCCAACCCGGTTTACCCTGGTGTTCAGAGCCGAGTGACCGGCTGCTGGTACCGTCCTCATCGCCGGCACGCCGGCTCCCACATGAACTGCGTAGGCTTCAAGGCTAGCGCTGTACCTGTGGGAGCCGGCTTGCCGGCGATGAGGCCAGTTCCGTCAACCTGCGATCAGCGCGAAGCCGCCACAATCAACGCCTTCATCTCCGCCACCGCAGCCTTGAAGCCGACGAACAGCGCATGGGCCACCAACGCGTGGCCGATGTTCAGCTCATTGATGCCCTTGATCGCCGCGACTGCCTCGACGTTGTGGTAATGCAGGCCATGGCCGGCATTGACGATCAGCCCTTGGCCCACCCCGAACGCAACACCGTCCGCGATGCGCTTGAGCTCTTCAGCGACTTCAGTCGGCGTCTGTGCATCGGCGTAACGGCCGGTGTGCAGTTCGATGGCCGGCGCGCCTACGCGATGCGACGCTTCGATCTGCCGCTCGTCGGCATCAATGAACAGCGACACTTCGGCACCGGTGCGGGCCAGGCGCTCGACTGCTGCCTTGATCCGTGCCTCTTGCCCCGCCACGTCCAGGCCGCCTTCGGTGGTCAGCTCCTGACGGGTCTCGGGCACCAGGCAGATGTGCGCCGGGCGGATCTTCTCGGCGAAGGCCATCATCTCTTCGGTGACGCCCATTTCGAAGTTCATGCGGGTCTGCAGTACATCCTTGAGCACCACCACATCACGCTCCTGAATGTGCCGGCGGTCTTCGCGCAGGTGCACGGTGATGCCGTCGGCACCCGCCTCTTCGGCATCCAGGGCAGCCTTGACCGGATCAGGGTAACGCGTGCCCCGGGCCTGGCGCAGTGTCGCCACGTGGTCGATATTTACGCCGAGAAGCATGCGGTTGCTGTGAGTCACGAAAGGCTCTCCTGAAGATTAAGCCCCACAGCATACGACGTGATCAGCGCTTGCGAAACAGTTCCCGGCTGACCAGGGGTTTGGCGCCCAGGTGAACGGCCAGTGCCTGACGCATCAACCGCTTGGCTGCGAGCAGCGCCCCCGGGGCTTCCCAGTCGGCTTGCGCCAGGGCCAACAGCTCGCCCCCCAGGAACAACCCGGGCTGCAGCAACTCGACCCGCTCAAGCCCGGCATCCACGCGCAAGCGGTAGCGGCCATCGGCGGCGATCGGCAAGTCGTTCACGTCATGCTGCAACGAAAACGCATAACCGAGCTCGTCCAGCAGGCGCCATTCGAAAGAACGCAACAACGGCTCCAGAGGGCGCCCGGCGGCCAGCGCCTGCAATGTCAGGGTGTAGTGCTCGAACAGTGCAGGGTGAGGGGCTTCGGCGGGCAGCAAACGCATGAGCAGCTCGTTGAGGTACAACCCGCTGAACAGCGCATCGCCGTGCAACCAGGCGGCGATGCCAAGTGTCTCCAGGCGGCCGACATTCTTCAGCTCGCCGCGCCCGCGCAGCTCCACTTCCAGCGGCACGAACGGCCGCACCAGGCTGCCACCTTTGCCCCGCGCACGGCGCAACACGGCCCGCACACGGCCTTGCGGCGTGAGGAAGTCCACCAGTGCGCTGGTTTCCTTGTAGGCACGACTGTGCAGCACATAGGCCGGCTGGCCGACAGGTTGTTCCATGGGAGTGGCCCGAAAGCAGAGCGGCCCGGAGAGATCCGGGCCGCTATAGGGTTACAGGTCGCCGTAGCCCAGCGAGCGCAGGGCGCGCTCATCGTCGGACCAACCGCCTTTGACCTTGACCCAGAGGTTGAGCATGACCTTGGCGTCGAACAGCACTTCCATGTCCTTGCGCGCGTCGGAGCCAATGCGTTTGATACGCTCGCCCTTGTCACCGATGATGATCTTCTTCTGGCCATCGCGTTCGACCAGGATCAGCGCATGGATGTGCAACACGTGCCCTTGCTGCTTGAACTCTTCGATCTCTACGGTGATCTGGTACGGCAGCTCCGCACCTAACTGGCGCATGATCTTCTCGCGCACCAGTTCAGCGGCCAGGAAACGGCTGCTGCGGTCGGTGATCTGGTCTTCCGGGAAGAAGTGCTCGTTCTCCGGCAGGTGCTTGGCGATCAGGCCTTCCAGCGCCTCGAGGTTATGCCCCTGTTGCGCGGAGATCGGTACCACTTCCGCGTTCGGCAGTTGCTCCTGCAGCCATTGCAGGTGCGGAATCAGGTCGGCTTTTTCTTCCAGGCGGTCGGTCTTGTTGACCGCCAGGATGACCGGGCCGCTGACGTACTGGATGCGCTCGAGCACCAACTGGTCCTCGTCGGTCCAGCGGGTACGGTCAACCACGAAGATCACCACGTCGACGTCTTTCAGGGCTGCCGAAGCGTTACGGTTCATGTAACGGTTCAGGGCCTTGTCGTTGGCCTTGTGCATACCCGGCGTGTCGACGTAGATCGCCTGCACATCACCCTCGGTCTTGATGCCGAGCATGTTGTGGCGGGTGGTCTGCGGCTTGCGCGAGGTGATCGCCAGCTTCTGCCCGAGGATGTGGTTGAGCAAGGTCGACTTGCCCACGTTGGGGCGGCCGACAATGGCCACGTAGCCGCAGCGAGTCGGGTTGTTATCAGTCATTGCCATTCTCCACGCCCAGGGCGATCAATGCAGCCGCAGCGGCGACTTGCTCAGCGATACGCCGGCTCACACCCTGACCACGGCTCTTGTTGTTCAGCAGCACCACTTCGCATTCGACGAAGAAGGTACGGCAGTGCGGTTCGCCCTGGATATCCACCACCTCGTAGCGCGGCAGCTCACAGCTGCGCGACTGCAAGAACTCTTGCAGGCGGGTCTTGGGGTCCTTGTTGGTGTCGACCAGGGTCAGGCTTTCGAATTCATCGGCCAGCCAGGCCAGGATACGCTCCCGGGCGGTCTGCATGTCCGCGTCCAGGTAGATGGCGCCAATCAGCGCCTCCAGGGCATCGGCCAGGATCGATTCGCGGCGGAAACCGCCGCTTTTCAGCTCACCCGAACCCAGGCGCAGGTATTCGCCCAGATCAAAGCCTCGCGCCAGGCGGGCCAGGGTCTCACCCTTGACCAGACGCGCACGCAAGCGCGACAACTGGCCTTCACGGGCCTGCGGGAAGCGCTCGAACAGCGCCTCACCGGCCACGAAGTTGAGAATGGCGTCGCCCAGAAACTCCAGGCGTTCGTTATTGCGCCCGGCGTAGCTGCGATGGGTCAGGGCCAGAAGCATCTGGTCCTGGTTCTTGAAGGTGTAACCGAGCTTTCGCTCCAGTGCGGCGAGGGAAGCACTCATGCGGCCACCCGTTCGTTGTTCAACGCGTTGTTCAAATCAACATCCTGAAAGACTGTTTGGCTGTGGTCCGCCGCTGTACGCGGCGAAACTCTCGATCCCTGAGAACACAGCCTATGTCAGAAATGCATTCGGCGCTGTCTGCTGGACAGCGCCGAAGGGTATCAATGGATCAGGCCGACCCGCGACAGGTTGGGCATATGGCTGAGCTTGGGCTCTGGCCAGCTCATCCAGACCGCGAAGGCCTTGCCGACAATGTTCCGGTCCGGAACCATGCCGTGCAGCTCCTTGGGAATGTTCGGGTCATCCCAGTAACGGCTATCGTTGGAGTTGTCGCGGTTGTCGCCCATCATGAAGTAATGGCCAGCCGGTACGGTCCATTGCTGGTCCGGCGGCATGCGGTAACGGCTCATCTCCTTGCGGATCAGGTGTTCGGCCTCGCCCAGCTTCTCTTTGTACAGCTCGGCGCTGCCCAAGGTGCCCGGTTCGGTGCCCACCAGTTGTTCGGCAATGGGTTGGCCATTGACGTACAGCCGCTTGTCGTTGGTGTAACGGATCTGGTCGCCCGGCAGGCCAACGACACGCTTGATGTAGTTGACGTTCGGGTCGCTCGGATAGCGGAACACCATCACATCGCCGCGTTGCGGGTCACCCACCTCGATGACCTTCTTGTCGATCACCGGCAGGCGAATGCCATAGGAGAACTTGTTCACCAGGATGAAGTCGCCCACTTCCAGGGTCGGTTTCATCGACCCCGAAGGGATCTGGAACGGCTCGACCAAAAACGAGCGCAGTACCAGCACGATGAACAGCACCGGGAAGAACGACTTGCCGTATTCGACCAGCAGCGGCTCCTTGTTCAGGCGCTCGACCACCGCCATCTCGGGCGGATTGACGCGCCCCTGATAGTTGGCGATTGCCGCTCGCCGGCGCGGGGCCAGGAACAGCAGGTCGATCAAGCCCAACAGGCCGCAGACAGCTACGGCGATGACTAGCAACAGCGGGAAATTTAGCGACATAGGACCTAGCTATCCAACCTGAGCACAGCAAGGAAGGCCTCTTGTGGAATCTCCACGTTGCCCACTTGCTTCATGCGTTTCTTACCGGCCTTCTGCTTCTCCAGCAGTTTCTTCTTACGGCTGACGTCACCACCGTAGCACTTGGCCAGTACGTTCTTTCTGAGCGCCTTGACGGTTGTCCGCGCGATGATCTGGCCGCCGATAGCTGCCTGGATCGCCACATCGAACATCTGCCGAGGGATCAGTTCCTTCATCTTCTCGGTCAACGCACGGCCTTTGTAGGCCGCGTTGTCGCGGTGCACGATCAACGCCAGGGCATCGACCTTGTCGCCGTTGATCAGTACATCCAGTTTGACCAGGTTGGCCGACTGGTAGCGATCGAAATGATAGTCCAGCGACGCGTAACCGCGACTGGTTGACTTGAGGCGGTCGAAGAAGTCCAGTACCACCTCGTTCATCGGCATGTCGTAACGCACCTGAACCTGGCTGCCGAGGAACTGCATGTCGCGCTGAACGCCACGTTTCTCGATGCACAGGGTGATGACGTTACCCAGGTGCTCCTGCGGCACCAGGATGGTCGCGGTGACGATCGGCTCGCGGAAGTCGGTGACGGACGAAACATCCGGCAGCTTCGACGGGTTGTCGACGATGATGGTTTCGCCGGTTTTCAGTTCGAGCTCGTAGATCACGCTAGGCGCAGTGGTGATCAAGTCCAGGTCGTACTCACGCTCCAGGCGCTCCTGGATGATCTCCATGTGCAGCATGCCCAGGAAGCCGCAACGGAAACCGAAGCCCAGGGCGTCGGAGCTTTCCGGCATGTACTGGAGCGAGGAGTCGTTGAGCGTCAGCTTCTGCAGCGCGTCGCGGAAGTCCTCGAAATCGTCCGAGCTGACCGGGAACAGGCCGGCGTAGACCTGTGGCTGGATCTTCTTGAAGCCCGCCAGCACTTCGACTTCCGGGGTCGAGGACAGGGTCAGGGTGTCACCGACCGGTGCACCGTGAATGTCTTTGATGCTGGCAATGATGAAGCCCACTTCACCGGCCTTGAGGTCGGCGGTCTGGGTGTGTTTCGGGGTGAAGACGCCGACGCTGTCGACCAGGTGCACCTTGCCGGTGGACTTGACCAGGATCTTGTCGCCTTTCTTGACGCGGCCCTGGCGCACGCGCACCAGCGAGACAACGCCCAGGTAGTTGTCGAACCAGGAGTCGATGATCAGCGCCTGCAGCGGCGCGTCGATTTCGCCTACCGGCGCGGGGATGGTGTGCACCAGGCGCTCGAGCACCTCGTCGACGCCCATGCCGCTCTTGGCACTGCACGCCACGGCGTCGGTAGCGTCGATGCCGATGATCTTCTCGATCTCGTCCTTGACGCGGTCCGGGTCAGCCTGGGGCAGGTCCATCTTGTTCAACACCGGCATGACCTCGAGGCCTTGCTCGATGGCGGTGTAACAGTTGGCCACGGACTGGGCTTCGACGCCTTGACCGGCGTCCACCACCAACAGTGCGCCTTCACAGGCGGCCAGCGAGCGCGAGACTTCATAGGTGAAGTCGACGTGGCCGGGGGTGTCGATGAAGTTCAGCTGGTAGGTCTTGCCGTCTTGCGCCTTGTAATGAAGCGTGACGCTGTGGGCCTTGATGGTGATCCCGCGTTCGCGCTCCAGGTCCATGGAGTCGAGGACCTGGGCTTCCATTTCGCGCGCAGACAGGCCACCGCACATCTGGATGAAACGGTCGGCCAGCGTCGACTTGCCATGGTCGATGTGGGCGATGATGGAGAAATTGCGGATATGACTCAAATCACTCACGGGTCAACACTCGAAAAGGCTGCGAGCCGGGACGCCCGCCGAAAAATAGCCGGGAATTGTACCTCAAGCAGCAGGGATATGGGAGATTCCTGATCGGCTGTCTGTGCCGACAGTGTCGCTGGCAAGCCACTTCGTAACGCCGCAGCGCCTTACCTCAAACCTCCACCCCACCTGTGGGAGCCGGCTTGCCGGCGATCGGACCAGCCCATTTCCCCGTAGATTCCACGAAAAAGGGCAGCCAACGCTGCCCCTTTTCCTACCTGAAGACCCGCTTATTCAGCCAGCTTGAAGGTGATAAAGCTCGCACGCCCCTGGCGCAGCACGCGCATGGACACCGAGCGGTTCTTCGGCAGGTCCTTGGCGATCTCGGTGAATTCCTTCGCCGAGCCAATGGCCTGGTTGTTCAGGTGGCTGATGACGTCACCTGGACGCAGGCCGATCAATGCGGCCGGGCCATCCTGGACTTCCTTGATGACCACGCCACCCTTGAGTTCGAGGGCTTTCTTCTGCTCGGCGCTGAGATCAGCGACCGAAACACCCAGACGGTTGCTGCTGCGCTCGGCACTGCCATCTGCACCGGTACCCGTACCGATGTCAGCGTCATCGTCCGGCAGCGCACCGACGCTGACGTCCAGGTTCTGGCGCTTGCCGTTGCGGATGATCTCGAGCTTGGCCTTGTCGCCGTCCTTGAGGCTGCCGACCAGGTGCGGCAAGTCGGCCGACATGACGATCGGCTGGCCGTTCATGCTCAGGATCACGTCACCCACCTGCAGGCCACCTTTGGCGGCTGGGCCATCTTCCAGCACTTGGGCCACCAGGGCACCGGCCGGTTTGTCCAGGCCAAAGGACTCAGCCAGGTCCTTGTTGACCTCCTGAATCACCACGCCCAGCCAGCCACGGCTGACCTTGCCGTCTTTTTTCAGCTGATTGGATACGTCGATCGCCACATCGATCGGGATCGCGAAGGACAGGCCCATGAAGCCGCCCGAGCGGGTGAAGATCTGCGAGTTGATACCCACGACCTCGCCCTGCATGTTGAACAGCGGGCCGCCGGAGTTACCCGGGTTGATGGCAACGTCAGTCTGGATGAACGGCACGTAGGTGTCGTTAGGCAGGGTACGGCCCTTGGCACTGACGATACCTTTGGTCACCGAATGGTCGAAGCCGAACGGCGAACCGATGGCCAGCACCCACTCACCCACCTTGAGCTTCTCGGAGTCGCCCAGCTTGACGGTCGGCAGGTTCTTGCCTTCGACCTTGAGCAGCGCGACGTCGGTGCGTGGGTCGGTGCCGACCAGCTTGGCTTGCAGCTCGCTGCGGTCCGACAGGCGGACGATGATCTCGTCGGCGTCGGCCACCACATGGTTGTTGGTCAGTACGTAGCCATCGCTGGAAATGATGAAACCCGAACCCAGCGACTGGGCTTCACGCTGACGATCGCCCCGCGGCGAGCGGGGCTGCTGCGGCATGTTGCGCTCGAAGAATTCGCGGAACATCGGCGGCAGGCCTTCGAGGTCCGGCATCTGCCCTGCGGCGATGCGGCGGTCCGGCAGCTTCTGCTTGGTACTGATGTTGACCACGGCCGGCGAGGCTTGCTCGACCAACGTGGTGAAGTCTGGCAGGGCTTCCTCGGCCTGGGCGGTGAGCACCTGGCCGAGCATGAGCACGGCGGCGAACATCGATAGGTAGGATTTCAAGCGTGGTATAGACATACGGCTCCCGTCACAACGAGCGTGGTTAGCGTAAGGCCCCTGCACAAGCAGGAAAGGCCAGGCTCCAAGAAGCCTGACCTATAGAAAATTTACGGAAAGATTGCAAATGACAATGCTTTAATTTCATTTCAGGAGCATGTCTCTCACGCCGGAAACCACCTGAAAAGCGCACGCCATCATTGCCGCGCCTGGGCATCCTGAGGCCGCATCGACAGCGCAATGCGCTCTGCAGTACCCAGGGGTATTTCACCTACCACAGTAACCAGGACCTTGCCCTTCGGCGTGTTCAGACGGCGCGATACCGCCACGGTTGGGCCGAGTTGCACGCGTGTGTCGGTGCCTGAGTTGTCGTTGACTGGCTCGAGGAATACCGAAACGCGCGCCAGGCCATCGTCATACATCAGGCTGCTGACCGTGCTGTTGCGGGACGGGTCGCGGCGCACCGAGCTGTTGACCAGCTCAAAACCCGGCGGCAGCCAGTCCGAGCGCCAGCCGGCGACGGTTTCCTGGCCGGTACTGGTGCCCCGCTCCACCGGTTTGCAAGCGGCACTGGGGCGCAAGTCATCCGCGGTAGGCAGGTCATCGGTATCGAGGCGGGTCATCTGGAAGCGCTCGAGCAATTGCCCCTTGTCGTTGAGCATCAACGAGCGCAGCGGCAAGCCGGTGCTGCGGTCAAGGTGCAACTCGAACGCATAACGGTGCTGGTCGCGCGGTGTGAGGGTGACGATCACCGCATCGCGCCCGGCGACACGTGACTTGCCCGCCACAGCCAGATCGTACCAGCCCATCAACTTGAGGGGGTCCAGCGCACGCGGCGCCGCATCGGGCGGCGTCGTAACGCCGTTGACCAAGGCACCACTGACGCACGCAACCTTGCCATCCACGCGCACGATTTCCTGGGCAGTGCCATCGAGCTGCAGCAGCCGCTCGCTGACCTTGCCGTCCTCAACCCTGTGCCAGATATCGTGGGAAGAAAAGCTGCCGTTACGCTCGTAGACGAAAGAGCCTTGGTAGCTTTGCTTTTGCTCGGCCTGTGCCAGCTTGTTCAGCCACTCATTCGCCTCGGGCGAAGAGTTGGCCGCCAACGCTGGCACCGTCATGCAGCTGCCTATCAGCAGCGACAGGAGAGGTAGCGCGCGCATGATCCTCCTTACTTAGCGGGGTTATCCAGGCTGGCGGCGCGGGCATACGGCAACGCGGTTTCGCTGCCCTTGAGCGCAGATTCCTGGGCGTGCTGGCGCAGGTAACCTGGCAGACGCTGATCCCAGCCGGCCTGGTTCTGCAGCACACCGTTGGCCATCGGCCCGGTCGGTTGCTCACTGCTTTCACTATAGCCTGCCAATACCGCCGGGCCTTGAGTTTGTGGCACGCTCAGCCCCTGCTGCGCAGGTTGCTGGGAGGCAAGCTCTGCACCGGTGATTTCGTCCTGGTTGTACATGCGCACACCCGCCAGCACGGCAACCGTCACCGAGGCAGCGACTGCCAGGCGAGCGACGCTGCGCCATGGGCCTTTATTGACCTTGGCCGGTACCGCTTCGTCGGCCAACGCTGCCGACACCGCCGAGGCGATATCGAGGTTGGGCAGCAGCAGTTCCTTGTGCATCGCTGCGCGAGCGACCTGGTAACGCGACCAGGTGGCACGGGTTTCGGCATCGTCGACGGCACTCAGTACCCGACGTAATTCCAGTTCGTCCGCTTCGTTATCCATTACCGCGGACAGCGATTCCTGCAACGCTTCACGACTCATGGCGGTTCCTCTCTTGGCTGTAGCCGCTGTCTCAGGTTTCCTGCAACAACGGCTGCAGGGCTTTATCTATGGCCTCCCGAGCGCGGAAGATTCGAGAGCGCACGGTACCCACCGGACATTGCATGACACTGGCAATGTCTTCGTAACTCAATCCGTCGAACTCGCGCAGGGTCAATGCCGTGCGCAGGTCTTCGGGCAGTTGCTGGATGGTGCGATGGACCGTGCCTTCGATTTCATCCCGCAACAACGAGCGCTCTGGGGACTCGAGATC
Organism: Pseudomonas sp. ITEM 17296; assembly: GCF_028895205.1. Taxonomy (NCBI): domain Bacteria; kingdom Pseudomonadati; phylum Pseudomonadota; class Gammaproteobacteria; order Pseudomonadales; family Pseudomonadaceae; genus Pseudomonas; species Pseudomonas sp. ITEM 17296. The sequence goes on along the minus strand of NZ_WJRS01000008.1, from coordinate 91,659 downwards.
CTTGAGACCATGATCGCCGTCGTAAAACTCCGCATCCTCGGAGCTCACATCACTGTCTGGTGGCCGTCTTCCACGGGACACCAGGTAGTTCTTCGCCGTGTTGATGGCGATGCGGTACAGCCAGGTATAAAACGCACTGTCTCCGCGAAAATTGCCAAGCGCACGGTAGGCCTTGATAAAGGCTTCCTGTGCTACATCCTGGGCCTCGTGGGTGTCGTGAACGAACCGCACGATCAACCCGAGAATCTTGTGCTGATACTTCAGCACCAACAGATCGAAAGCTCGCCTGTCACCGCGCTGCACGCGCTCGACAAGCTGCTGATCCTCTTCCTGGGTTAGCATGAACACTCCTCGGTAGACTCGAAGGAGCGTTGCAACAGCCATCGTTCAGGCTTGCAAACATAGACTCGGGCTTTGCGCAAAAGTTCTCCCCTCCAAGCAAGTTTCCTGCAGCCCTTGGTCGGCTCGCACGGATGACGCGGCGCGGTCACGGCCGGCAACGTCAATAATCAGGTTTCGAATACGCAGGTGTCAGCCCGAATAGAGCTGCCGCCGTGCGTCGCCGCGACATTTGTGGCGTGCGGGCAGCCTTCATAGGATTTCCGTAGCTGTCGGAAAGTTCCCACAAGGTCGCTGCTTCCTGGCAAGTGGCATGGAAATTGGCCACCCGGGGCTGCTATAAAGGCAACCCGGCCTGGTTTAACGATAGTTTCACAATGCCATCGGCGCGTGACTATTGTGCCGTGCCCCTTCCGTAGATTACTAGTGTCCCGACATGAGCCAACAATTCCAACATGATGTCCTGGTGATCGGCAGCGGCGCCGCCGGTCTCAGCCTGGCACTGAACCTCCCCAGCCACCTGCGTATCGCCGTACTCAGCAAAGGCGACCTGGCCAATGGCTCGACCTATTGGGCCCAGGGCGGTGTTGCCGCCGTGCTGGACGACACCGACACCGTACAGTCGCATGTCGAGGACACCCTCAATGCCGGCGGCGGCCTGTGCCATGAAGATGCCGTGCGCTTCACCGTCGAGCACAGCCGCGAAGCCATCCAGTGGTTGATCGAGCAAGGCGTGCCCTTTACCCGGGATGAACAGCACGGGGTCGACGATGGGGGCTTCGAGTTCCACCTGACCCGCGAAGGTGGCCACAGCCACCGGCGCATCATCCACGCCGCCGATGCCACAGGCGCCGCGATCTTCACCACCTTGCTGGCCCAGGCCCGCCTACGCCCGAACATCCAGCTGCTGGAGCAGCGCGTGGCGGTCGACCTGATCACCGAGCGCCGCCTGGGCCTGCCCGGTGAGCGCTGCCTGGGTGCCTATGTGCTAAACCGCAATACGGGAGAAGTGGACACCTACGGGGCGCGCTTCACCGTGCTCGCCACCGGTGGCGCGGCCAAGGTCTACCTGTATACCAGCAACCCGGACGGTGCCTGCGGCGACGGTATCGCCATGGCCTGGCGCGCGGGCTGCCGGGTGGCCAACCTTGAGTTCAACCAGTTCCACCCGACCTGCCTGTACCACCCCCAAGCCAAGAGCTTCCTGATCACCGAGGCCCTGCGCGGTGAAGGCGCCCTGTTGCGCCTGCCCAACGGCGAGCGCTTCATGCCGCGCTTCGACCCCCGCGAAGAACTGGCCCCGCGTGACATCGTGGCTCGCGCCATCGACCACGAGATGAAGCGCCTGGGTGTGGACTGCGTGTACCTGGACATCACCCACAAGCCGGCCGATTTCATCAAAGGCCACTTCCCCACCGTTTACGAACGCTGCCTGGCCTTCGGCATCGACATCACCCGCCAGCCGATCCCGGTAGTCCCTGCAGCCCACTACACCTGCGGCGGTGTAGTGGTGGACGACCGCGGGCATACCGACGTGCCGGGGCTGTATGCCATCGGTGAGACCAGCTTTACCGGCCTGCATGGTGCCAACCGCATGGCCAGCAACTCGCTGCTCGAATGCTTCGTCTATGGCCGCGCCGCTGCCGCCGACATCCAGGCGCACCTGGAACAGGTCGACATGCCCAAAGCCCTGCCTGGCTGGGATGCCAGCCAGGTCACCGACTCGGACGAGGATGTGATCATCGCGCACAACTGGGACGAGCTGCGGCGCTTCATGTGGGACTATGTCGGCATCGTGCGCACCAGCAAGCGCCTACAGCGCGCCGAACACCGCATCCGCCTGCTGCTCGACGAAATCGACGAGTTCTACAGCAACTACAAGGTCAGCCGCGACCTGATCGAGCTGCGCAACCTGGCGCAAGTGGCGGAACTGATGATTCGTTCGGCGATGCAGCGCAAGGAAAGCCGCGGGTTGCATTACACGCTGGATTATCCGGGGATGCTGGACGAGGCTAAAGACACCATCCTCAGCCCGGTCTGAAAGCTGCAGCGGTCTGGTCTGAAAGCTGCAGCGCCTGTGAGACCGAGCGCCGCCCGCGCGGCGCTTCGCAGCACAAGGCTGCTCCCACATCTGTTTCGGGCCAGTAAAGCCTGTGAGAGAGGCGCGCGACCGCCTTGTTTGTTCGACTCGATATCGTGTCAGGCGCCAAGGGGCCGCGCGCCAATGCCTCAGGAATAATTGGCCCGAAACAGATGTGGGAGCAGCCTTGTGCTGCGAAGCGCCGCGCGGGCGGCGCTCGATCTCACAGGCACTGAACCTGCCACGGTGAAAACCTATCAGCCCTGAATCGCTCCCACCTCAGCCCAGCGCCGCCGGCTGAACTTCAGCCTTACCCGCAACCGCCGATGCTCATCAGCCCCGAGGGCATCCCTAGGGACGCACTGCCCCTCCCCCAGCCAACGCCCCTCCCGCACAAACCGCACGACCACCATCCCCGGCAACGCAACGCTGTCCCGGCACAAACGCACCGGCTGCCAACCCTGGGCGCGGCTGAATACCCGCCAACCAAGCAGGTCTCGGCGCAGCCCGGTAACCGCATGCGGATGCGTGAGCAAAATGCGTCGGGGGATGGCCCAGCAGGCGTGGGCGACAGACGCGGCAGTGGCCGCCAGGGACAGCCACCAGGGCAACGCGCTCACCCATACGGTGAACAGCGCCAGCACCTGGCAACTCAGATAGGCCGTCAGCAGCAGGCGCGAGCCTTGCCAACGGCTTTCGAAAAACTCACTTGGGCTGGACACGGTCCAGGATGATGCGGACCATGCGCTGCAGCTCCGGGTCTTCAGACTCGGTGCGCTCCATGAACCAGCCGAACATGTCCTGATCTTCGCAGCTCAACAGGCGTACATAGAGTTCGCGGTCGGCTTCGTTGAGGGTAGCGTAGACTTCCTGGGTGAAAGGCACCAACAGTACGTCCAGTTCCAGCATGCCGCGGCGGCTGTGCCAGAAAAGCCGGTTGAGTTCAGTTTGTTCGACCATGGGGCCCTCCTCGAATGGCCCGCCAGTATACAGCCAGGCGAGCGAAGCGGCACAGGGCGTTGGTCTAGTCACCTACCTATTTTGTTACTGGCGTTCTATGATGGCCGCCAGTCTTTAGCCACCGCGATGACCCATGGCCGATTCCGCTTTCTTCAGCCCCCTGTCCCACGAGGGCATCCTCGCCGTCCGCGGCTCCGACGCAGGCAAGTTCCTGCAGGGCCAGCTGACCTGCAACATCAACTACCTCAGCCAGGAACATGCCAGCCTCGGTGCCCGCTGCATGGTCAAAGGGCGCATGCAGTCGAGTTTCCGTATCGTGCCCGAAGGCAATGGCTACCTGCTGGCCATGGCCAGTGAGCTGCTCGATGCCCAATTGGCCGACCTCAAGAAGTACGCCGTGTTCTCCAAGGCCACCCTCAGCGACGAGAGCGCCGCCTGGGCGCGCTTTGGCCTGCAGGGCGGCGAGGCGGCGCTGCAAACCTTGGGCTTGACGCCGCCGGTCGAAGCGGGCGCCACCGTGCGCCACGAGGGCCTGATCGCCATCGCCGTGTCCGCAGGCCGTGTCGAGCTGTGGGTACCTGCCGAGCAGGCCGCCAACGTAGGCGCGGCACTCGCCGCCAGCCTGCCTGAAGGCAGCCTCAACGACTGGCTGTTGGGCCAGATCCGCGCAGGTATTGGCCAGGTCATGGGCCCTACCCGCGAGCTGTTCATCCCGCAGATGATCAACCTGCAGGCCGTGGATGGCGTCAGCTTCAAGAAGGGCTGCTACACCGGCCAGGAAATCGTTGCCCGCATGCAGTACCTGGGCAAGCTCAAGCGCCGTCAGTATCGCCTGGCGCTCGATCAACAGGACATCCCCGCGCCAGGTGCCGAGATTTTCTCGCCCACCCATGGCTCGTCGGTCGGTGAAGTGGTGATAGCGGCCAATACCGGTACCGGTTGCGAGTTGCTCGCGGTGCTCAGCGCCGATGCGGTGGCCGACGACAACCTGCACCTGGGCAGCCTGGAAGGGCCACGCCTGCACGTGCTGAGCCTGCCCTACGAACTGGACCGCGACCGGGAAATCCAGCGCTGACCAGCCTGCCCCGTCCGCGTGACGGGGCCGCACCACCACTGCGGTAGAGAAGTCCATGAACAAGCTGGCCGAGATGGTTCAAGCACAGTTGCTCGATGCCATCGAAAAGGATGACCTGGTCCTGCCGACCCTGCCCGAGGTTGCCTTGAGCATCCGCAAGGCCGCCGAGGATAGCGAGATCAGCGTGTCGGCCCTGAGCAAGGTGATCGGTCGCGACGCGGCCCTCTCGGCGCGCCTGATCAAAGTCGTCAACAGCCCACTGTTGCGCGCTGCGGTCGAGGTCACCGACCTGCATACCGCAATCACTCGCCTAGGCATCAACTACAGCTGCAACCTGGCCATCGGCCTGGTGATCGAACAGATCTTTCATGCCCGCTCGCCGGCTGTTGAGCAAAAGCTGCGCGATATCTGGGTCAACAGCCTGGAAGTGGCAGGCATCAGCTACGAAATCTGCCGCCGCTTCACCCACCTCAAACCCGACCAGGCGACCCTCGGTGGGCTGGTCAACCAGATCGGTGCCCTGCCGGTGCTGATTTACGCCGAAGAACACAACGAGCTGCTGTCCGACCCGGTCTGCCTGCACTACGTGATCGAGCAGATCCAGCCCGTGCTGGGTGACAAGATCCTCAAGGCGTGGGAGTTTCCCGAGCAATTGGTCAACCTGCCGAGCCAGGTTCAGGACCTCGACCGGCAGACCGACAAGGTCGACTATATCGACGTCGTGCAGATCGCCCGCTGCATCAGCCAACGTGGGCGTAGCCGGCCACTGGCCGCGTTGCCGGCGTACCGACACCTGGGGCTGCCGTTCGGCACCGAACTGGAAGTCGAAGAGCTGCTTGAGGCGCGGAGCCTGTTGCGCTAGGCCGCCAAAAGCCCGCGACACCTACCCTCCTGCACGATTCAGGTAGGAGCAGCCTTGTGCTGCGAAGAGGCCGGTAACAGCACAGCAAATCTTCGCTGCAGTCACTGGCCCTTTCGCAGCACAAGGCTGCTCCTACAGTGCCGACGGGCCAATGGAAATGAAACCCTAGTCAGCGATAAAACTCACCCGCACCCGCAAGCCGCCCTTCTCGCCATCGTGCAGGCTGATCTGCGCCAGGTGCGCGCGGCAGATCTCGCCGACAATCGCCAACCCCAGCCCACTGCCTTGGGCACTGCGGCGGTAGAAGCGCTCGAACACCCGTTCGCGCTCCTCCTCGGGAATACCCGGGCCGTCATCCTCGACCTCCAGCACCGCCGGCGCCAGCACCCGCAGGATCACGTTGCCACCGGCCGGGGTGTGCGCCAAGGCGTTATCCACCAGGTTGCTCAGCAGTTCGTTGAGCAAGGTCGGCTCACCCTTTAGCCACACGGGCGCCTCGGCCTCCAGGGCCAATGCCACGCCACGGTTATGCGCCAAGGGCGCCATGGCCATGCCCAGTTCGCGGGCCAACTGGCTGAGGTCCAGGCGCTGCGCGCCACCTTCGGCGATTGCCCGGGCGCCATTCTCGACCCGTGCCAATGACAACAGCTGGTTGGCCAGGTGGGTCAAGCGGTCCGTGCCTTGGGCGGCCGACTCCAACGTCTGCCGCCACTCCTGCGGCTCGGATGAACGCAAGCCCAACTCGACCCGCGCCTTGAGCGCCGCCAAGGGCGTGCGCAACTCGTGGGCGGCGTCGGCGATGAACTGGGCTTGGCGCTCGAACTGCCCGCGCAAGCGCTCGGTAAAGTGGTTCAAGGCCCGCACCAGTGGGCCCAGTTCGCGCTGCACCTGCACCACCGGCAAAGCCCGCAGATCATCGGGTTGGCGCTCTTCCACGGCGGTGCGCAGGCGCTCCAGCGGGCGTAGCGCGGCACTGACCGCAAACCACACCATCACCAAGGCGCCCAGTGCCAGCATCCCAAGGCGCAGCAGGGTATCGGCCATCAGCCCGCGCGCCATGCGCACCCGCGCTTCTTCGGTCTCGGCCACGCGAATTTCCGCCATGCCGTTCATGTTCGGCTCGCTGACCGGCTTGAGCAGGCTGACCACGCGCACGTCCTGGCCGAGGTACGTCGCGTTGTAGAACCGCGCCAGCGCCGGGTAGTCGTCGGTGCGCGGCGTGCCAGGCGGCGGCGCTGGCAGGTTCTCGTAGCCCGAGATCAAGCGCTGCTTGATGTCCAGCACCTGGTAGTAGATACGCCCGGCACTGTCGTAGGCGAAGGTATCCAGGGCCACATAGGGCACGTCCGCGCTCAACGAGCCGTCGCGTTGCGACAAGCCGGCAGCGATGGTCCGTGCCGAGGCCAGCAAGGTCCGGTCGTAGGCCGTGTCGGCGGCTTCACGGCCGTTCCAGTAGGCGCTCAGGCCGCTGGCCAGCATCAACACCACCAGCAACAGTGCCAGGTTGCCCAGCAGCCGCCCGCGCAAGCTGCCGTTGTCACGCATCACGATGCTCGAGCAGATACCCCAGGCCACGGAAGGTGACAATCGCCACCAGGTGGCCGTCGAGCTTCTTGCGCAGGCGGTGGATGTAGATTTCGATGGCGTCGGGGCTGGCTTCTTCGTCCAGACCAAACACCTGGGCGGCCAGTTGCTCCTTGCTCATCACCCGGCCTGGGCGGGCGATCAGCGCTTCGAGCACGCTCTGTTCACGCGAGGTCAGGGTCAGGTTGTCCTCGCCCAGGCTGAAGCGCCGGGTATCCAGGTCGTACACCAACGGCCCGCAACGCTGCTGGCGTTCGCCACCCAGCACGCTGCGGCGCAGCAAGGCCTTGACCCGGGCTTCCAGCTCAGTCAGTTCGAACGGCTTGGCCAGGTAATCGTCAGCCCCCAGGTTCAGCCCGTGGACCCGGTCCTTAACGTCACTGCGCGCGGTCAGCATCAGCACCGGCAGGGTCTTGCCGCGGCCACGCAAACGCGCCAGCACTTCGAAGCCATCCATGCGCGGCAAGCCGACATCGAGCACGGCAACGGCATATTCCTCACTGGCCAGGGCCAGGTCGGCAGCCACGCCGTCATGCAGTACATCCACGGTCAGGCCGTGACTTTTCAAGGCCTGGGCCACGCTTTCGGCCAGTTGCAGGTGGTCTTCGACCAGCAGCACACGCATCGGATTCTCCCTGCTCGGGTGGGGCGGTGGCGCGGAGTGTACCGCTGTCGACCGGCCTGTGAAGCCCCTTCTGACAAACCTTTCACGCTGAAAGGTTAGCGAAAGGTTCGTTACCTAGCATCGCACCACGGTCGCCCCACGCGCCGAAAAAAGCACCAGCAAGGTGCAACGAATAAGAACAATAAACGGAGTCATCGACGATGCTGTCATCGCAGCCGCAGGCATTCGTGCCTACCCGTTCCTTTGCCGCACGCCCTTCTGCCATCGCCAGCGCCCTTGCGCTCGCCGGTGTCGCGCCCATGAGCCAGGCCGCCTTCTTCGAAGACAGCACGGCGACCTTCGAAACCCGCAACATGTACTTCAACCGCGACTTTCGCGACGGCACCAGCGCGCAGCAATCCAAGCGCGACGAATGGGCCCAGGGTTTCATGCTCAACTTCGAGTCCGGCTACACCGACGGCACTGTAGGCTTTGGCCTGGATGCGCTGGGCATGCTCGGCATCAAGCTCGACTCCAGCCCCGACCGCACCGACACCGGCCTGCTGCCGACCCATGACGACGGCAAGGCCGCCGATGAATACTCCAAGCTCGGCCTGACCGGCAAGGTCAAAGTCTCCAAGACCGAATTGAAGATCGGCACGCTGATCCCCGAGCTGCCGACCCTGCAGCCCAACGACGGGCGCATCCTGCCGCAAACCTTCGAAGGCGGCCTGCTCACCTCGAAAGAAATCAGCCACCTGACCTTCACCGGCGGGCGTCTGGAAAAGGCCAAGGACCGCAACGACACCAACTGGGAAGACCTGGCCCTCAACAACAAGAACGGCCGCTTCGGTGGCACCTTCACCGCCGACAACCTCGACCTCGCGGGCCTGGACTACCAGTTCACCGATCGCATCACCGGCAGCTACCACTTCGCCCAACTCGACGACATCTACCGCCAGCACTTCCTCGGCATGGTCGCCACCCAGCCGTGGGGGCCGGGCACCTTGGGCGCTGACCTGCGCCTGGCCGTGAGTGACGATGCCGGCGCCGCCAAGGCCGGCAACATCGACAACACCACCGTCAACGGCATGCTCAGCTACGCCCTGGGCGGGCACAAGGTCAGTGCCGCCTACCAGCACCTGTCCGGCGACAGCGCCTTCCCCTACATCGATGGCGCCGACCCGTACCTGGTCAACTTCGTTCAGATCAACGACTTCGCCGGTGCCGACGAGCACTCCTGGCAGATGCGCTACGACTACAACTTCGCGGCCCTGGGCATCCCCGGCCTGACCTTCATGACCCGTTACATCAGCGGCGACAACGTCAGCCGCGCCGATGGCAGCGAGGGCAAGGAGTGGGAACGCAACACCGAGTTCAAGTACGTGGTACAAAGCGGCCCGTTGAAAAACGTCGCCGTGCGCTTGCGCAACGCCACCTTCCGCTCGAATTTTGCCCGCGACGCCGACGAAGTGCGGCTGCTGGTGAGCTACAGCGTGGCCCTGTGGTAACCCAATAACAACAACGCTCACGGAGATTGACGATGACCTTTTCACTGCGCCGCCTCGTCCTCGCTACCGGCTGCCTGCTGCTGGCCGGCAACGCCCTTGCTGCCGAACCGAAACGCCCTGAATGCATCGCCCCTGCCTCGCCCGGCGGTGGCTTCGACCTGACCTGCAAACTGGTGCAGAGCGCCCTGGTGCAGGAGAAAATCCTCAGCAAGCCCATGCGTGTCACCTACATGCCCGGCGGCGTCGGCGCGGTGGCCTACAACGCCGTGGTGGCCCAGCGCCCAGGGGATGCCGGCACTCTGGTGGCGTGGTCCAGTGGCTCGCTGCTGAACCTGGCCCAAGGCAAGTTCGGCCGCTTCGACGAGAACGCGGTCAAGTGGTTGGCAGCCGTCGGCACCAGCTACGGTGCCATCGCCGTGAAGAGCGATTCGCCCTACAAAACCCTCGACGACCTGGTTGCTGCCCTGAAGAAAGACCCGAGCAAGGTCGTGATCGGCTCCGGTGGCACGGTCGGCAGCCAAGACTGGATGCAAACCGCGCTGATCGCCAAGGCCGCCGGCATCAACCCGCGTGACCTGCGTTACGTGGCCCTGGAAGGCGGCGGTGAAATTGCCACTGCATTGCTGGGCGGGCACATCCAGGTCGGCTCCACCGACATCTCCGACTCCATGCCGCACATCCAGAGCGGCAACATGCGCATCCTCGCGGTGTTCTCCGAAAACCGCCTGGACGAGCCAGAGATGAAGGACATCCCTACCGCCAAGGAGCAGGGCTACGACATCGTCTGGCCGGTGGTACGCGGCTTTTACCTGGGGCCGAAGGTGAGCGACGAGGACTACGCCTGGTGGAAGGCCTCGTTCGACAAGATGCTGGCCTCGGAAGACTTTGCCAAGCTGCGTGACCAGCGCGAGCTGTTCCCGTTCGCCATGACCGGCGAAGAGCTGGACGGCTATGTGAAGAAGCAGGTGGCTGACTACAAGGCACTGGCCAGGGAATTCGGCCTGATTCAGTAACTCGCCGACTACCTGAACAGATCCCTGTGGGAGCGGGCTTGTCCCGCGAAGCTGGCACCTCGGTGCATGGCACCGGCTTTGCCGGTGTTCGCGGGGCAAGCCCGCTCCCACAGAGTCCGCGTCCAACGAGGATTCCCCGATGATCCTGCAACGCCTCTTCGCCCTGGTCCTGCTGGCGGTATGCGCCGCCCTGGCCGTGATGGCCTGGCCGTACCAGGCTGCGTTTTCCTACGAACCGGTTGGCCCGCGGGCCTATCCGCTGCTGATGCTCGGCCTGATGGGCCTGGGCCTGCTTTACCTGGCCATCCGCCCAACGCCCATCGTGCGCAAAGACGACGAGCCAGAACTGGACCGCGAAACCTTGATCAAGATCGCCGCCTGTGTCGGCCTGCTGATCGTCTTCGCTGCCACCTTCGAACCTCTGGGTTTCATCCTCAGCGCCATCCTGGTCGGCCTGCCCATGGCCCGGCTGTACGGCGGCCGCTGGCTGCACAGCGCCATCGTCGTGGTCGGCATGAGCCTGTTCCTCTACTGGCTGTTCGACCGCGTGATGGACGTGCCCCTGCCCCTTGGCCTGCTGAGCGTACTGGAGAACTGACACATGGATACCTTGAGCTACCTGGGCCAGGGCTTCGGCGTCGCCCTGAGCCCGTACAACCTGGTCACCGCCCTCAGTGGCACCCTGATCGGCACCGTGGTCGGCCTGCTGCCGGGCCTGGGCCCGATCAACGGCGTGGCCCTGCTGATCCCCATCGCCTTTGCCCTGGGCCTGCCGCCTGAGTCGGCGCTGATTCTGCTGGCTGCGGTGTACCTGGGCTGCGAATACGGCGGGCGCATCAGTTCGATCCTGCTGAACATCCCGGGCGAAGCTTCGACCGTGATGACCACCCTCGACGGCTACCCGATGGCCCGCCAGGGCCTGGCAGGCGTTGCCTTGTCGCTGTCTGCCTGGAGTTCGTTCATCGGCGCCTTCATCGCCACCTGCGGCATGGTGCTGTTCGCCCCGCTGCTGGCGAAATGGGCGATCGCCTTCGGCCCGGCGGAATACTTCGTGCTGATGGTGTTCGCCATTGTCGCCTTGGGCGGCATGGCCGGCGACAAACCGTTGAAGACATTCATCGCTGCGCTGATCGGCCTGTTCCTGTCGGCGGTCGGCATCGACGCCAACAGCGGCGTCTACCGCTTCACCGGTGACAGCGTGCACCTGGCCGACGGCATCCAGTTCGTGGTGCTGGTGCTGGGGCTGTTCTCGATCAGCGAAATTCTCCTGCTGCTGGAAAAGACCCACCATGGCCACCAGGCGGTCAAGGCCACTGGGCGCATGCTGTTCAACGTCAAGGAAGCAGCTTCGGTGTTCGCGGTGAACATCCGCTGCGGCCTGCTCGGCTTCATCATGGGCGTGCTGCCAGGTGCCGGCGCGACCCTGGCCAGCGCCGTGGCCTACATGACCGAGAAGCGTATCGCTGGCGAAAGCGGCAAGTTCGGCAAGGGTGATGCCCGTGGCCTGGCCGCGCCAGAAACCGCTATCGGCGCCTCCTGCTGCGGCGCCTTGGTCCCCATGCTGACCCTCGGCGTGCCAGGTTCGGGCACCACCGCGGTGATGATCGGCGCACTGACCCTGTACAACATCACCCCCGGCCCGCTGTTGTTCGAACAGCAGCCAGACATCGTCTGGGGCCTGATCGCCTCGTTGTTCATCGCCAACATCATGCTGGTGATCCTCAACATCCCGATGATCCGCATCTTCACCCGCATCCTCGCCGTGCCGAACTGGGCGCTGGTGCCGGTGATCGCAATCATCACCGGGATCGGCGTGTATGCCGTGCACGCCACCACTTTCGACCTGTTCCTGATGGTCGGCATCGGCATCATGGGCTACATCCTGCGCAAGCTGGACTTCCCGCTGTCGCCGATCCTGCTGGGCTTCATCCTCGGCGGGCTGATGGAACAGAACCTGCGCCGTGCGCTGTCGATCTCCAACGGTGAACTGGGCATCCTCTGGTCCAGCCCAATCAGCATGGGCGTGTGGGTCCTGGTGGTGTGCATGCTGTGCCTGCCGCTGCTGCGTATCTGGCGCAAGCGCAGCCTGCAGCGCCGGGCCATGGCTGATGCCTGATCGGTCGTTGCCCCTGTATTGGGCTACCGGGCTGGTCGGCCTTGCTGGCGGGTATCTCGCCAGCAAGGTCGGCTGGCCTTTGCCCTGGATGGTCGGCGCGTTGTTGGCGATCATCCTGGTGCGCTGCCTGACCCCCTGGCAGCTGTCGGAAATCCCCAATGGGCGCAAATGCGGGCAATGCATCATCGGCCTGGGCATCGGCCTGCACTTCACCCCCGCCGTGATCGAACAGGTGGGCAGCCACTTTCTGCTGATCTTCTTTGGCGCGCTGTTCACTACCCTGTCCAGCGTGATCAGCGTGTGGTTGCTGCGACGTACCGGCGAAGACCGCGCAACCGCCTTCTTCGCCAGCATGCCGGGCGGTTCGGGTGAGATGGTCAACCTGGGCGCGCGCAATGGCGCGGTGCTCAGCCAGGTGGCGGCGGCGCAAAGCCTGCGTGTGTTGGCAGTGGTGCTGTGCGTGCCGGCGCTGTTCAAGTTCTTGATGGGTGACGGTGTACCGCTCAATCATGCCGGCACTGTGAGCTGGGGCTGGCTAGCGTTGATCGCCCCGCTGGGTATAGCCGCGGGCTTCATCTGGCAACGGTTGCGCCAGCCCAACCCCTGGCTGTTCGGGCCGCTGCTGGTGGCGGCGACGGTTAGCCTGGCGGGCAATCTGCAGATCGGGCTGCCTGATGGCGCTAGTCAAATCGGCCAGTGGCTGATTGGCAGCGGCCTGGCCTGCCACTTCAACCGCGCGTTTTTCCGCCGCGCACCTTCGTTTCTGGGCCGTACGCTGCTGGCCACGGCGCTGTGCATGTTGATTGCCGGCAGCGCAGCGTGGGGGTTGAGCGTGATGACGGCGCTAGACCTGCGTTCGCTGACCCTGGGGATGATGCCCGGCGGGATTGCGGAGATGAGCCTGACGGCGGAAACCCTGCAGCTGTCGGTGCCGTTGGTGACAGCGCTGCAAGTGATGCGGTTGTTGTTCGTGTTGTTTTTGGCAGAGCCGCTGTTCCGGCTCTGGAACGCAGAAAAAGCCTGAAACACCGCGTCGCCTGCTTCGCGGTGTTTCATGCCATCAAAGCGGCGGCAAGGCCCAGTTGATCGGTGCCAGCCCACGCTGTTCGAGGAAGCTGTTGGCCCGGCTGAAGTGCCCGCAACCGAGGAAGCCCCGATACGCCGACAAGGGCGACGGATGCACCGACTTCAGCACCAGGTGCTTGGTGCCATCGATCAGCTTCTGCTTGCCCTGGGCATGCGCGCCCCACAGCAGAAACACAACGTTCGGGCACTGCTCGCTGACCACCTGGATGACCCGGTCGGTAAAGAACTCCCAGCCCTTCTTGGCATGTGAAGCCGCGTTGGCGCGTTCCACGGTCATGGTCGTGTTGAGCAACAGCACGCCTTGCTCGGCCCAGCTCTGCAGGTAGCCGTGGCTGGCGATCGGAATATTCAGGTCGCGCTGCAGCTCTTTGTAGATATTGACCAGCGACGGCGGCGTGGCAATGCCCGGCTGCACCGAGAAGCACAGGCCATGGGCCTGGCCTGGGCCGTGATACGGGTCCTGGCCGAGGATCACCACCTTGACCTGCTGCAACGGCGTCGAGTTAAGGGCATTGAAGATCAGCGGGCCCGGGGGGTAGATCTCTTTGCCGGCCGCGTGCTCCTGGCGCAGGAATTCGCGCAGCTGATGCATGTAGGGCTGGTCGAATTCGTCGCGCAATGCGGCTTTCCAGCTGGGTTCGAGTTTGATGCGATCGTCGTCAGTCATGGGGCCATCCGTAAACAATGGCGCGACACTAGGTAAGCCTCCTCCGCTTGTCAAACGATCCGACCGACGACCGGCATGATCCCGCAGGCAGGCCATACTTGTGCGATGACCTGCGAGAGGTAGTCCATGTCTATTCATTGCGAGGTACTCACCGGTGCCGATGGCGCCTGCATCGGCATCGCCACCCTGGATGCACCCAAGGCGCTCAATGCGCTGAACCTGAGGATGATAGAAGTGCTCGGCGAGCAGTTGCACGCCTGGGCCCGCGACCCTGGCGTGGTCTGCGTGCTGCTGCGAGGCAATGGCGCCAAGGCGTTCTGTGCCGGGGGCGACGTCAGGGCGCTGGCCCAGGCTTGCCGCGATCACCCCGGCAGCGTGCCGCCGCTGGCCGCCACCTTCTTCGCTGCCGAGTATCGCCTCGATTACCTGCTGCACACCTACCCCAAGCCGCTGCTGTGCTGGGGGCACGGGCATGTGCTGGGTGGCGGCATGGGGCTGCTGCAAGGCGCCAATGTGCGCATCGTCACGCCCAGCAGCCGGCTGGCGATGCCAGAGATCAGCATCGGCCTCTACCCCGACGTCGGCGCCAGCTGGTTCCTCGCCCGTCTGCCGGGCAAGCTGGGGCTGTTCCTCGGGCTGACCGGCGCCCCGATCAATGCCCGCGATGCCCTCGACCTGGGTCTCGCCGATCGTTTCTTCGGCGAGCACCAGCAGGAGGAGTTGATCGAAGAGTTGTTGCAGCTGAACTGGCAGGAGCAGACCGAGTTGCAGCTCAACAGCCTGCTCAAGGCCGAGCAGCATCGTGCCTGCGAGGAGCTACCCGAGGCGCAATGGCTGCCCCGCCGCCAAGTGATCGATGAGCTGCTGGATGTCGCCGACCCCGCCGGCGCATGGCATGCGCTGCAACGCCTGAAACATCACAACGACCCTCTGCTGGCCGAAGCGGGTGAACGCCTGCATGAGGGGTGCCCGTTGACCGCGCACTTGGTGTGGGAACAGATCCGCCGGGCCCGGCACCTGTCATTGGCGCAGGTATTCCAGATGGAGTTCGGCATGAGCCTGAATTGCTGCCGTCATCCGGAATTCAGCGAAGGGGTGCGCGCGCGCCTGCTGGACAAAGACAATCAGCCGCGCTGGCACTGGCCGGATGTGGCGCAGGTGCCAGCGGCGGTGGTCGAGGCGCATTTTACCAAGGTCTGGGAGGGGCGCCATCCACTGGCGGATTTGGATTGAGCCATAAAAAGGGGCCGCTTGGGGTAATGCTGTTCACTTAAGTTATCCATCGCCTGTATTGGGGCCGCTTTGCGGCCCATCGCGGCACAAGGCCGCTCCCACAGTGTTCGCGCATGCCCTGTAAATAGAGGCATAACGCGGTCGGTGTGGGAGCGGCCTTGTGCCGCGATGGGCCGCAGAGCGGCCCCGGCATTCTTAAGTGAACAGCATTACCGCTTGGGGCCCCCTCTGGCATCTTACCGCTGCCAGTTGCGGCCCTGCCCCCGGCCGCCATCTGGCCTGCGGTCACGGTCCCCTCGCCCATTGGAATGCCAACGATCATTCTGATACCGCTGGCTGCCATCGCGATAGTCATGGCGGTCACGGTCACGCCCATAGTCATAGCGCTGGCGATTGCCGTAGTCATACCGCGGGTTGCCATGCCACTGGTTCATGCCTGGCTGCGGGTGGGGCCTGTACTGCGGCACCGGCGCCGGGCGGTAATAACGAGGTGCGGGCTGGTAGTAGTAACGCGGCTGCGGCGTTACATAGTAGCGGTCGTATCGGTAATACCCCGGCGACACATAACGGTCGGTGGAGTAGTAATCCGATCGGTAGTAGCCCCCGCCGCCGTAGTAAGGGGCGCAGGCAGACGTCATCAGACCCAACAGGGCGATCAACAGAATTCGATAGGACATGGCGGCCTCCTGGACCGCTGGAGTGCCCGAACAGCGGCGCTGGCGAGCGTCGATGCAAAACGCGTTCATCGACACTGAATAAGACCGCCATACCGAGGTGCAGTGCCATTTTTGCAATAATTTGAAACAGGTGCGATAACCCTGAAAAACTTGCAGTCATTTACCGGTCATCTCACTAGAATGACCGCCTTGGCACACATCACGGGAAGATCATGCCTGCACGTTCCGCTCTGTTTTCGCAGCGTTCGCTGATCGTCACCCTGCTGATGCTGTTGGCCAGCGGCTTTCTCGCCACTTCCCTGCTCAGCTACTTCGCCTCACGCAGTGCCATTCGCGATGGCATCGTGAATACCGAATTGCCACTGACCTCCGACACAGTCTATTCGGAAATCCAGAAAGACCTGATCCGCCCTGTGCTGATCGCCTCGATGATGGCCCAGGACACCTTCTTGCGGGACTGGGTACTGTCCGGTGAGCAGGACACCCAGCGCATCACCCGCTACCTGGGCGAGATCATGGGCAAGCAGGACATCTTCACCTCGTTCTTCGTCTCCGACCGCAGCCTCACCTACTACCAGGCCAAGGGCGTACTCAAGCAGATCAAGCCCGGCAGCTGGCGCGATGCCTGGTACTTTCGCCTGCGCGACCTCAAGGCGCCCTATGAGATCAATGTCGACCTGGACATGGCCAACCAGGACAGCCTGACAGTGTTCATCAACTACCAGGTGCTGGACTACCAACACCGCTTCATCGGCGCGGCCGGGGTGGGCTTGAGTGTGTCGTCGGTGGTCAAGCTGATCGACGAGTACCAGCGCCGCTACCAACGCTCGGTGCTGTTCACCGATGCCAAGGGCAAGGTCCTGCTGACCGGCTCCGAAGGTGGCCCCCACGGCTTGCGCGTCGGCCAGCCGCTTAGCGACAACCCCGAGCTGAGCGACCTGCTGGCACAGCAACCGGTACCTGGCGAAGGCAGCCACGAATACCGCGACAGCGACAACCACAGCCACTTTCTCAATGTGCGGCACCTGCCCGAGCTGGACTGGTACCTGCTGGTGGACAAGCGCGAAACCGGTACCCTGGACCGCATCCGCCACTCGCTGTACCTGAACCTGGCAATCTGCGCGATGATCACCCTGGTGGTGCTGTTACTGGTGCATGCGATGGTCAAGCGCCACCAGGCCAGCACCGAGGCGCTGGCCACCCTCGACAGCCTCACCGGCCTGCCCAACCGGCGCAGCTTCGACCTGCTGGCCGCCCAGGCCCTGCATGAGGCCCAGCGCGACAGCGGCCCGCTGGTGGCCCTATTGATCGACCTTGACCACTTCAAGGTGCTCAACGACACCCATGGCCACCTGGCAGGCGACGAAGTGCTGCGCCAGTTCGCCAATGTGCTGCAGGGCAGCCTGCGCCAGTCGGATATACTCTGCCGCTGGGGCGGTGAGGAATTCATCGTGTTGCTGCGAGAGGCAGAAGGCCGGCAAGCGGTGGAAGTGGCGGAAAAAATCCGCCGCCGCACCGAACAGCTGACCTTCAGCTACGACGACCGACCGTTGCGCCTGACCACCAGCATCGGCCTGAGCAGCCTGCAACCGGGCGATACCTTGCATGCCCTGCTGACCCGCGCCGACCGTGCGCTCTATCATGCCAAGCAGGCCGGCCGCAACCGCGTCTGCAGTGAAGTTTCCGGACCCGACCATGAATGACAGCCAGCACTGCCCCGCCTGCGGCGCCCTCAACCAGTGCAGCCTGGCCGACCCCCGCAGCGCCACGCAGGCCTGTTGGTGCTACAGCGTGACCATCGACCCCGCCGTGCTCCAGGCCCTGCCTGCCGAGTTGCGTGACAAGGCCTGCCTGTGCCCGCGCTGCGCAGCGGTCGAAGCGCAACTGCAGGCAGCGCCGCCCGGCACAAAGCGCTAGACTGCGCGGCCTTTAACTTCAGCCCCCTTTGCCATGCGCCTCGACCGTTTTCTTGCCAACCTGCCCTGCTACAACCGCCAGCACGTTCGCCTGCTGCTGGTGCAGCGCCGCGTGCGGGTCGATGGCCAAGTGGCAGTCGACCCGTTGACGGAGGTGCGTGAGTTCAGCCGCGTCGAGGTGGATGAGCAACTGCTGCAGGCCGGGCGACCGGCGCGCTACCTGATGCTCAACAAGCCGACCGGGTGCGTCAGCGCCACCCAGGACCCACAACACCGCACGGTGCTCGAGTTGCTGCCCGCTGAACTGCGCGACGACCTGCACATTGCCGGGCGCCTGGACTTCAACACCACCGGCCTGCTGATCCTGACCAACGACGGCCAATGGTCGCGTCGCCTGACCCAGCCAACGACCAAACTGCCCAAGCATTACCTGGTAGAGACCGAGGACGAGATTGGCGAGCATTATGCTGCCAAGTTCCACGAAGGCCTGTATTTCGCCTTCGAAAACCTCACCACCCTGCCCGCCCAACTCGACATCCTTGGCCCCCGCCAGGCCCGGTTGGCTATCGTCGAGGGGCGGTACCACCAGGTCAAACGCATGTTTGGCCATTTCGACAACAAGGTGGTGGGGCTGCACCGCGAGAGCATGGGCGCGATTCGCCTGGATCCGGCGTTGGCACCGGGGGCATTCAGGGCGTTGACGGCCGAGGAAATCGACTCGGTCTAGGGTGTTTGCACTGGCCTCTTCGCGGGCAAGCCCGCTCCCACAGGATCTCCACAGTGCTGGAAGCCTGTGCAGTACCTGTGGCCCCCACAGGACTCCACAGCGTTGGAAGCCTGTGCAGTACCTGTGGCTCACACAGGACTCCACAGCGTTGGAGGCTTGTGCAGTACCTGTGGGAGCGGGCTTGCCCGCGAAGAGGCCAGAAAAGGCAACACTGGCAGTGTCACACGACCGCCCGGCGGCCCAAGTCACATATTTCCCCCAACGGCACTTGCAGGATCCCCAGCCCACTGCTTGAATCCAAATCGTCAGTCTGCATGTGACTCATGAGTCACGCCCGCAGTCGAAGACACCTTTTTGCCGGCCACCCAAGGCCTAGATGCCTTGGGGCACGGCAAATTGCCCGCCTAAAACAATACCGTCGACATGTGTGCCAAGGATCGACACAGGGCCCCCCGGTTACTCTTCAAGGCAAATGCCTACCTGTCATAAAGAACGTGCACCCTAGGTGACGCGAATACCCTTTTTGCGCCAGGAGTCGATGACATGAGGCCAGAAATCGCTGTACTTGATATCCAAGGTCAGTATCGGGTTTACACGGAGTTCCATCGCGCGGATGCAGCCGAGAAGACGATCATTTTGATCAACGGTTCGCTGGCCACCACGGCCTCGTTCGCCCAGACAGTGCGGAACCTGCACCCACAATTCAACGTCGTGCTGTTCGACCAGCCGTACGCTGGCAAATCCAAACCGCACAACCGCCAGGAACGGCTGATCACCAAGGAGACCGAGGCGCATATCCTCCTTGAGCTGATCGAGCACTTCCAGGCCGATCACGTGATGTCGTTTTCGTGGGGCGGTGCGAGCACGCTGCTGGCGCTGGCGCACCAGCCGCGGCGAGTGAAGAAAGCCGTAGTCAGCTCGTTCTCGCCGGTGATCAACGAACCGATGCGCGACTACCTGGACCGTGGCTGCCAGTACCTGGCCGCCTGTGATCGCTACCAGGTCGGCAACCTGGTCAACGACACCATCGGCAAGCACCTGCCGTCGCTGTTCAAGCGCTTCAACTATCGCCACGTGAGCAGCCTGGACAGCCACGAGTACGCGCAGATGCACTTCCACATCAACGAAGTGCTGCAACATGACTTGGAACGGGCATTGAGTGGTGCGCGCAACATCGATATCCCGGTGCTGTTCATCAACGGCGACCGCGATGAGTACACCACGGCTGAAGATGCGCGCGAGTTTGGTCGCCATGTGGGCAAGAGCCACTTCAGCGTGATTCGCGATGCTGGGCACTTCCTCGACATGGAGACCAAGGCGGCCTGCGAAGACACCCGCAGTGCGCTGCTCGGCTTCCTCAAGCCAACCGAGCGTGAGCCACGTCAACGCTACCAGCACGTACAGGGGCAGCATGCACTGGCCATCTGAGCGCCTCGGCGTCCTGTAGCCCTTTACCCGCAGGCTATGGGTCGCCGACAAGCTTTTTTATAACCCTTTTTATAACTTGGGCTTCTAATTCGATGAGGGTTCTGGTAAAAAGTCGAACGCAGACGCGGGTATAGTTTAGTGGCAAAACGAAAGCTTCCCAAGCTTTAGTTGAGGGTTCGATTCCCTCTACCCGCTCCACCTCGCATTCCCGCATGGCGTTCCAGCAACGTCATCGCTGTCAAAAGGAGCCTCGGCTCCTTTTTTCGTTTCTGCCTATTCGTTTTCATGCCCCTTTTGTTGATCTGGCCCATGGCCACTTCCCAGCCGTTGCGCTTGAATGCGCGGCCGGCGAATCCGCTTGTAAGCGAAACGGCTTGAAGCGCATATGCTTGATGGATTCGTGAAACATTTCGAAAGGACCGCGCATGTTTCTGTCCCGCTGGCTACCTGGCCTCGCCAACCTGTTGCACTACCGCCGTGAGTGGTTTCATGCCGACCTGCAGGCTGGGCTTTCGGTGGCGGCTATCCAGATCCCCATCGCCATCGCTTACGCACAAATCGTCGGCCTGCCGCCGCAATATGGCCTGTATGCCTGCGTGCTACCGATGATGGTGTATGCGCTGATCGGCAGCTCGCGTCAGCTGATGGTCGGCCCGGACGCCGCCACCTGCGCGATGATCGCCGGGGCCGTGGCACCGCTGGCGCTGGGCGACCCGCAGCGTATTGCCGAGCTGTCGGTAATTGTCACCGTGCTGGTGGGCGTGATGCTGATCGGGGCGGGCCTGGCCAGGGCCGGGTTCATCGCCAGCTTCTTCTCACGGCCGATCCTGATCGGCTACCTCAATGGCATTGGCCTGAGCCTGATCGCCGGGCAGTTGTCCAAGGTGGTCGGGTTCAAGATCGAGGGCGATGGGTTCATCCTGAGCCTGGTCAACTTCCTCCAGCGCCTGGGCGAGATTCATGGGGTGACCCTGGCCATCGGCCTGTCCGCGCTGGCGCTGCTGATCTGGCTACCGCAGCGCTACCCACGGCTACCGGCGGCGCTGGTGGCGGTGGCGCTGTTCACGGTTGTGGTAGGCCTGTTCGGCCTGGACCGCTTCGGTGTCGCCATCCTCGGCCCGGTACCGGCCGGCATGCCGCAACTGGCTTGGCCACAAAGCAACCTGGCAGAAATGAAAAGCCTGCTGCGCGACGCCCTGGGTATTGCCACCGTCAGTTTCTGCAGCGCCATGCTCACAGCGCGCAGTTTTGCCGCACGCCATGGCTACGCCATCAACGCCAACCATGAGTTCGTGGCGCTCGGGGTGAGCAACCTGGCGGCCGGGATGTCCCAAGGCTTTGCCATCAGTGGCGCCGACTCGCGTACCGCAGTCAACGACATGGTCGGCGGCAAGAGCCAGCTGGTCGGCATCATCGCTGCGCTGGTGATCGCCCTGATCCTGCTGTTCTTCACCGCCCCCATGGCCTGGATCCCCCAGGCGGCGCTGGGGGCCGTGTTGCTGATGGCGGGCTGGGGGCTGATCGACATCAAGTCGCTGAAGAGCATCCGGCGCCTCAGCCGCTTCGAGTTCTGGCTCTGCCTACTGACCACGGTCGGCGTGCTGGGCCTGGGCGTGCTGCCGGGTATCGTGTTTGCCGTGACCCTGGCGATCCTGCGCCTGCTGTACAGCATCTACCAGCCCACCGACGCAGTGCTGGGCTGGCTGCCGGGCACCGAGGGCCAAGTCGACATTCGCAAATTCAAGGACGCCCGCACCGTGCCGGGGTTGGTGGTGTACCGCTTCGACGATGCGATCCTGTTCTTCAATGCCGACTACTTCAAGATGCGCCTGCTGGAAGCCGTGCAGAGCCAGGCCCAGCCCAAGGTCGTGCTGTTCGATGCCGAAGCGGTGACCAGCATCGACGTCAGCGGCATTGCCGCGCTGCGCGAAGTCCGCGACACCCTGGCTGCCCAAGGCATCTTCTTCGCCATCGCCCGCGCCCGCGGCACCTTCCTGCGCATGCTGGTGCGCTCAGGGATGGCACGGGAGATGGAGGACAAACTGCTGTTCGGCTCGGTACGCGCCGGGATCCGCGCGTATCGGGTGTGGCGGAACAGGAGTCGCCACGTGTCAACACCGGAGTAAAACGCGTCAACGTGCTTACGCTGAATCCAGGCCAATCACCCTCTACTGTAGGAGCAGCCTTGTGCTGCGAAGAGGCCAGTGACAACACATACCCTTCGCTGTTTGCGCTGGCCTCTTCGCAGCACAAGGCTGCTCCTACAGGGGATGCAGGGCATCAACGGTATTCAGCGCACGCCTGGGAACTGGCCTCACCCGGCCTGCCGATCAGGCTCACCAGGCCACACGGCAGTGACCCGCGCCATTGCAGGTAATCATGCCCCGCGGGGTACTCCACCGCTTCCACCGCATAGCCCTTGGCACGCAACACATCGCGCAGGTGGCGGTTGGTATCCAGAATCGTCGGGCCTTCGAACAGCCCCGATTGCAGGTAAAAACGCAGCGGCTTGGGGGTTGCCTTGACGTACTCACGGGTCAGCCAGCCTGGCTCTTCCCCGTCCTTGGCCCACCAGTACGACCCCGACAGGCTCAGCACATTGCCGAACAACTCAGGGTGCATCAGGCCCAGGTAGGACGCGGCCAGCCCCCCGTAGCTGGAGCCGGCGATGACCGTACGGGCCGCGGGTGCACTCAAGCCGTGTTGTCGCGCCCAGGGCATTAGTTGTTCGGCCATGAAACGGGCAAACCGTGGGTTGGGTGGCAGCTCCTGCTGGCGGCTGAGGTCGCTGGGGTTGGCGATGATGATGGCTGCCGTGGGCGGGATCAGGCCATCGGCGATCAGGTTGTCGAGAAGGGTCGGCGTAGGCACTTGGCGGGTATAGGCGTGGGCGTCGAACAGCACCAGCAAGGCCTGTCCTGCAGCACCCGGGCGCCAGCCAGCCGGTCGGTACAGGTAGACATCGCGCGTGTTGCCCAGCACGTCGCTGGCCAGGCGCTTGCGTTCGAGCGTGCCACGGGCGATACCCGGCCGCTCGGCTACCCAGGGTTGCGGTGGCGCATCCGGCAATTCCAGGCGTGAACGCGACAGCCAGGCATCACCGCTGCTGTCGGCGAAGGTGGCAGGGTTGAGCGGGTCGCGGCGCGTGGTGGCAAGAATCACCCGGCGGTCATCCGACGGTGGCACATCAGGCGCCATTTGGTAGCTGAGCCGGGTGCTGGCCGGGACCTCGAAACTGGCGTACCAGACATCGCTGGTGCCAAGCCGTTGCAGCGCTTCGTGACGGCCCGAAGGCGCGCCGAACATCCGCACATTGTGCTGGGCGCCGCGCCACAGAAACGTCACCAGGCGCTGCTGCGGCTGGCCCGGTAGCCGCTCGACCAGCGGCGTGCCCTGGGCCTTTCGCGCGTTCCAGAACGCCTCGGTATCACCGCCCTGGGCAAGCTGCCCGGCCAACTCGGCCAGGGCCGGGCTGGCCAGCCGTGGTGGGCTTTGCTGCTGCTCGGCACGCGCCAGTACCTGCTCCAGGCGCAGGCTGAAAGGGGCGCCCGGGCGCCCGTCCAGTGGCTCTGCACGCAAGCCATATGCACCCGGGCTGTCGGCGACAAAGATGAACGCGCGCGGCTGGTCCTGGCCGTCGATCAACAGGCGCAAGGGCCTGCCCTGCGGGTCCAGCAGGCGCAGGCTGACGTCGCCGTCGACCCGGCCTCGCACCAGGTCGCCTGCCTTGAGCCCAACGTGCCAGACCGTGCTGCCTGCGGACATGGCCTGGCCGTTGACAGCCTGACCGGGCTGCAGCGTGGCTTCGCTTGCAGCCTGCGCCACGGCGCTGGTCAAGGCCAGCAGCAAGGCGCAACGGATGAGAGAGATGCGGTTCATGCGCACCTCAGAAGTCGACGCTGGCGGACAGCTTCAAGGTGCGCGGTTCGCTGACGGTGGCATACCCCGGGTTGAACACCCCCGCCCAGTAGGCACGATTCTCGACGTTCTCCAGGCTGGCGCGCAGGGTCACGTCCTTGCTCAGCACGCGGGTGGCGTAGCGCGCGCCCAGGTCGTAGCGCGTCCATTGTGGGATTTTCAGCGTGTTCTCGTCGTCCAGGTACTGCGAGCTGCTGTGAATGCCCAGTGCCGTCAGGGTCAGGCCATCGACCCAGGGCAGGTCCCACTCGGCGCCGAGGTTGGCCGACCAGGCCGGTACACCGCGGGCGGTGTTGCCATCCAGGGTACCGTTGGCCGTCTTGCTCAGTTCGGCGCGGGTGTAGGTCACCCCGCCCAGCAGGCGTACGCCAGGGGCGGCTTCACCGAACATGTTCCATTCCACGCCACGGTTACGCTGCTCGCCATCATCGGTGTACCAGAAGGTGTCGCCGCGGGTGTTCTTGACCATGCTGGGTTTCTCGATCTGGAACACTGCCAGGGTATGGCTGAACGTGCCCAGGTCCCACTTCACGCCCGCTTCCATCTGCTTGGCCACGTACGGCGCAAATTGCTCGTCCTTGTTCAGGGCCCCTACCTCGGTCACCGTGCCACCTTGGGTCAGGCCTTCGATGTAGTTGGCGTACAGCGACACCGGCGCATCCCAAGGCTTGACCACGATGCCAAAGGCCGGGGTCAGTTTGCGTTCGTCATAGGCCGTTGGTTTGCTCATCTTCTGCCGAACCCGCTGGGCACGCGCACCCAGGGTCAGCAACACACGCTCGTCGAAGAAACCGAGGGTGTCGGCCAGGGCGAAGCTGGACAAGGTATTGTCGCCGGTCTTGTCGTTCGAGCCGTGATCACCGGCAATCACCCCTTTGACCGGGCGATAGAGGTTGGTGTCGTAGGTGGCGCCGGTGACCGTGGGCGCTCGGCCGATGTCCTGGTGCAGCAGCGACGTCGTCAACACCAGCTGGTGGGTGACCGGCCCCGTCATGAAGTTGCCGCGCAGGCCGGCCTCGCTGGACAGGCTGTGGGTGTAGCCGGCCTGGTTGTAAGTCTGCCCCTTGGCGCTGCCATCGGCCGCCTGCACCCGGATGCGGGTGCCGTTCAGGAAGCCGTCGTAGTACGTGCGCGCCCCACCCACACTGGCAAATGCCGTCCAGTCGTCGTTGAGCTGGTACTCGCCGCGCAGCACCACTGCCTTGCTGACTTGTTTGGCATAGATGCCTTCCAGCACGTTGGTGTCGGGCTTGGGCGCCTTGGTCACGTAGCCCAGCTCGC
Organism: Pseudomonas sp. ITEM 17296; assembly: GCF_028895205.1. NCBI lineage: Bacteria > Pseudomonadati > Pseudomonadota > Gammaproteobacteria > Pseudomonadales > Pseudomonadaceae > Pseudomonas > Pseudomonas sp. ITEM 17296. The sequence continues at coordinate 66,582 of NZ_WJRS01000008.1, read as the reverse complement.
TGAAGCCCGCCATCATCGGGCTGCCGTTGTCGAGTTTCTCATGGGTCTCGTAGGCATCCAGTTCGAGCTTGAAGTCGTCACCTCGGTAATCCAGCGCCAGGGCGGCCAGCGTGCGGTCCTTGGACTGTTCTTCGACACCCATGTCGCCACTGCCATACACCCCATTGAAGCGGACACCAAAGCGCCCATCCGCAAAGCGTCGGGCCACGTCGATGTGCTGGGCAAAGTAGCCGTCGGAAACGTAGCTTGTGGTCAGCCGGGTCAGTGGGGCATCGCCGGCACGCTTGGGTACCAGGTTGACATTGCCGCCCACCCCGCCATTGGGCGCCATGCCGCTGAGCAATGCGCTTGGGCCTTTGAGCACTTCGACCCGTTCGAGGAATTCGGTCGGCACATGGCCATCTGGCGCCAGGCCGTACAGGCCATTTACCGCCAGTTCCGAGGATTCCAGGCCATAGCCACGGATCATGAAGTTCTCGTAGGCATGGCCTTCGCCGGTGCTGAAGCGGATCGACGGGTCATTGCGCAACACGGCGCCAACCGTGCCGCTCTGCTGGTCGGCGATGGTCTTGGCGGTGTAGGCGGTGATGTTGAATGGCGTGTCCATGATGTCGCGATTGCCCAGCATGCCAAGCCGTGCACCGCGCGCCACCTGGCCGCCGCTGTAGGCCTCGGGCAGTTCACTGTTGAAACCGGCGGCGTTGACGTTGGTGGCGCCGAGGGTCAAGGCGCCGTCCTCGGCGGTGCTGCGCAGGGTCACCACGCCGTTGTGCTCCTCGGCCACCAGGTCGGTGCCGATCAGCAACTGCTGCAAGGCTTGCAGCACGCTGAAGCGCCCGTGCAGGGCAGGCGCATTGCGGCCCGCGAGTACCCGGCTGTCAGCGGCAATGGCCACACCGGACTGGCGGGCAAGCGCGTGCACCGTGGTTTCCAGCGATTGGCTAGGAAAATCCAGGGCCAGTGGCTGGCTGTCAGCCAGGGCCATGCCCGGCGACAACAGGCTGCCCAGTGCGCAGGCCAGGGCCAGGTGGCGCAGTGGCACGGATAAACGGGTGGAGGCGAACGACATGAAGGGTCCTTGCTCTTGGAGGGGTTCACCGTTGATGACGCCGCTCCAGCGGCTTACCCCTCAAAACTTTTTTCAGCGCGCCAACAGTTCCACCCTGCCCTGCCGTTCGCTCAGGCGTACCGGCAGAATGCGTGGCAACGCTTCCAGCAGTTTCTGCGGCTGATCGATAGGGAAGCTGCCGGTCAGCTTCAGTTCGGCGACTTCCGGCGCCAGCAGCACGGGCTGCGGCAGATAGGCATTGAGCTCGCCGATCACTTCGCGCAGCGACTGGTCGGTGTAAGACCACCACCCGCGTTGCCAATGGTCGACGTCCGGGCCGAGTCGCCCCTGCGCATGCAGGTTGCTCAGGTGCCCCTGACCATCGATGAAGACACGTTCGCCAGCGCCAAGGGTACGTTCGCCACCGTGCAGGTCACGCACCTGTACACGGCCGCGGGCCACCGCCACGAACACCCGGTCACCCCGGTCGCTGACCGTGAAGGCCGTGCCCAGCACCTGGACACTGCCCACACGGGTGCTGATATGGAAAGGCCGCCAGCGCTCATGGGCGACGTCGAAGAAGACATTGCCGTGCAACAGCATCACCTGGCGCTGGCCATGGTCGAAGCGGATACGCAGGTTGCTCTCGGCCGCCACCAGCAGTTGGCTGCCATCGGGCAAGGCCAGGCTGCGGGGCTGTTCGCCGTGCGCGGTCTGCAGCTCTTGCTGGAATGCAGCGGTGCGCTGCCACATCCAGCCCAGCCAGCCACCTGCCGCCAGCAGTACCGCCAACGCGCCGCCCTGGCGCAACAGGCGCCGACGGCTCGGATCATGCGGCTGCGGCTGCAGGGCGCCGCGCAATTGCGGCGCCAGGCGATGCACCAGTTGCCAGCGCTGCTCGGCCTCATGCCAGGCGCGCTCATGTTCGTCGCTCTTACCCCGCCAGCGCAGCGCCTGGCCGCTGGCTTCGCGCACACGCGTGGGGTCGTCGCCATGCATCGCCGCGAGGTAGACCAAGGCCTGTTGCACCTTGCGTGCGGCAACCGGGTCAGCCATGGCGGCTGGCCAGGCGCAGTTCGGAGAGGTCGAACACCGCGCGGGCGATGTGCAATTCCACCGACTTGGCCGACAGCGTCAGCGCCTCACACACTTCGCGATGGCTCTGGCCATACAGCCGCACCCGCACGAATACTTCGCGGCGCAGGCGCGGCATGCGCTCGATCAGTGCAATCAGTTGCTGCAACTGCTCGCGCGCGATCAGGATGTCCTCGACGCTGGGGCTCAAGCCGTCGACGCGCACCAGCCAGTCTTCCAGCGCCGCCAACTCGGTGCTGCGGCGCCGGTACTGATCGATGCACAAGTTACGCGCCGCCTGGAACAACAACGCGCGCGCATTGAGTACCGGCGCATTCAGCGCGTGGGCATAGGCCTGGGCAAAGCTGGACTGAGCGATGTCAGCGGCGTCGTCGGGGTTGCGCAGGCGCCCGCTGAGGTAGCGACGCAGGTCACTGTAGTTGGCCAGCAGATCATCGACGACCGCCTGCAAGGCCGGCGCAGGGCCGCTCCAGGGTGTGGAAAAGGATGTCATTGAAGGTGAGCGTCGCCAATAGGAATCCGTATCATTCTCACACATGACTTCTTGTCCTCGCCAGCCTCAATCACCTAGCGCTTGAATGACATGCTACAGTCGCCCCGTTTTCCGCTCCGCCCAACGGACCCCGCATGCCCGCACTTGACGCTTACCTCACCCCCTGGCCAGAACTCGACCAACGCCACCCTTGCGACGCCCTGCTGCTGGGCAACGGCGCCAGCCGTGCATTGTGGAAGCCGTTTGGCTATTTCTCGCTGTTCGAGGAAGCGCAGCGCGCGGGCCGCAAAAAAGGCCTGGCGATCAGCGACCAAGCCTTGTTCAAGTCACTCGCCACCGAATTGTTCGAGCCCGTGCTCAGCGCCCTCAACAGCACGGTACGGGTCAACGCAGCCCTGGCCATCAACTCCACTGCACCGCTGAACCGCTACTACTCGATCAAGGAGGCGCTGATTCATGCCGTGCGCACGGTGCACCTGCCATGGCCTTTGATGCCAGCCGCCACGCTGGCCATGCTGAACCAGGCCTTGCGCGGCTATCGCAACATCTACACCAGCAACTACGACCTGATCTTGCCTTGGGCCGTGCAGCACGCCCCCCAAGGTTTTGCCGAGCTGTTCGATGAGCAAGGCTTTTTCGACGTACGCCGCACCCGCAGTGAAGGCACCCGCGTGCTGCACCTGCATGGCGGCCTGCACCTGCTGAAACTGCCGGATGGCACCACCCGCCAACGCAGCGCAGAGAGCGCCGAGTTGCTCGATGGCTTTGCCGTGAACATTCCGGGGGAAGTGCCCTTGTTCGTCAATGAGGACCGCAGCGACGAAAAGCTGCGCGCCATTCGTCACTCGGACTACCTCAGCTGGGGCTTGGCGCAATTGGCGCAGGAGAGCCAGGGGCTATGCCTGTTCGGGCAGCATCTGGACAGCAGTGACCAGCACCTGGTCGAGGCGGTTCGACAGGCACAACCTCGCCATTTGTCGATTGCCATTCGGCCGTTGGGGGAGGCGTCGGTGATCAATCAGAAGCAGCACTTCATCGACCGGTTCGGAGATTTACCGGCGACTGCGCTGCACTTTTTCGATGCGAGTACGCACCCGTTGGGGTTGGCTGACTTGGCGATCGAGGTGCCGGCTGCTCGGCGTTGAGGTGGGTATCTGTTCGCCACAACATTTTTGGCGCCTTTGAGGCCGAGCGCCGCCCGCGCGGCGCTTCGCAGCACAAGGCTGCTCCTACATCTGTTTCGGGCCAATTATTCCTGTGGCATGGTCGCGCGGCCCCTTCGTGCCCGCCTCAATATCGAGTCGGACCAAGAAGGCGTTCGCGCGCCGCCTTCACAGGCGTGACTGGCCCGAAACAGATGCAGGAGCAGCCTTGTGCTGCGAAGCGCCGCGCGGGCGGCGCTCGGTCTTACAGCCGCTGCAGTACTCACGGCATGCGCACAAAAGCCCCCCCCTCAACCCGCAATCAACCCATCCCCCCGCAACAACGTCTCCAGGCAATGCTCCTGCACCCCATAAAACCCCTTGAGTTGCGCAATCTTCTCCAGCAGCGCCGCGTTATCCACCGGCTGTTTGCGCTTCACCGCGAGAATCATCTTGTTCTTGTTGGTGTGTTCCAACGAAATGAACTCGAACACCTTGGTTTCATAACCACAGGCTTCCAGGTACAGCGCTCGCAGGCTGTCGGTGAGCATCTCGGCCTGCTGCCCCAGGTGCAACCCATACTGCAGCATCGGCTGTAGCAAGCCTGGGCTGTGCAGTTGCGGGCGGATCTGTTTGTGGCAGCACGGCGAGCACATGATGATCGCGGCGTTGCAGCGGATGCCGGTGTGGATGGCGTAGTCGGTGGCGATGTCGCAGGCATGCAGGGCGATCATCACCTCGATGGCTTCGGGCACCACGCTGCGTACATCGCCGCACTGGAATTCTAGGCCCGGGTGGTCCAGGCGCGAGGCCGCGGCGTTGCACAGGTCGACCATTTCCTGGCGCAGCTCCACGCCGGTCACCTGGGCGTCGCGGCCCAGCGTGTTGCGCAGGTAGTCGTGCATGGCGAAGGTCAGGTAACCCTTGCCCGAGCCAAAGTCGGCTACGCGCAGGGCCTGTTCGGAAGGCAGCGGCGCGCTGGCCAGGGCGTGCTCGAACACCTCGATGAACTTGTTGATCTGCTTCCACTTGCGCGACATCGACGGGATCAGCGCACCTTGCGCATCGGTCACGCCCAGGTCACGCAAAAAGGGCCGCGACAGCTCCAGGTAACGCTTTTTCTCCCGGTCATGGCCACTGCTCGCAGCCGCATCACGCGGCGCCTGGGCGCCGTGGCGCTGGAGCATGGGCTTGCCTTTCTTGCTGAAGGTCAGCTGCACTTCGCCGTCCGCATCGAACAGGTGCGCATTGCGAAAGCTGTCAGGCAGCAGCTCGGCAACCAGCGCTTCGGCCTGCTCCAGTGGCAGGTTGCGGGTGATGTCACGGGTCTGGTGGCGATACACCAGTGACAGGCAGGGCTGGCCCTTGACCTGCAGTGGCTTGGCGATGATCCGCTGCAGAGACTGATCGGCACCCACATGGCGCGCCAGCACCAGTTTGACCAAGGTATTGCCGTGCAGGGCAGCGCTCAGCAGCTCAAGGAACTGGGTGCGCGCCTCTGGGGCGGTGGAAGCAGAAGGACTGGCGGACATGAAAAACGGTGCCTCGAGTTGCGGGGAGCGCGTTGCGCAATGCCACGCATTCTACAGGTGTGAGGCTGGCCCCCCAATCCATACGCCCGCTTTTGTCAGTCCAGAATCACCAAACGGTTGGGCAGTTCGTTGCGGGCATGGGTGCGCGGCACGTGCTCACTGAGCAACTCACCGCAGGCGTCGATGCAATCGACAAAGCCTTGCAAGGTCCGGCCCTGACGCACCTGTTCGGCAAAGCGCCCTACGATGGCCGCGCGGGCGCTGGCATCGAGGTATTGCTCGACCCCTTGGTCGACCAGGATTTCCACATGCCGCTCCGCTTCGCTGACGAAAATCAGCACCCCCGTGGCACCGCGGGTGCGCTGCAGGTTCTGCTCGCGAAACTGCTGGCGGGCCAGGCTCGACGCCCGCCAGCGGCGCCAGGCACGCGGGATCAGCCAGCCGGCCAGGCGCGGGTGGCGCAGCAGCAGGCACAAGCCGATGAACAGCACGACGTTGGCCACCAGCAGGCCACGGATACCGGGCCAGCCCAGCAGCATCTGCAGCAAGCCCGGTACGGCCAGCGCCAGCACCGCGGCCCAGAACAGTGGCAGGTAGGCGTAATCGTCGGCACGGCGGGCCAGCACCGTTACCAGTTCGGCATCGGTACGCCGTTCGGCACGGGCAATGGCTTCGGCGATCTGACGTTGATCGTATTCGTTGAGGGGGGTCATGCCAGCGGTCTCTCGATCGTTCTTATTGTTGTTGTCCAGGCATTCAGGGTGCCATCGGCCGCCGACATATTCAGGCATAATCCGCCGCTGGAAGAATCGCCCCCGAACTGTACAACAATAGCCGCCTGAAAACTTCGGCCGCGCGCGTATCACGGTGGATACGGCAGAGGCCCCACAACGGAATTGATGATGAAACTGTCTTTGCTGGGCCTGGCCATGGGCCTTGTCAGTCAGGCGGCCCTCGCCGCCCCTACCGCTCCGCCCCTGCAGGACAAGCAGGCGTTCATCGATCACCTGATCAGCCAGATGACCGAGGCCGAAAAAATCGGCCAGCTGCGCCTGATCAGCATCGGCCCGGAGATGACCCACGAGCAAATCCGCGAAGAAATCGCCGCAGGCCGCATCGGTGGCACTTTCAACTCGCGCACCGCGCCCGAGAACCGGCCGATGCAGGACGCCGCCATGCGCAGCCGCCTGAAGATTCCGATGTTCTTCGCCTACGACACCATTCACGGCGAGCGCACCATTTTCCCGATCGGCCTGGGCATGGCCGCGACCTGGGACATGGACGCGATTGCCAAGGTCGGCCGCACTGCCGCCATCGAGGCCGCTGCCGACGCCCTGGACATGACCTTCGCGCCGATGGTCGACATCGCCCGCGACCCGCGCTGGGGCCGCACCAGTGAAGGCTTTGGTGAAGACACCTACCTGACCTCGCGAATCGGCCAGGTGATGGTCCGCTCGTTCCAGGGCAGCAGCCCGGCCAACCCCGACAGCATCATGGCCATCGTCAAGCACTTTGCCCTGTATGGCGCGGTGGAGGGCGGCCGCGACTACAACACGGTCGATATGAGCCTGACGAAAATGTACAACGACTACCTGCCGCCCTACCGCGCCGCGCTCGATGCCGGTGCTGGCGGGGTCATGGTGGCGTTGAACTCGATCAACGGCGTGCCGGCCACCTCCAACACCTGGTTGATGAACGACCTGCTGCGCAAGGAGTGGGGCTTCAAAGGTGTGACCATCAGTGACCACGGCGCCATCCAGGAACTGATCCGCCACGGGGTTGCCCGTGACGGCCGTGAAGCGGCCAAACTGGCGATCAAGGCCGGTATCGACATGAGCATGAACGACACCCTGTATGGCGAAGAGCTGCCAGGGCTGCTCAAGGACGGTGAAGTGACCCAGGGCGAACTGGACCAGGCGGTGCGCGAAGTGCTTGGCGCCAAGTACGACATGGGCCTGTTCAAAGACCCGTACGTGCGAATCGGCAAAGCCGAAACCGACCTCAAGGACTACTACGGCAACGACCGCCTGCACCGCGATGCCGCGCGTGACGTGGCCCGCCGCAGCCTGGTCCTGCTGGAAAACCGCAACCAGACCCTGCCACTGAAGAAGGCCGGCACCATTGCCCTGGTCGGCCCATTGGCCGATGCGCCGATCGACATGATGGGCAGCTGGGCGGCCGACGGCAAACCGGTGCATTCGGTGACCGTTCGCGAAGGCCTGCGCCGCGCCGTGGAAGGCAAGGCCAAGCTGGTCTACGCCAAGGGTTCCAACGTCACCGGTGACAAGGCGATGTTCGACTACCTGAACTTCCTCAACTTCGACGCCCCGGAAATCGTCAACGACCTGCGCCCTGCCGCGGTATTGATCGATGAAGCGGTCAAGGCCGCGCAGCAGTCCGACGTGGTGGTCGCGGTGGTCGGCGAGTCGCGTGGCATGTCTCACGAGTCGTCGAGCCGTACCACCCTGGAAATTCCGGCCAGCCAGCGCGAACTGATCAAGGCCCTGAAAGCCACCGGCAAGCCGCTGGTACTGGTGCTGATGAATGGCCGCCCGCTGTCGATCGCGTGGGAACGCGAGCAGGCCGACGCCCTGCTGGAAACCTGGTTCAGCGGCACCGAAGGCGGCAATGCCATCGCTGACGTGCTGTTCGGCGACTACAACCCGTCCGGCAAGCTGGCCATCACCTTCCCGCGTTCGGTCGGGCAGATTCCGATGTACTACAACCACACGCGCATTGGCCGGCCGTTCACACCCGGCAAGCCAGGCAACTACACCTCGCAGTACTTCGAAGAGCCCAACGGGCCGCTGTATCCGTTTGGTTATGGCTTGAGCTACAGCAGCTTCGAATTGTCGGGCCTGGCCCTGTCGAGCAAGGACCTCAAGCGTGGCGCTACGCTGGAGGCCAAGGTCACGGTGAAGAACACCGGCAAGCGTGACGGCGAGACCGTGGTGCAGCTGTATCTGCAGGATGTCTCGGCCTCCATGAGCCGCCCGGTCAAAGAGCTGAAGAACTTCCAGAAACTGATGCTCAAGGCTGGCGAGTCGCGAACCTTGACCTTCAGCATCAATGAGGAAGACCTGAAGTTCTACAATGGCCAACTGCAGCGGGTTGCAGAGCCTGGGGAGTTCAATGTCCAGGTAGGGCTGGATTCCGAGGCGGTGCAGCAGAAAAGTTTCGAGTTGTTGTAAGCAGTACCAGCCTTTTGCTGGATAAACCCGCTCCCCAGGCTACATGCCATCGCTGTGGGAGCGGGTTTACCCGCGAATGGGCCGGCCCTGATCCCCCTCATCTTTCGGATCCGCCCCATGCCGTTTTCCTTTCGCGCCCTGCGTCTGGGGCTGATCGTCCTGTTCATCCTGCTCGGCACCGCGCTCAGCGCCGGCTGGGCCATGCACCAGGCCAAGCGCCAGGCCATGGCAGACGACGCCCAGCGCGCCAGCCAGCAACTGGGCCTGTACGCCAACGCCCTGCATACCCTGATCGAACGCTACCGCGCCCTGCCCGCCGTGCTGGCACTCGACCCGGAACTGATCGCAGCCCTGCGCGGCCCGGTCAGCGAGCCGGTACAAGACGCCCTGAACCGCAAGCTCGAACGCATCAACGGTGCCGCCAACTCGTCTACCCTCGAACTGCTCGACCGCACCGGGCTGGCCATCGCGGCCAGTAACTGGCGGCTGCCGAGCAGCTACGTGGGCTCCAACTACGGCTTTCGCCCCTATTTCAAACAGACCCGCAGCCAAGGCAGCGGCCGCTTCTACGCGGTGGGTGTGACCAGTGGCGTGCCCGGCTACTTCCTGGCCAGCGCGGTGAATGATGAGCATGGCCGCTTCCTCGGTGCCATGGTGGTCAAGCTCGAATTCCCCGAGCTGGAACGTGAATGGCGCCAGGGCAACGATATCCTGCTGGTCAGCGATGCCCGTGGCATTACCTTCATCGCCAACCAGGACGGCTGGCGCTACCGCGAGCTGCAGCCGCTGAGCGGCGCTGACCGTGCAGAACTGGCTGAAACCCGCCAGTACGACAAACAACCCCTGGTGCCCCTGCAGCATCAGGTTCTGACCCGTTTTGCCGACAATAGCCACCTGGCCCGCGTGCAAGGGCCGGAGGGCGTCGCCGAATACCTGTGGGAACGCCTGCCGCTGCAAGGTGAAGACTGGACCTTGCACCTGTTGCGCAAACCGCAGGTCGCCGCCGACGGTCGCAACGCCGCCCTTGGCGCTGCGGCCGTGTGGCTGAGCCTGGTCTTCGCGGCGCTGTTCGTCAGCCAGCGCCTGCGCCTGGCACGCTTGCGCCAGCGCAGCCGCGAAGCACTCAAGCGCCAGGTCGAAGAGCGCACCCGTGAACTGCGCACCGCGCAAGAAGGCCTGGTGCAATCGGCCAAGCTGGCCGCCCTCGGGCAGATGTCGGCGGCCATGGCCCACGAGATCAACCAGCCGCTGACCACCCAGCGCATGCAGTTGGAAACCCTGCGCCTGCTGCTCGACCATGGCCGCTACGACGAAGCGCGCAAGGCCCTTGAACCCCTGGAACAGATGCTCACACGCATGGCCGCGCTCACCAGCCACCTGAAGACCTTTGCCCGCAACAGCCCGGTCGGGCTGCGCGAGCGCCTGGACCTGGCCGGCGTGGTCGACCAGGCCCTGCACTTGCTGGATACCCGTATTCGCAGCGAGGGCGTCGAGGTCGCGCTGTACCTGGCACGCCCAGCCTGGGTGCGCGGGGACGCCATCCGCCTGGAGCAAGTGCTGATCAACCTGTTGCGCAATGCCCTCGACGCCATGGCCGACAAACGCTACAAACGCCTGGAGATCCGCATCGAGCTGGATCACGACCAGTGGCGCCTGAGCGTGCTCGATTCGGGGGGCGGTATTGCCGAAGAACACCTGGCCAAGGTCTTCGACCCCTTCTTCACCACCAAACCCGTGGGCGAAGGGCTGGGCCTTGGCCTGGCCATTTCCTATGGCATCGTCCACGAGGCCGGCGGCCAACTGCAGGCCGAGAACCTGCCGGGCGGCGCCCGCCTGAGCCTCACCCTGCCCCGCGACCTGGAGCCTGTATGTTGAATTCAGTGATCGTCGTCGATGATGAAGCCAGTATCCGCACGGCGGTCGAGCAATGGCTGAGCCTGTCCGGCTTCAGCGTGCAACTGTTCGCCCGCGCCGAGGATTGCCTGGCGCAATTGCCACAGCACTTTGCCGGCGTGATCATCAGCGATGTGCGCATGCCGGGCATGGATGGCCTGCAACTGCTCGAGCGCTTGCAGGCAGAGGACCCCGACCTGCCGGTAATCCTGCTGACTGGCCATGGCGATGTGCCGATGGCGGTGGATGCCATGCGCAAGGGGGCCTACGACTTCCTCGAAAAACCCTTCACCCCGCAGCACCTGCTGGGCAGCCTGCGTCGCGCCCTGGAAAAGCGCCAACTGGTGCTGGAGAACCGCCGGCTGCACGAGCAGGCCGACCTCAAGTCACGCCTCGAAAACACCCTGCTGGGCATGTCCCAGGGCCTGCAACAGCTGCGCCGGCAGGTGCTGGAGCTGGCCGGCCTGCCGGTCAATGTGCTGATCCGCGGCGAAACCGGCAGTGGCAAGGAGCGCGTGGCCCGCTGCCTGCACGACTTCGGCCCGCGTGCGGGCAAACCCTTCGTGGCCCTCAACTGCGCGGCAATCCCTGAATCACTGTTCGAAGCCGAGCTGTTTGGCCATGAGAGCGGCGCCTTCACCGGCGCCCAGGGCAAGCGGATCGGCAAGCTTGAGTATGCCAACGGGGGCACGGTGTTTCTTGACGAGATCGAGAGCATGCCCCTGGCCCAGCAGGCAAAACTGCTGCGGGTGATCCAGGAACAGAAGCTCGAACGCCTGGGCGCCAACCAGAGCATCAGCGTCGACTTGCGCATCATCGCCGCGACCAAACCGGACCTGCTGGAAGAAGCCCGCGCCGGGCGCTTTCGCGAAGACCTCGCCTATCGCTTGAACGTTGCCGAGCTGCGCTTGGCCCCCTTGCGAGAGCGACGTGAGGACATCCCCTTGCTGTTCGAACACTTTGCCCGTGCTGGCGCTGAAAAACTGGGCAGAACAGCGCCGCCGCTCAGCGGTAGCCAGTTGGCGCAACTGCTTTCCCACGACTGGCCGGGCAACGTGCGCGAGTTGGCCAACGCGGCGGAGCGGCATGCGCTGGGGCTGGGTTCGCCGAACATAGAAGTGGCACCGGCCGGGCAGTCGCTGGGCGAGCAGATGGAGGCGTTTGAAGCGCAGTGCTTGCGGGCGGCGTTGCGTCAGAGCAAAGGGGAGATCAAGGGGGTGATGGAGGCTTTGCAGCTGCCGCGGCGTACGCTGAACGAGAAAATGCAGCGGCACGGGTTGGTGCGCGAAGACTTCCTGTAATAGGCGAATTTCTGCTTACCATCCGCGCTAAATGAGCGGAAATCCGCTCATCCGTGATGCCAACGCTTTACCTGCAAGGGGCTGCCTTGCAGCCTTTCGCGGGCAAGCCCGCGCCCACCAAGCCCGCATGCGCAGTGGGCTTGGTGCAGGCGGGCTTACCTGCGAACGGGGTGCAGCGCCCTCAAATGAATCACCTCGCACCCATTTGGCACACCTTCTGCAATCACCGTGGTAAGCAGCGCTCCGGCGCGCTCCACAAAAACAACGAGAAGGTATCCCTGATGGATAACGCCACCTCCCTGCCAACCGGGGCGGCCATCGCGCCGGCCGCAGAAAAAACCACCGCCAGCCGTTTGAAGTCGATCTTCAGCGGGTCCATCGGCAACATGGTCGAATGGTACGACTGGTACGTCTACGCCGCATTCTCGCTGTACTTCGCCAAAGCCTTCTTCCCCGCTGGCGACAGCACCGCACAACTGCTCAACACCGCCGCGATCTTCGCCGTGGGCTTCCTCATGCGCCCGATCGGTGGCTGGCTGATGGGCCTGTATGCCGACCGCAAAGGCCGCAAGGCCGCGCTGATGGCCTCGGTCCTGCTGATGTGCGGGGGCTCGCTGCTCATCGCCCTGACGCCCGGCTATGAAACCATCGGCGTCGCCGCGCCGATCCTGCTGGTCTTCGCACGCTTGCTGCAGGGCCTGTCGGTGGGCGGTGAATACGGCACCTCGGCCACCTACCTCAGCGAGATGGCCAGCAAGGAGCGCCGTGGGTTCTTCTCTAGCTTCCAGTACGTGACCCTGATTTCTGGCCAGCTCATTGCCCTGGCGGTGCTGATCATCCTGCAACAGACGCTCACCACCGAGCAGCTGTATGCCTGGGGCTGGCGTGTTCCCTTCGTGATCGGCGCGCTGTGCGCGGTGGTTGCGCTGTACCTGCGTCGCGGCATGGAAGAGACCGCCTCCTTCACCAAGAAGGAAAAGTCCAAAGAAAGCCTGATGCGCACCCTGATGCGTCATCCCAAAGAGCTGATGACCGTGGTCGGCCTGACCATGGGCGGCACCCTGGCCTTCTACACCTACACCACCTACATGCAAAAGTACCTGGTCAACACCGTAGGCATGAGCATCAGCGACTCGACCACCATCTCGGCCGCCACGCTGTTCCTGTTCATGTGCCTGCAGCCGGTGATCGGCGGCCTGTCCGACAAGATCGGCCGGCGCCCGATTCTGATCGCCTTCGGTGTACTCGGCACGCTGTTCACTGTGCCGATCCTCAGCACCTTGCACACCGTGCAAACCTGGTGGGGCGCGTTCTTCCTGATCATGGCGGCGCTGATCATCGTCAGTGGCTACACCTCGATCAACGCGGTGGTCAAAGCCGAACTGTTCCCGACTGAAATCCGCGCCCTGGGCGTTGGCCTGCCATACGCCCTGACCGTGTCGATCTTCGGCGGCACCGCCGAATACGTCGCCCTGTGGTTCAAGAGCAATGGCATGGAAACCGGCTTCTACTGGTACGTCACCGGCTGCATCGCCTGCTCGCTGCTGGTGTACGCGACCATGAAAGACACCAAGCATCATTCGCGCATCACCACCGACTGATACTGATCCGGCAGATATGAAAAAGGGGCGCTCCGTTGCACGGGGCGCCCTTTTTTTTGGGGGTGCTTGTCGCTGGATCTTATGCGCCTTTGAGATCGAGCGCCGCCCGCGCGGCGCTTCGCAGCACAAGGCTGCTCCTACATCGGTTCGGGCCAATGAGCCCTGAGACAAAGGCGCGCGGCCCTTTGGCGGCCACCTCGATATCGTGCGGAACAAACAAGGCGGTCGCGCGCGCAGGTACAGGCGTAACTGGCCCGAAACAGAGGTAGGAGCAGCCTTGTGCTGCGAAGCGCCACGCGGGCGGCGCTCGATTTGCGCACCACCTCAAAACCCAAGCCAAGCACTTGGCAGCTTTCACCCTATCTCTCAGCAAGCAAATCGCAGCCACACTTCCCCAACATTACGTGAAGAACCTTTTTATGGCGTGAGCCGATTAACGGCCCTATTCGGCTCACATAATGAGCCGAATAGCAGTATTATTCGGCTCACCGATAAGTTGGAGCGATCATGAACAGCCCACTATGGATATGGCAGCAATCCGACTGGCCCCATTTCCAGTGGCAAAGCGACGCCCTTGCCCCATTGCTACGCAGTTGCGTCGAGATGCAAGGACGCCTGCTGGGCAAGATCGGCTCCATCGATGCGATCAGCGAGTGCGAGAACATCCTCGACACACTGCTGCAGAACATTGTCACGTCGTCGGCGATCGAGGGTGAACAGCTGAACGTGGGTTCGGTGCGCTCGTCCCTCGCTCGACGGCTGGGCATCCATGAGCAAGGCGCGACTACTGCGCGGAGCGAAGGGCTGGCTGAATTGATGCTGGATGCGACACGCGGGTACGACCAACCGCTGACCTTGCAGCGCCTGCTCACCTGGCATCACTGGTTGTTCCCAGCGGCGGAAGAAGGCCTGAGCAAAGCAGTTCTGGTGGGCCAACTGCGTGACGAGACAACCCTGCAGGTGATCTCCGGTCGCCTCGACAAGCCCACGGTGCACTTTCAGGCACCGCCCCGTGATGGCCTTGAAGAGCAGGTTGCAGCTTTTCTCGATTGGTTTGCCAGCAGCCGCCATGCCACTCACCTAGACCCCCTTCTACGCGCAGGTGTCGCCCATTTCTGGTTCGTCACCTTGCACCCGTTCGACGATGGCAATGGCCGCCTGACCCGCGCCATCACCGACTTGGCGCTGGCCCAGGCCGAGCAGCAGGCAATCCGCTTCTACGCCATGTCTGCCAGCATCCTGGAAGACCGGGCTGGCTACTACCAGATACTGGAGAACAGCCAGAAGGACGGCCTCGACATTACCCGGTGGCTGACCTGGTTCCTTGAAACCCTGCTGCGCAGCCTCGAGCAGGCGTTGCTGAACATCGACCGGATACTCACTAAAGCCAGGTTCTGGCATGTGCATCGGGCGGACGGCCTTTTACCCGAACAGGTCAAGGTGCTCAACCGGCTGCTCGACGGGGGCCCACGCGGCTTCGAAGAAGGTATCAATGCTGCGCAGTACCAGGCCGTTGCGAAAGTCTCCAAGGCCACTGCAACCCGCCACCTCACCGACCTGCTCGACAAGGCGTGCCTGGCCCGCCTGCCGGGCGGGGGCCGCAGTACCCGTTATCGCATCAATACTCAGGACATCTCCAGCACCTGACGCGGCTCCCGCCGCTGGTAATAGGTCGCCATCAGCACCAGTACCAGCAGCACACCGGCCAGCACTGCCGATGAGCCGACCGTGCCGAAGTCCAGCCCACCTTTCTCGTGTGGCTTGGTCAGGACGTCGCCCAGGGTGGCGCCGAACGGGCGGGTCAGGACGAACGCGACCCAGAACAGCACCACGCCCGGGATGCGTGTCCAGTAACGCGCCACAACCACCAGCGCGATGGCACTGCCCACCAGCAAGGCACCACCGGCAAAGCCAAGCCCCGAATCATCTGCCAGGTAATCGCCCAAGGCGGTGCCCAAGGTGTTCGAGAACAGAATCGCCACCCAATAGAACAACTCGCCCGCGCGGTTCTTGATACGGGTGACGTCCAAGGGGTTACCACTCAGGCGCCACACCAGGAAGGTCAGCAGCAAGATGCCGATCAGAATCGACGAGCCTGCGGCGTAGCCCAAGCCAAGCGTGCGGTCCATGAAGTCGGACATGGTGGTGCCGGCCGTACTGGTGGAAAGAATCACCAGCCAATAGAGCATCGGGTGGTAGCGCCGTGAGTAGAGCTGGCCGAGCAGGGTCAGCAGAAACACGCTGATCAACATCAGCGAGCTCAGCGCGTAGCCGATATTCAGGGTCATCGACAGCAAATCGCCCGCCGTCTCGCCCAGGGTCGTTGCGCAGATCTTCATGACCCAGAAGGCCAAGGTGATTTGCGGGAGTTTATTCATTGTTTGCCGCTCCGGTTTTGAGTGCGGCGATGGTGCTGAGCAAAGCCTGAAAAATCGGTTTATGGCGTATGAAAAAAGCGTTCATTACCGCCTGCAGGCTTATTTTCGTCCTTAACGCCGCATTAATTCGACGTCGTCATCCTGCAATGGCTGGCGAAACGCTGATCCATACCCTGCAACGTTCCCCTCAGCCCACTGGAGGGCTCATCGCTGACGCGGGCATACACATCTATATAATCGATAACTAGAAGCTATTTTTTGCGCTTTTTTATCAATTTTATCGGCGTAGGATTAAACCCATAGAAACAAACAACCTCTCGCACCCCTGGAGCAACGACCATGAAAAACAAACTGATCCTCACCCTGGCCCTCTCGGTAATCGCCACTGGCGCCTTCGCCGAAGACGGCTTCGACCGCACCAGCGCCCACACCTTCGCAGCGGTACAGAGCCAATCCGCCGCGTACGCTGAAGACGGTTTCGACCGCACAGGCGGCCAACGCTTCGCTGAAGATGGTTACGACCGCACCGGTGCACAGCGCTTCGCCGAAGACGGCTACGACCGCACTGGCGCTCAACGTTTTGCAGAAGATGGCTTCGACCGCACCGGCGGCCAACGTTTTGCCGAAGACGGCTTCGACCGCACCAACGCCCACCGCATCAGCTAACCCCTGATGCGTGCAACCAGCCCGGCTTCGGCCGGGCTTGATCATTTCCAGCCGGGCAAAGGCTTGGCACACTAGCGCCTCGTCCCCCAAGAGGTAGGGCCAGCAAGCCCAGCACCGATGTATTACTACGAACCCGCCAAAGGCCACGGCCTGCCCCACGACCCCTTTAACGCCATCGTCGGCCCCCGCCCAATCGGCTGGATCTCGTCCCACGACGGCGAAGGCCGCCTGAACCTGGCGCCCTACAGCTTCTTCAACGCCTTCAACTACATCCCACCGATCATCGGTTTCTGCAGCGTCGGGCGCAAAGACAGCCTGAACAACATCGAGCAGACCGGCGAGTTCGTCTGGAACTTGGCGACCCGGCCGTTGGCCGAGGCGATGAACCAGAGCTGCGCGGCGGTAGCGGCAGACGTCAATGAGTTCGAACTCAGCGGTTTGACAGCAGCGCCGTCGCGCGTCGTCAAGGTGCCACGGGTGGGCGAAACCCCGGTGGCGTTCGAGTGCAAAGTGAGCCAGATCGTCCAGCTGAAACGGGCAGACCAGGAGTCGGTGCCCAGCTGGCTGATCCTCGGCGAAGTGGTGGCGGTGCACATTGCCGAGCACCTGCTGAAAAACGGTATCTACGACACCGCCGCCGCCGAACCGATCCTGCGTGGTGGCGGCCCGGCGGACTATTTCGAACTGGGCAACCTGTTCAAGATGGCCAGGCCGCAAGTGGGCAACTGATCACCAGATCAGCTCGCCCTCTTCAGTGACGCCCTGCAGGCGTTCCAGCTCGGCGCAGGCGGCTTCATCGGCCGCCACGGCGCCCTTGAACACCTGGCCGTCCAGTACCTTGTGAAAGCGCGGCGCCCCGCCCATGCCCAGCGCCTTCACCGCTATTGCGGCGTTGTAGCCACCACCTTCCACCGGGACCATCGCCGAAACGGCTTCGAACTGCGGGAATTCTCTACGTGCCATGCTGCGCTCAGGGTAGTTGATCGAAGGGCGACATTTTAACCTGTGCCCATCAGCAATCAATCGAAGGTATGCAGGTCCAGGCTGCTGACCACTTGCGCCTGCACCAGCTCACCGAATACCTCCAGGGTTGGCGAAGCGAAGTAGCCGCTCATCGCCTGCTGATCACGCCAACTGCCGCTGAGCAGCCAAAGGTCGGCGTCGGCCTGCGAGCGCTGGACCGTGAAGCTCAGGCACCCCGGTGTACGCAACGAGGGTTCGAGCAAATCGCGCAGGCGCGCGCCCAGCTCCGCCGAACGACCGCTGCTGGCACGGATGAAAGCCAAGTGGGTGACCGGTTGTCGTAGGGTCATTGCACGATCTCCTTGAGCAGGCGGACGAAAAACCAGGCTGCCAAGGTTAGAGGCTGGCCCGCGCGACGCGTTAGGCTATTACTGCCGGGCGATTGCCTGATCCTGCATCGCGGCAGGATCAGGCAATCGCCTTGCAGCTTTCGACTAGCGCCCGCCATTGCCCAAACCTATGCTGCGTCAGTCAGTAGAGGAAGCCACCATGACCACCCCCACGTCCATCGAACCGCCCCTGGAAGTGCAACGCCAGGAGCTGGCCGAGCTAATCCGCCGGCATGCCGGCGACCCACCCGGCAGCGCGTCGGCCATCGACGACCTGTACCTGGTCAGCTATCGGGAGAGTGTTCGCTCGGTGCCCACCTTGGCGCAGCCGGCCTTGTGCGTCCTTGCCCATGGCAGCAAGAGCCTGTTCCTGGGTGACGAACAGTACGTCTACGACCCGCTGCACTACATGGTGGTGTCGGTGACCTTGCCACTGAGCGGCGTGAAGCTCGATGCCAGCCCAGAAAACCCAAGCCTGGGCCTGCGGCTGGACTTGGACCCGGCCGAGATCAGCCAGCTGATTGCCGAAAGCGGGCCGATGTTGGTGCCCAGCCTGCCTTCCGGCCGTGGCTTGTATGTGGAGAAGACCGATGCAGCGTTGCTGGATGCGCTGCTGCGCTTGATCCGCCTGCTGGATTCGCCGCGGGACATTGCCATGCTGGCGCCGCTGATCCGCCGCGAAATTCTCTACCGCCTGCTGCGTGGGCCGCAGGGTTATCGGCTGTATGAAATCGCCTTGGCCAACAGCCAGACCCATCGGGTATGCCAGGCCATCACCTGGCTCAACCAGAACTTCCAGCAGCCGTTGCGCATCGAGGACCTGGCCCGTGAGGTCAACCTCAGCACCTCGACCTTGCACCATCGGTTCAAGGCCGTGACGTCGATGAGCCCGCTGCAGTACCAGAAGCAATTGCGCCTGCAGGAGGCCCGGCGGCTGATGCTCAATGACGGGCTTGAGGCAGCGGTGGCGGGCTATCGCGTGGGGTATGAAAGCCCTTCGCAATTCAGCCGCGAGTACAGCCGGCTGTATGGCGCACCACCGATCCGCGATGTGGCGCGGTTGCGCGCCACAGCGGGGTAAGGGTTACCGGCCGTTTCAGTTAACCTGCAACGGCCGCCTGCCACTGATTCTGATCAACCTGAATCAACGTCGGCCCATTGCGCTCCACCGCACGCCCCAGTGCCGCCTGCAACTGCGCGACATCACTCACATGCTCCGCGTCAGCGCCCAACGCCCGGGCCACGCCGATGAAGTCAGGGGTATGGATATCCACCCCGACCGGCTCGATGGCACGGTTGACCATGTACTTCTTGATTTCTTCGTAACCCTGGTTGTTCCACAGCAGCACGATCAGCGGCACCTGCGCCTCGACTGCACTGGCCAGCTCCGGCAGGGTGAACTGCATGCCACCATCGCCAATCAGGCAAACCGACGGCGCGCGCTCGGCGATCTGCGCGGCGCTGCCCAGCCAGGCGCCCATCGCCGCCGGCAGTGCATAGCCCAAGGTGCCGTAGCCGGTCGAGGCATTGAACCAGCGGCGAGGCTCATCCATGTCCAGCGTGAGGTTGCCGGAGTACACCGGCTGGGTCGAATCCCCAACCAGAATGGCGTTGGGCAGTGTCTGGAGGATACTGGTCAGCAGGCGGGTCTGGCTCAGGGTCGGCTGGTCCCAGCCGTCCGCCAGCGATTGGCGCAGCTGCGTGACGCGTGCTGGCCCCCAGGTACTTTCACGCGCCGGCAGCGGCTGCTGTTGCAAGGCAACGCACAGTGCCTCGGCGGCCAGGTCGGCGTCAGCGACCAGCGCCAGCTCAGGCAGATAGTTGCGCACCGTCTGGTCAGGGTCGATGTCGATCCGCAGCAAGCTGCCCGGGATCTCGAAGCCGCCCTTGAAGGTCACGTCATAGTCGGTTTCGGCCAGCTCGGTACCGATGGCCAACACCACATCCGCTTCGGCCACCAGCGCACGGGTAGCCGGCAGCGACTGAGTCGAGCCGATTTGCAAAGGATGATTGGAAGCCAGCAAGCCCTTGGCGTTGATGGTCAATGCCACCGGTGCCTGAAGCTGCTCTGCCAAGCGTGCCAGCGAAGCGCCAGCGTTCAATGCACCGCCGCCGGCCAGGATCAACGGGCGCTTCGCCTGGGCCAGGCGCTCGGCCATCTGCGCCACGGCCTGCGGCGCGGCACCTGCCCGGCTGCTGCGGACCGGGCGGGGCGGCAACAGGTGATCGGCCGGCTCGACCAGTACGTCCAGCGGAATCTCGATATGCACCGGGCGCGGTCGAGCACCGTCGAACACCGCGAAGGCCCGGGCCAGTACCTGGGGCAGGTCGTCTGCGCTCATCAGGGTTTGGGAGAAGGCTGCCACACCCGACACCAGTGCAGATTGGTTGGGCAGTTCGTGCAGCTTGCCGCGGCCGCCGCCCAGCTGATCGCGCGATTGCACGCTGGAAATCACCAGCATCGGGATCGAATCGGCATAGGCCTGGCCCATGGCGGTGGTGATATTGGTCATCCCTGGGCCGGTGATGATGAAGCACACCCCGGGTTTGCCGCGCGTGCGTGCGTAGCCGTCGGCCATGAAGCCGGCACCTTGCTCGTGGCGCGGGGTGATATGACGAATGGAGGACGTTGCCAAGCCGCGATAGAGCTCAACGGTATGCACGCCTGGAATGCCGAAGACATGGTCCACACCATAGCCTTCAAGGAGTTTGACCAGTACTTCGCCGCAGGTTGCCATGTGTGTTTACCTTGAGTCTTGTTGAAATCTGCGCTTATTGGACCCAAGGCAGCGCTATCGCCACAATGCAAAAAAACACATACTAGCCATGTCTTCAAATCATGGCTCAGTGCAATGAAACGCCTCCCACCCCTGCCCGCCTTGCACACCTTCCTAGTGACCGCCCAGCACTGCAATTTCACCCGTGCGGGGCAGCAGTTGCACATCACCCAAGGTGCCGTGAGCCGGCAGATCGCCGCGCTTGAAGCGCACCTCGGTTACGCCCTGTTCCAGCGCCAGGCCCGTGGCCTGAGCCTGACCCGTGAAGGCCAGGACTGGCTGCCCAGGGTGCAACAGGTGTTTGCCCTGATCGAACAAGGCGTGCGGGAAGTCGGCGGGCATAGCGCCACATTGCAACTCAAGGCGCCAACCTGCGTGATGCGCTGGCTGCTGCCGCGCCTGATGGAATGGCAGGCGCTGCGCCCGGACGTGCCGGTAGAGCTGACCACCACGGTGCAGCATGGGGTGGATTTTGCTCGCGAAGGCTTTGATGCAGCGGTGGTGTATGGCAGCGCGCCGAACCAGGGGTTGCAGGTGCGCAAGCTGTTCGACGAGCAACTGACGCCAGTGTGCGCCCCTTCGCTGCTGCAAGGCCCGTTGCCGTTGGCCAACATCGACGACCTGATGCGCCACATGCTCCTGCACCCCTCGCGTGACGAGCATGACTGGCGTTTATGGCTGCAGGCGGCCGGTGCCACGTTCGATGTACAGGGGCCGAAGCAGCATTTCGAAACACTGGACATGGCGATGGCCATGGCATCCCAGGGCACCGGGGTGGCCATCGGCGACTGGTCGCTGATCGGCGATGACCTGCGCAGCAAGCGGCTGTGCATGCCGTTTGCCCTGAAGGTGACGACCGGAAAAGGCTATTACCTGGTCAGCCAGGCCAGGCAACAGCCAGCCGGGCTGGTCGAGTTGCTGGACTGGCTGCAGGCAGTGGCTCAATAACCGACGGTGAACCGCGCCCGCGAATGCGCGGGTTTCTCCAGCTCATCGAGCATGGCAATCGCGTAGTCGGCAAAGGTGATCCAGCTCTTGCCATCGGCACCGATCAGCAGATGATCCTTGCCTAGCGTGTAGTGCCCGCTGCGCTCGCCTTCGACAAACTCCGCCGACGGCGACAGGAAGGTCCAGTCCAGGTTCGGCTCTTGGCGCAGTACCTCAAGAAAACGCACACCCGCGCTCGCTTCGGCCTTGTAGGCCTCGGGGAAGTCCGGGCTGTCGATCACCCGGTGCCCCGAAGGCAACAGCAGGCTACCCGCCCCGCCCACCACCAGCAGGCGCTTGACCCCGGCACGCTTGACCGGCTCGATAATGGCGTGCGCTTCGATCGTCGAGAAATGCGCAGCGCTCAACACCGCGTCCATACCGGCGACAGCCGCTTGCAGCGCTGCGCTGTCCTTGGCATCGAGTGCCTTGACGGTCACCCCCTCACGTCCCTGCAGCTGCGACGGGTCGCGGGCAATGGCCACCACACTGTGGCCACGGCGCAGGGCTTCTTCCAGCAACTGGCTGCCGGCACGGCCGGTGGCGCCAATGATTGCGATCTTGCTCATGGGAAACACTCCATCAGTTGAACGGAATTACCACTTCATCTCACCCTTGGCGACCTTGGCGCCGAGCTCCAGCGAGCTCTCGTCGGCCAGGTCCGGGTAGCGTTTTTTCATCGCAGCCACCAACGCAGCGGCGTCTTTTGCCTTGGCGGTTTCGGCATCGAATGCCTGAATGTAGCCCGCCGTGAAGCGCACGGCGGCGAGCGAACGGCTGCTTTGGCCGAGGTAATGGCCGGGGACCACGGTGCGCGGTGCCAACTGCTCGATCCGTTTGAGCGTGCCCAGCCAGTCGGCATGCGACTTGGCCGACTGGGTATCGGCCATCCACACATGGATGTGTTCCGAAACCACCACCCCACCGACTACCGCCTTGATCGATGGAATCCAGACAAAGCTGCGATCAGGCTGTGGGCCGTCCAGGCCGACCACGTCGAGCGCCTGGCCCTCCAGGGTCAGGCGATGGCCTTCGAGCACCGCAGGCACGACCAGGCGGGCCGGTTTATCCGCGCCCATTTGCGGGCCCCAATAGGCCAGCTTCGCGTCCATGGTCTGGCGAATATGCGCGACGGTAGCCGCAGAGGCGACGACCTTGGCCTGTGGGAAAGCCTGGGTCAGTGTGTCGAGGCCGAAGTAGTAGTCCGGGTCGCCATGGCTGATGTAGATGGTTGTCAGCCGCTTGCCTCCGGCACGCAGGCGCTCGACCACCTGTTCGGCCTGGGCCTTGCCGAACTGGGCATCGACCAGCACGGCGTCCTTTTCGCCACTGACAATCACCGAACTGACCGGGAAAATCGCCTCGTGGCCAGGGTTGTAGACGTCCAACTGCAAAGGTTCGGCAGCCAGCGCCTGGCCGGTCAGCGCAACACAGGCCAGCATCAGGCCACGCAAGGGAGTGAATAGCGACATCGCAACGGTCCGTCTTGAAGAAGAATGCTCAACAGCTTAGTTGCCCGATCCATGACAAAAAATGCGATGCTCAAACATAGTTTGTTTCTAAAATCGGGCAAATCATGGACCGTCTCAACGCGATGCGCGTTTTTGTCACTGTCATCGACCTGGGCAGCCAATCGGCGGCAGCGGACCACCTGCAACTGTCCAGGCCAGTGGTTTCACGCTACCTGGCGGAACTGGAGGATTGGGTTGGTGCGCGGCTGATGCAGCGCACCACGCGCAAGTTGAGCCTGACCGCCGCCGGCCAGGAAACACTGCCACGCTGCCGCCAACTGCTGGAACTCGCCGGTGACCTGCAGGTGGCCGTGCGCCAACCGGACGACGCCCCTCGCGGCGCGCTGCGCATCAGCGTCAGTACGTCATTCGGGCAGGCTCAACTGGTGGATGCCGTGGCCGCGTATGTACGGCGCTACCCCGGGGTGAAGGTCGAGTTGCAGATGCTCGATCGCACGGTCAACCTGGTGGACGAGCGCATCGACCTGGCCATCCGCACCAGCAACGACCTGGACCCGAACCTGATCGCCCGGCGTCTGACCGTGTGCCGTTCGGTGGTGTGCGCGGCACCGGCCTACTTGCGTGAGCACGGCACGCCGCAGCGGATCGAGGAATTAAGCGGGCACAACTGCCTGACCCATGCCTACTTCGGCCATCACCTCTGGCATTTCGAAGTGCAGGGCCAAGCCGTTGCCGTCCCGGTCGAGGGCAACATCAGTGCGAATGAGGCGATGACCCTGCAAAAGGCGGCACTGGCCGGTGCCGGCATCGCCATGTTGCCGACCTACCAGGCTGCCGCCGCCCTGCGCACGGGCGAACTGGTGCGCCTGCTGCCCGAAGCACGCCCACGCGAACTCAACCTGAATGCGGTCTATACCTCGCGCAAGCACATGCCGGCGACCTTGCGCAGCATGCTGGATTTTCTCGCGCAGCGGTTCAAGGCCGAGCCGGAATGGGATCAGGACCTGGTGTAACCCCACAGCGCCGGGGATTGGCCTACGCTTAGAGGTATCACCTGGCGTTGTAACAGGAGGTGAGCACCATGGGCATCAAAACAAGAAGGTTCGCGCTGGTCATGGCGCTGTTTGCCATCGCCGGGCTGTACGGGTCGGCCTGCTGGCGGGTTGAGCTGCTGCGCAACCAACCCAGCTCGGCCGCCCATTGTCAGCACGAACACTGCGTGCCACAAAGCGCCACTTTGAGCGCCGTGCGTTGAGCTGACGGCGCCCTGCCGGTCACTCCTCGACGCTCATGTACTCCTTGGCCCAGCGGATGTAATCCTCGGGTTGGGTGTAGGTGTGCGAGAGTTCGGTGGCGCTGAGATTCTCAGACTTGTTCTGCTGGCCGCGCTGCAGGCGCAGGCAGTCGTAAGTGGCCTTTATGGCTGCGAAGTACGCGGCGTGGCCATCGACCACGATGCGCACGCCCAGGCGCGCCAGGCGCTCGTCATCGCGCAGGTTGGGGTTGGCGTAGGTCACCAGCATCAAGGGCACAGTCAAGTGCTCGGCGATCTGCTCGAGCTGCTCGAAATCCTTCACCCCCACCATGCAGATACCGTCGGCCCCGGCCTTCTGGTAGCTCTGGGTACGCACGATGATTTCTTCGGTGGTCAGTACACCGGCGTTGGTGCGGGCGATGATAGACAGCGACGAATCGACCCGTGCTTCAAGCGCAGCGCGAATCTTGCCGACGCCTTCCTCAACCGGAATCAAGTCGGTGGACTTGCGCCCGAACTGGGCCGGCAGCAGGGTATCTTCGATGGTCAGCGCCGCCACACCGGCACGCTCCAGTTCAATGACCGTGCGCATGACATTCAGCGCGTTACCGTAGCCGTGGTCGGCATCGGCGAGCACCGGCAGTTGCGCCACACGGCCAATGCGCGTGGCCTGCTCGACGAACTCGCTCAAGGTGATCAGGGCAAAATCCGGCGCAGCCAGTACCTGCAGCGATGCCACCGAACCGCCAAGAATGCCGACTTCAAAGCCCAGGTCGGCGGCAATGCGCGCTGACATCGGGTCGAACACCGACGCTGTGTGGTAGCAGGAACCTGAAGCGAGCAGCTCGCGGAAGGCAAAACGCAAATCTTGGTGGGAAGCCCTGGGCATGATCACTCCGCAATAACGTGAAATTGAACGGTTGCTACCGACCCCTGAATCGGGTCTACCTGACCTGTTCCAACCGTCGCCATCTGGGCGGTCATGCTCGACATGCAGGCAGAGGAATAAAAGGTGTGGGATACAGCGGCACGAAAACCCTGCGGCAAATAGCTGCACCAAGCTGGTGCAGGCCACGGATTACAGCCCCTGCGGTCTAGCCACGATATCACGCAGCCATGCCTCACTGGATGAATGCGCCAATGCCGATCTTGCATAGGGGATGCAGATAGTACATAGGAAGCTACCTAAGTCAGGTTACAATTCATCGGCCTCAAGCCCATTGCCAAGGTAACCCCGTGACTGCCGCCCTGCCCCCGACCGTGCTGCGCAACGTGCTCACCGCCCTGATGCTGGCCATCTTCCTCGGTGCGCTGGACCAAACCATCGTCGCCGTCTCGTTGCCGGCCATCTCGGCCCAGTTCAACGATGTCGGCCTGCTCGCCTGGGTGATCTCTGGCTACATGGTGGCGATGACCGTGGCAGTGCCGATCTACGGCAAGCTGGGCGACCTGTACGGCCGGCGGCGGATGATCCTGACCGGCATCTCGCTGTTCACCCTGGCGTCGATTGCCTGCGCCCTGGCCCAGGACATGCAGCAACTGGTGCTGGCGCGCGTGCTGCAAGGGGTTGGCGCGGGCGGCATGGTGTCGGTCAGCCAGGCGATCATCGGGGACTTCGTGCCGCCCCGCGAACGCGGGCGTTACCAGGGCTACTTCAGCAGTATGTACGCCGTGGCCAGCGTCGCCGGGCCGGTGCTCGGTGGCTGGCTGACCGAGTACCTGTCGTGGCGCTGGGTGTTCTGGATCAACCTGCCGCTGGGGCTGGTCGCGTTGTGGGCGATCCACCGGGCGCTCGGCGACATGCCGGTGAAGCGGCGCGAGGCCCAGGTGGACTACCTGGGCGCGGTGCTGCTGATTCTTGGCCTGGGCAGCCTGCTGCTGGGCATTACCCTGGTCGGCCAAGGGCACGCCTGGACAGCGCCGCCGGTGCTGGCGCTGTTCGCCTGCGCGGTGCTTGGCCTGATGCTGTTCATTGCCCACGAGCGGCGCTGCCAGGAGCCTCTGCTGCCCCTCGGCCTGTTCGGCAACCGCGTCGCGGTGCTGTGCTGGGGCGTGATCTTTTTCGCCAGTTTCCAGTCGATTTCCCTGACCATGCTGATGCCCTTGCGCTACCAAGGCATCACCGGGGCGGGCGCCGACAGCGCGGCATTGCACCTGCTGCCACTGGCAATGGGCCTGCCGATGGGCGCCTTTACCGGGGGCCGCATGACCAGCCTCACTGGGCGCTACAAGCCGCAAATTCTCGCCGGTGCACTGTTGATGCCGGTGGCCATCTTCGCCATGGCGATCACACCGCCGCAGTCGGCCCTGCTCAGTGCCGTGTTCATGCTGCTGACCGGCATTGCCTGCGGGCTGCAGTTTCCAACTTCGCTGGTGGGCACGCAGAGCGCCGTGGACATCAAGGACATCGGCGTGGCTACCAGTACCACCAACCTGTTCCGCTCACTCGGGGGAGCCATGGGCGTGGCGTGCATGTCCAGCCTGCTGCTGGCGTTGCTGCACCAAGGTGGGTTCGAGTTGCTGGGCAATCCATTGCTGGGGAGCCTGAAGGCTGGCGAGGCAGACCCGCAGACCCAAGCGCGGTTGCTGGAGACATTCAGGCATTTGCTGATGGGCAGTGGCGTGATCGCCCTGCTGGGGCTGGTGGTGGCGTTGGCGTTGCCGGACCGGCAATTGCGTGGGCGTTGAGCCTGCAGGGGCCGCTTGTCGCTGGATCTTCTGCGCCCTTGAGATCGAGCGCCGCGCGGGCGGCGCTCGATTTGCGCCCCCCCTCAAAATCCAAGACAAGCGCCTGGCAGCCACGCACTCCCACCATTACGTGAAGCACCTTAATCCCCCGTTAATACAATGAGGAAACACTCCCTCACAATCCTTAACAAAGAGTCATTTGCGCAGAGCCGGGCTCAAGCGCAGCATATCCAGCCCAGTGTCGACCCATTTTTCGACGTCACGCAGCAGATCGAAACTGTCTGGCAGCAATAACCAGCGCCCGATCAGGCCATCGACATAGGCAAACATGGCCACCGCCGCGCGCTCGGCATCCAGCGCGGCAGGCAACTGGCCCCGGCGCACTGCATTGGCAAGCGCCAGGGTAATGCCCTTGTGGCAATCCAGCACCGTGCTCTGGCGCTGCTGGCGAATTTCACACATGTCATCGGTGAACTCGCACTTGTGATGCAGAATCTCATTGATACGCCGGGTTCGTGCATCGAGCACCAGCTCGTTGAACACCTGCAACAGCAGCTTGCGCATGCAACCAAGCGGGTCCAGTTCATCCTCGCTTTCGCTCGCACGCGCAAGGTGGTCATGGGTTTCGTGCAGGCTGTCGAGCAACGCCTGCACCAGTTCAGCTTTGTTATTGAAGTGCCAGTAGATCGCACCTCGGGTCACGCCCGCCAATTCGGCGATGTCAGCCAAGGTGGTTCGCGCAACCCCGCGCTTGTAGAAGGCCTTTTCCGCCGCCTCGATAATCTGGGCGCGGGTTTCCTGGGCTTCTTCTTTGGTTCTACGGACCATGGCAGTACAACCTCATCTGGGCCCGAGCGCGCGGCGCACACGGGGAAACCGCCGGGGTCGCCTCTGCAGGGCGTCTCCCGGATGGGCTAATCAAGGGCTGCGGCAGTAGCCAAGTACTACCCAGCGGTATTTACAAACAACCATGAATGTAAGTATATTCCTTAGCAAGCTATTTATCCACCCGATAGCATTTTTCTGACCAGACTCTTCCATTACTCTTGAGCGTCTCCTGCTCCAGCGCCCCGAGGATCCTCATGCAATTCAAGCCAGCCGTTACCGCTCTGGTTTCCGCCGTCGCCCTGGCAACACTGCTCAGTGGCTGCAAGAAAGAAGAAGCAGCGCCTGCCGCGCAGGCTCCTCAGGTCGGCGTCGTGACCCTCCAACCACAAGCCTTCACCCTGACCTCGGAATTGCCGGGGCGTACCACGTCCTACCGCGTCGCCGAAGTGCGCCCACAGGTCAATGGCATCATCCTCAAGCGCCTCTTCAAAGAAGGCAGCGACGTCAAGGAAGGCCAGCAGCTCTACCAGATCGACCCTGCCGTCTATGAAGCCAACCTGGCCAATGCCCAGGCCAACCTGCAGGCGACCCGCTCGCTGGCCGAGCGGTACAAGCAGCTGATCGATGAACAAGCCGTCTCCAAACAGGAATACGACGACGCCAATGCCAAACGATTGCAGGCCGAGGCAGCACTGAAGAGCGCCCAGATCGACCTGCGCTACACCAAGGTCCTGGCACCGATCAGCGGCCGCATCGGCCGTTCCACGTTCACCGAGGGCGCACTGGTGAGCAATGGCCAGACCAACGCCATGGCGACCATCCAGCAACTCGACCCGGTCTACGTCGACGTCACCCAGTCCACCGCCGAGCTGCTCAAGCTGCGCCGTGACCTGGAAAGCGGCCAGCTGCAAAAGGCCGGTGACAACGCCGCCTCGGTGCAACTGGTGCTCGAAGACGGCAGCCTGTTCAAGCAGCAGGGCCGCCTGGAATTCTCCGAAGTCGCGGTCGACGAGACCACCGGCTCGGTGACCCTGCGCGCGATCTTCCCGAACCCCGACCACACCCTGCTGCCTGGCATGTTCGTGCATGCCCGCCTGCGCGCCGGGGTCAACGCCAACGCCATCCTGGCCCCACAGCAGGGCGTGACCCGCGACCTCAAGGGCGCGCCGACCGCACTGGTGGTCAACCAGGAAAACAAGGTCGAACTGCGCCAGCTCAAGGCCAGCCGCACCCTGGGCAGCGACTGGCTGATCGAGGAAGGCTTGAACCCAGGCGACCGCCTGATCACCGAAGGCCTGCAATACGTGCGCCCAGGCGTCGAGGTCAAGGTCAGCGAAGCCACCAACGTCAACAAGCCGGCCAGCCCTGATCAGGCCAATGCGGCGAAAGCAGACGCCAAAGCGGAGTAAACCATGTCGAAGTTCTTTATCGATCGCCCGATCTTCGCCTGGGTGATCGCCTTGGTGATCATGCTGGTCGGGGCACTGTCGATCCTGAAGTTGCCGATCAACCAGTACCCGAGCATCGCGCCACCGGCCATCGCCATCGCCGTGACCTACCCAGGCGCCTCGGCGCAGACGGTGCAGGACACCGTGGTGCAGGTCATCGAGCAGCAGCTCAACGGTATCGACAACCTGCGTTATGTGTCTTCGGAAAGTAACTCCGACGGCAGCATGACCATCACCGCCACCTTCGAGCAAGGCACCAACGCTGACACCGCGCAGGTTCAGGTTCAGAACAAGCTGAACCTGGCTACGCCGCTGTTGCCGCAAGAAGTGCAGCAACAAGGTATCCGCGTCACCAAGGCGGTTAAAAACTTCCTGCTGGTGATCGGCCTGGTGTCTGAAGATGGCAGCATGACCAAGGACGACTTGGCCAACTACATCGTCTCGAACATGCAGGACCCGATTTCGCGGACTGCTGGTGTGGGTGACTTCCAGGTGTTCGGTGCACAGTACGCCATGCGTATCTGGCTCGATCCGGCCAAGTTGAACAAGTTCCAGCTGACCCCAGTCGACGTCAAGACCGCAGTCGCCGCGCAGAACGTGCAGGTGTCCTCCGGCCAGCTCGGCGGCCTGCCGGCCACACCGGGTACCCAGCTCAACGCCACCATCATCGGCAAGACCCGCCTGCAAACCGCCGAGCAGTTCGAGAAGATTCTGCTCAAGGTCAACAGCGACGGCTCCCAGGTACGCCTGGGCGATGTCGCCGACGTAGGCCTGGGTGGCGAGAACTACGCCGTCAGCGCCCAGTTCAACGGCAAGCCGGCGTCGGGCCTGGCGGTCAAGCTGGCCACCGGTGCCAACGCCCTGGACACCGCCAAGGCCCTGCGCCAGACCATCAGCGACCTCGAGCCGTTCTTTCCGCCTGGCGTAAAGGCCGTGTTCCCGTATGACACCACGCCGGTGGTCACCGAATCGATCAGCGGGGTAATCCACACCCTGATCGAAGCCGTGGTCCTGGTGTTCCTGGTGATGTACCTGTTCCTGCAGAACTTCCGCGCCACCATCATCACCACCATGACCGTACCGGTGGTGTTGCTGGGTACTTTCGGCATCCTTGCCGCTGCGGGCTTCAGCATCAACACCCTGACCATGTTCGCCATGGTCCTGGCCATCGGCTTGCTGGTGGACGACGCCATCGTAGTGGTGGAAAACGTCGAGCGGGTAATGTCCGAAGAGGGGTTGCCACCCAAGGAAGCGACCAAGCGCTCCATGGAGCAGATCCAGGGAGCCCTGGTGGGTATCGCCCTGGTGCTGTCGGCGGTACTGCTGCCAATGGCCTTCTTCGGCGGCTCCACCGGTGTGATCTATCGGCAGTTCTCCATCACCATCGTCTCGGCCATGGGCCTCTCGGTGCTGGTGGCGCTGATCTTCACCCCTGCACTGTGCGCCACCATGCTCAAGCCGCTGAAAAAGGGCGAGCACCATGTGGCCAAGGGTGGTTTCTTCGGCTGGTTCAACCGTAACTTCGACCGCAGCGTAAACGGCTACGAGCGCAGCGTCGGTACCATCCTGCGCAACAAGGTGCCATTCCTGCTGGCCTACGCGCTGATCGTGGTCGGCATGATCTGGCTGTTCGCCCGCATCCCGACGGCGTTCCTGCCTGAAGAAGACCAGGGCGTGCTGTTTGCCCAGGTGCAGACCCCGGCAGGCTCCAGTGCTGAACGCACCCAGGCGGTGGTCGACCAGATGCGTGAGTACCTGCTCAAGGACGAAGCCGATACCGTGTCGTCGGTGTTCACCGTCAACGGCTTCAACTTCGCCGGCCGCGGTCAAAGCTCGGGCATGGCCTTCATCATGCTCAAGCCGTGGGATGAGCGCTCCAAGGAGAACAGCGTGTTCGCCCTGGCCCAGCGTGCCCAGCAGCACTTCTTCACCTTCCGCGATGCGATGGTATTCGCCTTCGCCCCGCCTGCCGTACTCGAACTGGGTAACGCCACCGGCTTCGACGTGTTCCTCCAGGACCGCGGCGGTGTCGGCCATGCCAAACTCATGGAAGCACGCAACCAGTTCCTGGCAAAAGCCGCGCAGAGCAAGGTGCTCAGCGCCGTGCGCCCGAACGGCCTGAACGATGAGCCGCAGTACCAGCTGACCATCGATGACGAACGTGCCAGCGCCTTGGGCGTGACCATTGCCGACATCAACAACACCCTGTCGATCGCCCTGGGTGCCAGCTACGTCAACGACTTCATCGACCGTGGCCGGGTCAAGAAGGTGTACATCCAAGGCGAACCGAACGCCCGGATGAGCCCAGAAGACCTGCAGAAGTGGTATGTGCGCAACGGCAAAGGCGAGATGGTGCCGTTCTCCTCCTTCGCCAAAGGTGAATGGACCTACGGTTCACCGAAGCTGTCCCGCTACAACGGCGTCGAGGCGATGGAAATCCTCGGTGCGCCAGCGCCTGGCTACAGTACCGGTGAGGCCATGGCCGAGGTTGAGCGTATCGCTGGCGAACTGCCAAGCGGTATCGGCTTCTCCTGGACCGGCATGTCCTACGAGGAAAAACTCTCCGGCTCGCAGATGCCGGCACTGTTCGCCCTCTCGGTCCTGTTCGTGTTCCTGTGCCTGGCAGCCCTGTACGAAAGCTGGTCGATCCCGATCGCCGTCGTGCTGGTCGTACCGCTGGGGATCATCGGTGCACTGATCGCCACTAGCCTGCGCGGGTTGTCCAACGACGTGTACTTCCTGGTCGGCCTGTTGACCACCATCGGCTTGGCGGCGAAGAACGCGATCCTGATCGTCGAGTTCGCCAAAGAACTGCACGAGCAGGGCCGCAGCCTGTACGACGCCGCGATCGAGGCGTGCCGCATGCGTCTGCGCCCGATCATCATGACCTCGCTGGCGTTCATCCTTGGCGTGGTACCGTTGACCATCGCCAGCGGCGCTGGCGCCGGCAGCCAGCACGCCATCGGCACCGGCGTGATCGGCGGCATGATCAGCGCCACCGTGTTGGCAATCTTCTGGGTACCGCTATTCTTCGTCGCAGTGTCGTCGCTGTTCGGCAGCAAACAGCCGGAAAAAGACGTCACCCCTGAAACTCCACGTTATGAGGCTGGGCAATGACCAAGTCTTTGTTGTCCCTGGCGGTAACCGCTTTGATTCTTGGCGGCTGCTCGCTGATCCCTGATTACCAGACCCCGGAAGCGCCGGTGGCAGCGCAGTGGCCGCAAGGCCCTGCGTACTCGCCGACCGAAGCGGCAGACGTTGCCGCCGCCGAACAGGGCTGGCGCCAGTTCTTCCACGACCCGGCCCTGCAGCAGCTGATCCAGACCTCGCTGGTCAACAACCGCGACCTGCGTGTCGCGGCGTTGAACATCGACGCCTACCGTGCGCAGTACCGCATCCAGCGGGCCGACCTGTTCCCGGCCGTTTCGGCCACCGGCAGCGGCAGCCGCCAGCGGGTACCGGCGAATATGTCGCAGACCGGCCAAGCCGATATCACCAGCCAGTACTCGGCCACCCTCGGCGTCAGCGCCTATGAACTCGACCTGTTCGGCCGGGTGCGCAGCCTGAGCGAGCAGGCCCTGGAAACCTACCTGTCCAGCGAGCAGGCGCGGCGCTCCACGCAGATCGCCCTGGTGGCCAGCGTGGCCAACGCCTACTACACCTGGCAGGCGGATCAGGCGCTGTTCAAGCTGACCGAAGAAACGCTGAAGACCTACCAGGAAAGCTACAACCTGACCCGTCGCAGCAATGAAGTCGGGGTGGCCTCCGCCCTCGACCTCAGCCAGGCACGCACCGCCGTGGAAGGCGCGCGGGTCAAGTACTCGCAGTACCAGCGCCTGGTGGCACAGGACCTCAACAGCCTGACCGTGCTGCTGGGTACCGGCGTACCGGCCGACCTGCCTGCGCCACTGGAGCTCAATGCCGACCAGTTGGCCGAAGTACCGGCCGGCCTGCCGTCGGACATCCTCCAGCGTCGCCCGGACATCCAGGAAGCCGAGCACCTGCTCAAGGCCGCCAACGCCAACATCGGCGCGGCCCGCGCAGCGTTCTTCCCGAGCATCAGCCTGACCGCCAATGCCGGTACCCTGAGCCCGGACATGGGCGGCCTGTTCAAGGGGGGGTCGGGCACCTGGCTGTTCCAGCCGCAGATCAACCTGCCGATCTTCAACGCCGGTAGCCTGAAGGCGAGCCTGGACTACTCGAAGATCCAGAAGGACATCAATGTCGCCAAGTACGAAAAGACCATCCAGACCGCCTTCCAGGAAGTCTCCGATGGCCTGGCGGCGCGCAAGACCTTCGAAGAGCAGTTGCAGGCACAACGTGACCTGGTGCAGGCCAACCAGGATTACTACCGCCTGGCGGAGCGTCGCTACCGTATCGGTATCGACAGCAACCTGACCTTCCTCGACGCCCAACGCAACCTATTCAGC
Source organism: Pseudomonas sp. ITEM 17296 (assembly GCF_028895205.1). NCBI lineage: Bacteria > Pseudomonadati > Pseudomonadota > Gammaproteobacteria > Pseudomonadales > Pseudomonadaceae > Pseudomonas > Pseudomonas sp. ITEM 17296. The sequence continues at coordinate 33,005 of NZ_WJRS01000008.1, read as the reverse complement.
GCCCAGCAGGCACTGATCGGTGATCGCCTGTCGCAGCTGACCAGCGAGGTCAACCTGTACAAGGCGCTCGGCGGTGGCTGGTACGAGAAGACCGGTCAGGCCAATCAGCAAGCTTCGGTTCAAACACCGAAAAGCTGAATGATCCGCTAGCAGCATCAAGCCCACCTTCACGGTGGGCTTTTTGTTTTCGGTTGCCCGCGAAGAGGCCGGCACATGAAAACAATTAACCAACTGGAACATTCCGTTCGATAATCGCCCCATACCGTCTGCGACGAATTGCCTCGCCCCTTCCCTACCCCGCACCATCCGCTCACGCAACGTTGCCCACGTTCATCAAAAGACCCGTGCTTGCAGGCCGCATCCTGCAATGCAACGGTTCGCCAATAAAAACAAGAGATCCACGACAGATGAGCATTTCGTACCCCGCACGCCAGCTGCTGCCAGGCCTGTTGGCCATGTCCTGCACCCTCCCCGTGTTCGCCGCCGACGGTGGTTTCATCGAAGACGGCAAGGCCACCCTCAACCTGCGCAACTTCTACATCAACCGCAATTTCGTCGACCCGGCACACCCGCAGGCCAAGGCCGAAGAATGGACCCAAAGCTTCATCCTCGACGCCCGCTCCGGTTTTACCCAGGGCACCGTCGGTTTCGGCATGGACGTACTGGGCCTGTACTCGGTCAAGCTCGATGGCGGTAAAGGCACCACCAACACCCACCTGCTGCCGGTGCACGACGATGGCCGCCCCGCCGATGATTTCGGCCGCCTGGGCGTGGCCTTGAAAGCCAAGCTCTCGCAGACCGAATTGAAGGTCGGCGAATGGATGCCGGTGCTGCCGATCCTGCGCTCCGACGATGGTCGCTCGCTGCCACAAACCTTCCGCGGCGGCCAGCTGACCTCCAAGGAAATCGACGGCCTGACCCTGTACGCCGGCCAGTTCCGCGCCAACAGCCCGCGCAACGACGCCAGCATGGAAGACATGTCGCTCAATGGCCGCGGTGCTTTCACGTCTGACCGCTTCAACTTCGGCGGCGGTGAGTACACCTTCAACGACAAGCGCACGACGATTGCCCTGTGGGATGCCCAGCTCAAGGACATCTACCGCCAGCAGTACCTCAATCTGGTCCACAGCCAGCCACTGGGCGACTGGACCCTGGGCGCCAACCTCGGTTACTTCACCGGCAAGGAAGACGGTGCCGAGCGCGCCGGCGACCTGGACAACCGCACCGCCTCGGCGCTGCTCTCGGCTCGCTACCAGGGCCATACCTTCTACGTCGGCCTGCAGAAGGTCAGCGGCGATGACGCCTGGATGCGCGTCAACGGCACCAGCGGCGGCACCTTGGCCAACGATAGCTACAACTCAAGCTTCGACAACGCCAAGGAACGCTCCTGGCAGGTGCGCCATGACTTCAACTTCGCCACTGTCGGGGTACCGGGGCTGACCCTGATGAACCGCTATATCAAGGGTGACAACGTGACTGCAGGTGGCGTTGACGACGGCAAGGAGTGGGCGCGGGAAACGGAACTGGCTTATGTGGTGCAGTCGGGCAGTTTCAAGGACCTTTCGTTGAAGTGGCGCAACTCGACCATGCGCCGGGACTTCAGCACCAACGCGTTCGATGAGAACCGCTTGATCGTGAGCTACCCGTTGAACCTGCTGTAATTTCACAGGCCTCTTCGCGGGTAAACCCGCTCCCACAGGTCCGCGCCGGTTTGAAGAACCACGCGGTCCCTGTGGGAGCGGGTTTACCCGCGAAGAGGCCGGATGAGTTGATTCATAAATAACTTTATCGCATAACAACCTAAACAAACCTTCGTTGACGACATAAGCTGTAACAGCTTAAATCGAGCCCTGATCCCCGCCCCAGAGCCGCGACATGGACCTCCGTCAACTGCGCTACTTCATCGCCCTCAACGAATACCGCAGTTTTGTCCGCGCCGCTGAAGCCATGGGCATCACCCAGCCTGCATTCAGCCGTGCCATCCAGGGCCTGGAGCAGACATTCGGCTGCGCCCTGGTAGACCGCGCCAGCAAGGCACTGCCACCCACCCCCGAAGGCTTGGTGGTGCTGCAGCACGCACGCCGCCTCGTGCAAGGTGCCGCGCAGTTGAGCAACGAAGTGCTGCAGATGACCAAGCTCGACGCTGGCGAGTTGCACTTCGGCAGCGGCCCGGCCCTGGCTGTTCGCCTGGTCCCCGATGCCCTGCGCCACTTCATCGACAGCCACCCGGGTATTCGTACTTCGCTGCTGGTGGACAATGCCGAGCGCCTCGGCCAGGCACTGCGCCGTGAGCAGATCGAATTCTTCGTCGACGACATCCGCCCGTTCGAGGCCGACCCCAACTTCCATACCGAGCCGCTTTCGCCACGCCCCGGCCTGTTCTTCTGCCGCCCCGGCCACCCGTTGCTGGCCAAGGACAGCTTGTCGACCAACGACCTGTTCACCTACCCGCTGGCCAGCGCCCTGCTCGCGCCCGGCGTGCGCAAGCGCCTGGCCAACCTGAGCGGGCGCAGCGACTTCACCCCGCACCTGCAGACCGAGCACCTGGCGGTGCTGCGCAGTGTCGTGCAGGCCAGTAATGCAATCGGTACCGCCAGCGAAGAAGCCGTTGCCGAAGACCTGGCGGCCGGCAGCCTGGTGCGCCTGCACTGGCGCAACCTGCCGCCCGCACTGGAGGTGCTCAGCGTGCGCTGCGGCGTGGTCAGCCGCAGCGGTTACCGGTTGTCGCCGGCGGCGCGGGCGATGATCGAGACGCTGGTAGGGCTGGATGCGCCCCTGCGGAGTGCTGCCATTCGCTGAAGTGATGATGCTGGTGGGCTGCAGGCTATCCTGAGCAATATAGGTTGCCTGTGCCCGCGAAGGGACCGACACAGGCAGTAAAACCCGATCAGGCAAACCAGGGAGGCACAATAATGAAAAACCTCGAAGAGCACCTGAGCCAGTACGCCAATTACCACCGCGACCCGCGCAACATCGCCACCCATTTCGTCGGCATTCCACTGATCGTGCTGGCCGTGACCATTCTGCTGTCACGCCCAGGCTGGGACATTGCAGGCATCTGGCTGTCACCTGCCCTGCTGGCGGCCGCCGCCTCGGTGTGGTTCTACCTGCGCCTGGACCTGCGCTTCGGGCTGGTCATGGGCCTGCTGCTGGGGCTGTGCCTGTGGGTTGGCCAGGTACTGGCGGTGCAAAGCACCGGGCTGTGGCTGGGGGCTGGGCTGGGGGCATTTGTGCTGGGCTGGATCATCCAGTTCGTCGGCCACTACTACGAGGGCCGCAAGCCGGCGTTCGTCGACGACATCAGCGGGCTGATCATCGGCCCGCTGTTCGTGGTGGCCGAAGCTGCATTCATGCTGGGGTTGTGCCCAGCGCTGAAGCGGGCCGTGGAAGCCAACGCCGGGCCGGTAACACTGAGGTCGATGTAGGAGCGGCCTTGCGTCGCGATCGGGCCGCGTAGCGGCCCCAGGTTTCAGTGATACCGCAAATACTGTTGGGGCCGCTTTGCGGCCCGATCGCGACGCTAGGCCGCTCCTACAAAGGCCGCAAGGATCAAGCGCGCGACTCAACCCCCAGCTCATCCCACACCGACTCCGCCAGGTGGAAGGTGGCATTGGCTGCCGGAATACCGCAATAGATCGCGCTCTGCATCAGCACTTCCTTGATCTCGTCACGGGTCACGCCATTGTTGGCAGCGGCGCGCAAGTGCAGCTTGAGCTCGTCGTTGCGGTTCATGCCGATCAGCATGGCGATGGTGATCAGGCTGCGGGTATGGCGCGGCAGGCCGGGGCGGGTCCAGATATCACCCCAGGCATGGCGAGTGATCATTTCCTGAAACTCGCCATTGAAGTCGTTGAGCTTCTCCAGGCTGCGGTCCACGTGGGCATCGCCCAGCACCGCGCGGCGCACTTGCATGCCCGCGTCGTAGCGTTGTTTCTCATCCATGGCGTCGTCCTCAGTGGGCCAGCAGGAAGTCGAGTACACGGCGGCTGAAGCGCTCGCCAATCTCGACGTTGGACAGGTGCGCCGCCGGGAAATCGACATACTCGGCACCCTTGATAGCCGCCTGCATGAAGCGGCCATGTTCCGGCGTGGTCACCACGTCTTCAGTACCGGCAACGATCAGCGTCGGCACTTGGATACGCTGAACCTGCTCGCGGTAGTCGGCGTCGCGTACCGCAGCGCAGTTGGCCGCATAGCCCTCAGGCTGGGTCTGCGCGAGCATCTGGCAGATACGCTGGGCCTGCTCGGGCTGCGCCTGGGCGAAGGCCGGGGTGAACCAGCGGGCAATGGACGCGTCGCGCAGCTCGACCATGGCCTGTTGGCCGCCCTTGAGCACGGTGTCGATACGCGGGTTCCAGACCTCATCGCTGCCAATCTTGGCGGCGGTGTTGCACAGGGTCAGGCTGGCCAGGCGCTCGCCGGCGTTGATGCCCAGCCACTGGCCGATCAGGCCGCCCATCGACAGGCCGACGAAGTGCGCCTTGTTGATGTCCAGGGCGTCGAGCAAGGCCACGACGTCGCGGCCCAGTTGCTCGATGCTGTACGGGCCGGCGGTCACCAGCGAATCGCCGTGGCCGCGGGTGTCATAGCGCAGCACACGGAAGTGCTCGCTCCACACGGGGATCTGCGTGTCCCACATGCCCAGGTCGGTGCCGAGGGAGTTGGACAAGACCAGCACCGGAGCATCCGCCGGGCCATCGATTTGATAGTTCAGTACGCCATCGGCCAGTTGCAAATGCGCCACAGCAGTCTCCTTCAGGCAGTGAAACGTTGATGTTCGGCCACGGCGCGCGCCACCCAGACGCGGGCCTGGCCAAGGTAATGGGCAGGGTCGAGCAAGCGATCGAGTTCTTCTGCCGACAATTCGGCACTGACCTGCGGCTCGTCACCTAGCACGGCACGCAGGTGGCGCTGTTCGGCGACGGCGCGCTGGCAGCACTGCTCGAGCAAATGGTGGGCGCGATCACGGCCCAGGCGCTGAGCGAGGACAATGCTGACCGCCTCGGCCAGCACCAGCCCCTGGGTCAGGTCGAGGTTGCGGCGCATACGTTCGGCATCGACCTGCATGCCTTCGGCAATCACCTGGGCCTGGCGCAGGGCGCCGGAAACCAGGCAGCAGATATCCGGCAGGGTTTCCCACTCGGCATGCCACAGGCCAAGGCTGCGTTCATGTTCTTGAGGCATAGCGGCGAACAAGGTCGACAACAGGCCCGGCACGCGGGTGGCGGCACCGATCAGCACGGCGGCACCCACCGGGTTGCGTTTGTGCGGCATGGTCGACGAACCACCTTTACCTGGCGCGGAAGGCTCGAACACCTCGCCCGCCTCGGTCTGCATCAGCAGGCTGACATCGCGGCCAAACTTGCCCAGGCTGCCGGCGATCAGGCCCAGCACCGAAGCGAATTCCACCAGCCGGTCGCGCTGGGTGTGCCAGGGTTGCTCGGGCAAGTGCAGCTTGAGCTGCTCGGCCAGGCCCTCGGCCACCGGCATGGCTTTGCTGCCCAACGCAGCCAGGCTGCCGGACGCACCACCGAACTGCAGGCACAGCAGGCGCGGGCGCAGCTCCTGAAGCCGCTGGCGATGACGGGTCAGCGCGCCCAGCACACCGGCCAGCTTCATGCCCAAGGTGACCGGCGTGGCGTGTTGCAGCCAGGTACGCCCCACCATCGGGGTGTCGGCATGGTGCAAGGCCTGGCGCGCCAGGGTATCGGCCAGTTGAGCGAGGTCTGCCTCGATCAGGTCGAGGGCATCGCGCAGTTGCAGCACCAGCCCGGTGTCCATGGCGTCCTGGCTGGTGGCGCCCAGGTGCACGTAGCGCTCGGCCTCGGGCACGCCGCTGGCGATCACTTTGCCCAGCGCCTTCACCAACGGGATCGCCGAGTTGCCGGCACTGGCAATGGCATCGGCCAGGGCGCCAGCGTCGTAACGCTCAGCCTTGCAGGCCGCCTCGATGGCCGCCACCGCACTGTGCGGCACCAGCCCCGCGGCCGCTTCGGCGCGGGCCAGGGCGGCTTCGAAATCGAGCATGCCCTGCAGGCGGCCACGGTCGGAGAAAATCTCGCGCATGGCCGGCGCGGTGAAGTAGGCATCGAACAGCTGGTTGTCCGCACGGTACGTCATTGCAGGTCCTTAATCGTCATGGTGCAGGTACGCCGCCTGCTTCGGCAGGCGCAGGCTGAACAGGAAAGCCACCGCCATCATGGCCGTCACGTACCAGTAGAAAGTGTTTTCCATGCCCAGGGTCTTCAGGCCCAAGGCCACGTATTCAGCAGACCCGCCGAACATGGCGTTGGCCACCGCATACGCAAGGCCCACACCCAGTGCGCGCACCTGCGGCGGGAACATCTCCGCTTTTACCAGGCCGCTAATCGAGGTGTAGAAACTGACGATACACAAGGCCAGGCTGATCAGCACGAACGCCAGGAACGGGCTGGTCACGGTCTTCAGCGCCATCAACAGGGGCACGGTGAACAGCGTGCCCAAGGCGCCGAACAGCAGCATCGAGTTACGCCGGCCGATACGGTCGGACAGCATGCCGAAGAACGGCTGCAGGATCATGAACAGGAACAGCGCCCCCGTCATCACATAGCTGGCGCTCTTGGCGTTCATCCCGGCCGTGTTGACCAGGTACTTCTGCATGTAGGTGGTGAAGGTATAGAAAATCAGCGAACCGCCGGCGGTGTACCCCAGTACGGTGATGAACGCCGCAGCGTGATTGCGGAACAAGCCGCTGATCGAGCCGGCGTCTTTGTCATTGCGGGTTTCGGCGTTGCTGGTTTCGTGCAGCGAGCGACGCAGCATCAACGAGATCAACGCAGCCACGGCACCGACCACGAACGGAATACGCCAGCCCCAGGCGCGCAGTTCGTCCTCGGTCAGCAACTGCTGCAGGATGACCACCACCAGCACCGCCAGTAACTGGCCGCCGATCAGGGTCACGTATTGGAACGAGGCGAAGAAACCGCGCTGGCCGCGCAGAGCCACTTCACTCATGTAGGTCGCCGTGGTGCCGTACTCGCCACCTACCGACAGGCCTTGGATCAAGCGGGCGAGCAATAGCAGCGCCGGCGCCCAGGTACCAATGCTGCCGTAGGTCGGCAGGCAGGCAATCATCAAGGACCCGGCGCACATCATCAGCACCGAGATCATCAGGGAATTCTTGCGGCCATGGCGGTCGGCCAGGCGGCCAAAGATCCAGCCACCAATGGGGCGCATCAGGAAGCCCGCTGCGAACACACCGGCGGTGTTGAGCAACTGCACAGTGGGGTCGTCGGAGGGGAAGAAGGCCGGGGCGAAGTAGATCGCGCAGAAGGCGTAGACGTAGAAGTCGAACCATTCCACCAGGTTGCCTGAAGAGGCACCTACGATCGCGAAGATACGCTTGCTGCGTTCTTCGCCGGTGTAATAGGTTGAGGTCATGAGGTTTTACTCCTGGAGGGTCCTAGGTAAGTCTAGACATACCTAGTAACACACTCGTTCCGCGGCGCGGCTGGCCATTAGCCTTGTGTCTCATAGATCCGGCCTCTTCGCGGGTAAACCCGCTCCCACAGAGGATTGCGTGGATCCCTGTGGGAGCGGGTTTACCCGCGAAGAGGCCGAGCCTGATCAAACCCGCTCGATGGCCAACGCCAAACCTTGGCCTACCCCCACACACATGGTCGCCAGGCCTTTACGCCCGCCGCTCTTCTCCAACTGATGCAACGCCGTCAGCACCAGGCGCGCGCCACTCATGCCCAGCGGGTGGCCCAGGGCAATCGCGCCACCATTGGGGTTCACCTGCGGCGCATCATCGGCCACACCCAGCTCACGCAGCACGGCCAGGCCTTGGCTGGCGAACGCTTCGTTCAGCTCGATCACGTCGAAGTCACTCATCGCCACACCCAGGCGCTCGGTCAGCTTGCGCACCGCTGGCACCGGGCCAATGCCCATGACTCGAGGAGCAACGCCGCCGCTGGCCATGCCCAGTACCCGGGCACGTGGGGTCAGGCCGTGTTTCTTCACCGCTTCCGCCGAGGCCAGGATGAGTGCCGCAGCACCGTCGTTGACACCCGACGCGTTGCCTGCGGTGACGGTCTTGTCCGGGCCATTGACCGGCTTGAGCTTGGTCAATGCTTCCAGGGTGGTTTCCGGGCGCAGGTGTTCATCACGCTCGACGATAGTTTCGCCCTTCTTGTGAGCAATGCGCACTGGCACGATCTCTTCGGCGAAGAAGCCGGCTGCCTGGGCCGCGGCGGCCTTTTGCTGGCTGCGCAGCGCGAATGCATCTTGGTCGGCGCGGGACACCTGGTAATCGTCAGCGACGTTATCAGCGGTTTCCGGCATCGAATCGACGCCGTACTGGCTCTTCATCAGCGGGTTGATGAAACGCCAGCCGATGGTGGTGTCTTCAAGCTTCATGTTGCGCGAGTAGCCGCTTTCGGCCTTGCCCATCACGAAGGGTGCACGCGACATCGACTCAACGCCACCGGCGATGGCCAATTCCATTTCGCCACTGGCGATCGCGCGGAACGCCGTGCCGATGGCATCCATGCCCGATGCGCACAGGCGGTTCAGGGTCACGCCAGGAATGCTCTCGGGCAGGCCCGCCAGCAGCAGCGCCATGCGCGCCACGTTGCGGTTGTCTTCACCGGCCTGGTTGGCACAGCCGAAGAACACTTCGTCGACCTGATCCCACTGCACCGAAGGGTTACGCTCGATCAGCGCCTTCAGCGGCACTGCCGCCAGGTCATCGGCGCGCACGCCGGCCAGGGCGCCGCCGAAGCGGCCGATCGGGGTGCGGATGGCGTCACAGATGAATACGTCGCGCATTTGGCTTCTCCTGCCATCTGGCCATGGGCCGCGGCGGTATGGGCTTCGAGGTCGCGTAAGGCGGACATCTCGATTCGGGTGGATTCGGTGGTGGTCTGCACGTCGCCGGCAAAGCGGATCGCCCAGCGGATGGCCGCAACGATCTGCTCGCGGATTGGCCCCCGAATGAACCGCAGCGACAGCGAATTCATGGGGTGCCGGCTCGCTTTGGAGACTCCCGGTCAGGGTTCATCAGTGCGTTCAGATTAAGGAGACTGGTAGGTCCCTTACAATCCGATAATCGACCTTATGTGCGATTATCGAACCATTTATGTATTTCTACTGTAGGAGCAGCCTTGTGCTGCGAATGGGCCGCAAAGCGGCCCCCTTCGGCACTCAGGTCGCGTCCGCGTGGCTGACCAGCCCTTTCACGACCACACCCACCGTCGCCAATGCCGCCGGCACCAGCAGCGCTGTCAGCACCTGTTCGAAATTCCAGCCCAGGCCCAGCAGCGTCGCACCACTCCAGGCGCCGAGGATCGCGCCAAAGCGGCCGATGCCCAGCATCCACGAAACGCCCGTGGCACGCCCTTGGGTTGGGTAGAAGCGGGCAGCCAGCGACGGCATGGCCGACTGCGCACCGTTAACGCACATGCCAGCGACCAGCACCAGGGTGGCGAGCAGGGTGATGTTGCCCAGGCTCTGCCCAACTGCGTAGGCAAACACCCCGGCCAGCAGGTAGAAAATGCCGATGACCTTGTGCGGGTTGAAGCGATCCATGGCCCAGCCCACCCCGACTGCGCTCAGCACGCCGCCAAACTGGAACAGTGCGCCAATGAACGCCGCCTGCTCCATGCTGGCCCCGCTGTCACGCATCAGGGTCGGCAGCCAGCTGGTCAACAGATAGACAATCACCAAGCCCATGAAGTAAGTCAGCCACAGCAACATCGTGCCCAGGCCGTAGGTGCCCGAGAAGATGACCGCGAATACGTTGCGCGCCGCCACCGCCTTTTGCTCCGGCACGCTGAAGCTGGCCGCCTGGGCCACTACCTGCGGCGCAATCGGCGCCAGGGTTTTGCGGACTTTATCCGTACCGCGATTACGCACTACCAGGAAGCGTGCCGACTCCGGCAACCAGATGAGCAACACCACCGCCAGCAACAGCGGCAGCACGCCACCGATCACCAGCAGGCTATGCCAGCCATACGCCGGGATCATCTTCGCGGAGATAAACCCACCGCCCGCCATGCCCAGATTGAAGCCGCAGAACATGCTGGTCACCAGCAGCGATTTGAGCCGCTCAGGGGTGTACTCGGACAGCAGCGTCGTCGCATTGGGCATACCCGCACCCAGGCCAAGCCCGGTGAGGAAGCGCAGGACCAACAACTGGTCGACGTTGGTCGCGTAGGCCGAGGCCAGGCTGAAGCCGCCGAACACCAGCACGGCAGCCACCAGCACGCCTTTACGCCCGAAACGGTCGGCCAGCGGGCCTGAGCCCAGTGCGCCGAACACCATGCCGATCAACGCGGCACTCATGACCGGGCCGAGGCTGGCGCGGTCGATGCCCCACTCCTGCGACAAGGCCGGGGCGATGAAGCCCATGGCGGCAGTGTCCAGGCCATCGAGGAAAACGATCAGAAAACACAGCAGCACGACGCGCCATTGATAGCGGGACAGCGGCTGGTCGTTGATGAACGACTGGACGTCGAGGCATTTGCCGACGTTGGTTTGCGGTTGGTTCATTGTTGTTATCCAGAATTAGGGCACGGCCATGCCACTGCACTCAGCGCGCAAGTACAGGGTTCGATAATAGGAGGATGGCGGCCTGCGTCAGCCTGGATACAACAGTGCTGCGAGCGGGTGCGGCCGCGGCAGCGATGGGACAGTAGTCATGGTATGTGCCTCACATGTTTTTCTTGTTCGGTCGGCAAAGCCGACCGTTGCGAGAGACATTAATCAGCCTACCGGGACGACGCAATTCACTGAGCACGACATTGTGCGTTTATCGAACAGGAAAGGCGTCCGTGCTCGATAATGGGGCAGGAAGGGCGCTCAGCGGCCCTCCCTTGCGCGGCATCACCCGAACAATTGATGGCAAAGGTCCCGACTGGCTGCCAGCAGGATCGGCAAGAAGCGCTGCTCCAGTTCGCTGCGCGTCACACGCCCGACGTGGGTGCTGACGTTCAATGCAGCCAGCACCTGCCCCGAAGCGTCATAGATCGGCACGGCGATGGAACGCAGCCCTTGCTCCAGCTCCTGGTCCACCACGCACCAGCCCTGGGCTCGTACTTGCTGAATGCAGGCAAACAACGATTCGGCATCGTGCAAGGTGCGGCTGGTACGCGGCTTGAGGTCAGCCCGGTCGAGGTACTCGCGCAGGCTGGTGTCGTCCATCGCCGCCAGCAAGATGCGCCCCATCGACGTGCAGTAGGCCGGCAAGCGCCCGCCTACCGACAGGTCGACCGAGATCAACCGCTCCACAGTCGCCGATCGGGCTATATAAAGGATGTCGTCACCTTCGAGGGTGGCCATGTTGGCCGCCTCGTGCAGTTGGTCACTGATGCGGTCCAGGTACGGCTGCGCAGAAATCGCCAATGGCGTCGACGACAGGTAGGCATGGCCCAGGGTCAGCACCTTGGGCAACAGTGAATATGTGCGCCCGTCAGTCGTCGCATAGCCCAGCTTGATCAAGGTATGCAGGCAACGGCGCACGGCTGCGCGAGGGATTTCGGTGCGGTGGCTGATCTGGGCGATGGTCAGGTGGCGCTTGCGCTCCTGAAACGCCTGGATAACCGCCAGCCCTCGCGCGAGGGAGGTCATGAAATCCGGGTCGCCAGTAAACGCCTGAATACGCTTGGCCGGCGACGCCACGATCGGCGGCGCCAGGGCGGGTGCGGCAGGGCGTGCCGACTCTGGGTTGGCAGATTCGTTGGCCGCTGTTTCGTCGCTCATCGCTCACCTCAAAAAAAACGCTGGTTCGTGCGATTATCGAACGAACGGCCGATAATCGCAATTGACCGCTGACACTTTTGCTTATACCTTTCTCATGCCACTTTGTGGCTTCTTTGGAGAGACTGGTCAGGTACCCACCGTAGAAGTCCCAGGCAACGGCCTCGCCTTGTGCGAGGCCGTTTTACTTTCTGCGCTCGCCATGGCTGGCCGACGAACTTTTGCCGCTCGCTCCTTTCAAAGTTATACGCACGGTGTGACGCGTTACCCATTGAGCCCAACTACTTCGACGGGCATGTCAGGCTTTGGTAAATATCCCTGTTCGAAGAATTATCGGTTGCTATAATCGATTGGGTTGTACGCCTTGTTGCTGTGGTAATGGAACACACCGCTGTCTCCAGCACTTACGGGCAACCCACGCATGTGCAGGTTCTGTATGGCACCCCCTCTGCTTTCCCTGTGGCATCCTTTGTATGCGCAGGGGCATGCTGTACAGCTAAAACAACAGTCTTAATTCAACTTACTCAGGTACTACTGTGACGAAAGATGAACTGCGCGCAGAACTCGAGCGCCAGGCTGAACGTTACAAGGATGTTTACGGTGGTGAAGTGACCACTTACGCCGCCCAACCGGACCCCGAACGCAAACCGTGGCGCAAGCGCGCCAGCGTGCGTGACCAGGCGTTCAACCAGGAACTGGAAAAAATGGAAAAGGAACTGCGCAGCGACAAGCCGTAAGCGCAACGTTCCGCCTTCCGCGTCGTCGCCCGGCCTGCCCGGGCGCGGTCGATCTTTACTCAGAGGTCGATGATGAAATGGAATTACACAAATTTCATACGACCGTTTGAATCAGTCAAGCGTCGATTATTTCCCAGACATTTGCCGATTTTTTGAATATTTCACGCTTTTTTGCGGACGCTACTGTTCATGCAAGCGTTGGCAAGCACGTGGAGGCTGCGTCACAGTGCGTGCTATTGGTCTGTAGCAGGTGCATCGATTGCCAATATTTTCTGGCATAATCCCGCCCCCCTAAGACCGCCAGACAACCTTCATGATCGATTTATTCAGCGGACTGGATGCCTGGGTGTTGGTGAGCCTCCTGCTCGCCTTGACCTTCGTACTCGCCTTCGAGTTCATCAATGGCTTTCATGACACCGCCAACGCGGTAGCTACCGTCATCTATACCAAAGCCATGCCGCCGCACCTCGCCGTGTTCTTCTCCGGCGTGTTCAACTTCCTCGGCGTTCTGCTCGGTGGTGTCGGGGTGGCCTATGCCATCGTTCACCTGCTGCCGGTAGAGCTGCTGATCAATGTGAACACCGGACACGGCCTGGCCATGGTCTTCTCGCTGTTGGCTGCGGCCATCACCTGGAACCTGGGCACCTGGTACTTCGGTATCCCGGCTTCCAGCTCGCACACGCTGATCGGCTCGATCCTCGGTGTCGGCCTGGCCAACGCCCTGATCAACGACATCCCGCTGGGCGATGGCGTCAACTGGCAGAAGGCGATCGACATCGCCATGTCGCTTGTGGTCTCGCCAATGGCCGGCTTCGCGGTCGCTGCGCTGGTGCTGATCGGCCTTAAATGGTGGCGCCCGCTGTCGAAGATGCACAAGACGCCTGAACAGCGCCGCAAGCTCGACGACAAGAAGCACCCGCCGTTCTGGAACCGCCTGGTACTGGTGATTTCGGCCATGGGCGTGAGCTTCGTGCACGGCTCCAACGATGGCCAGAAAGGCATTGGCCTGATCATGCTGGTGCTGATCGGTATCGTACCGGCCAAGTTCGTGCTCGACCTGAACAGCACCACCTATCAGATCGAACGCACCCGCGACGCCACCTTGCACATGAGCCAGTTCTACGAGCGCAATGCCGCCACCCTGGGTGAGTTCCTGGCATTGGGCAAGGCCAAGGCGAGCGACCTGCCGGAGCAGTTCAGCTGCAACCCGCAGCAGACCGAGCCGACCATCGCCGCGTTGCAGGCCTCGCTCAAGGGCGTGACCGACTACCACACCCTGGATGCCGAGAAGCGCGTGGAAGTTCGCCGCTACCTGCTCTGCCTGGATGACACGGCGAAAAAGGTCGGCAAGCTGCCAGGCCTTGATGCCCGTGAAAAGGCAGACCTTGAGAAGCTGCGCAAAGACCTCACCGCCACCACCGAATACGCACCGTTCTGGGTGATCGTGGCCGTTGCCCTGGCCTTGGGCTTGGGTACCATGGTCGGCTGGAAGCGCGTGGTCCTGACCGTTGGCGAGAAGATCGGCAAGCAGGGCATGACCTACGCCCAGGGCATGTCGGCGCAGATCACCGCGGCCTGTGCCATCGGCATGGCCAACGTGTTCAGCCTGCCGGTATCGACCACCCACGTGTTGTCGTCCGGCGTGGCCGGTACCATGGTCGCCAACAAGAGCGGCCTGCAAGGCGGCACCGTGAAGACCATCCTGCTGGCCTGGATCCTGACCCTGCCTGCCTCGATGGGCTTGGCAGCTGGCCTGTTCTGGCTGGCGTCCAAGGCAATCGGCTGAGCGACACCGCTGTAGAAAAAGGCGCCTTCGGGCGCCTTTTTCATATTACCGCGCCCCTGTAGGAGCAGCCTTGCGCTGCGAAAACGTCGGCAAAGGCACTACAGCTTCATGGGCTGTACCGGCCTCTTCGCAGCACAAGGCTGCTCCTGCAGTGCGTGGCGCTGCTAGCGCTTCTTGCCCCCCAATAACGACCCCATCAGCCCGCGCACCAATTGCCGCCCCAACTGATTGGCCGCCTGCCGCACGGCGGACTTGATCGCCTGCCCCGCTGCACTCTGCAAAAAATCGCCAGCTTTGTCGGCAAAGCTCTCTTCATCGGCCTTCGGCACTGGCGCTGGCTCGACAGGCTCACCTTTGCGCTGAGTGAGCATTTCATAAGCCGACTCACGGTCCACCGGCTTGTCATAACGCCCGGCCAGCGGTGACGAGGTAATCAATGCAGTGCGCTCAGCCGCACTCAATGGCCCGATACGCGACTGCGGCGGCGCAATCAGCACCCGCTGCACCATGGCGGGGGTGCCCTTCTCTTCCAGCGTACCGACCAACGCTTCACCAATACCCAGCTCGGTCAGCACCGCCAGGCTGTCGAATGCGGGGTTGGGGCGGAAACCATCGGCCACGGCCCGCAGCGACTTCTGCTCTTTTGCGGTGAACGCACGCAAACCATGCTGGATGCGCAAACCCAATTGGGCCAGCACCGCATCGGGTAGATCACCTGGCGACTGGGTCACGAAGTAGACCCCCACGCCCTTGGAGCGAATCAGCCGAACCACCTGCTCCAGGCGGTCCTGCAACGCCTTGGGCGTGCCATTGAACAGCAAGTGCGCTTCATCGAAGAACAGCGTCAGTACTGGCTTGTCGGCATCGCCGCGCTCTGGCAACTGTTCGAACAACTCCGCCAACAGCCACAGCAGGAAGGTTGCATACACCTTCGGCGCTTCATGCACCAGCCGGCTGGCATCAAGCAGGTGGATGCGCCCACGGCCGTCACTGCCGGGCCGCAGCAAGTCTTCGAGTTGCAACGCGGGCTCACCGAACAGCGCCTCGGCACCTTGCTGCTCCAGTGTCGCCAGGCGACGCAGCAAGGCCTGGGTGGAGGCACTGGTCATCAGCGCGCTGTCTTCACCCAGCATCTGCGGGTTGTCCTTCAGGTGCGCCAGCAGCGCCTTGAGGTCCTTGAGGTCGAGCAACAGCAGGCCTTCACGGTCGGCCACCTTGAATGCCGCATACAAGGCTGCCTGCTGGCTGTCGGTCAGTTCCAGCAGGTTACCCAGCAGCAGCGGCCCCATTTCGCTGAGGGTCGTGCGCAAGGGGTGGCCGGACTGCCCGGCGATATCCCACAGGCTTACCGGATAAGCCTGCGGCGTATGCCCCAACCAAGGCATGCCGGCAATGCGTTCGGCCACCTTGCCCTGCGGTGCGCCCGCCGCACCCAGGCCGCACAGGTCGCCTTTTACATCGGCCGCGAACACCGCCACGCCCGCATCACTGAACACCTCGGCCAGGTGCTGCAAGGTGACCGTCTTGCCGGTGCCAGTGGCGCCGGCCACCAGGCCGTGACGGTTGGCGAGGCGCATGGCTTGATTGACAGGCTGACCATCAAGGCCCGCCCCTACAACTATTTGCGAAGAATCCGACATCTTCTTTCATCCTCTTCTCAAGCTTTGCCGCGTATCGGCCGATACCTCGGGGTGATATTCGCCTAGAACACAGTAACAACCCAACTAGGACTTCCCGGGATGTTGCACTGTCTTGCAGATGTATTCGTGCGAACGCCCGATAAAACCTTAGCGGAACCGATTACTCCATGAGCAAAAGCCTTCGTTTCAGCCACAAGATTCTCTTGGCGGCCTCACTGATCGTGATACTCGCCTTCAGCCTGTTCACCCTCTATAACGATTATCTCCAGCGTAATGCCATCAGAGAGGATCTGGAGAATTATCTGACTGAAATGGGCGAGTCGACTTCGACCAATATCCGCAACCTGTTCGAAGGCCGTATAAAGCTGGTGGAGAACCTGGCACAGAACATTGCCCAGGCCCCCAACGACGCTGAAACCCTGATGGGGCAGAATGCGCTGATCACAAGCTTCCTCACCGTGTACCTGGGCAAGGTCGATGGCGGCTTCAGCGTGCGCCCGGACGCCAAGATGCCTGAGGGTTATGACCCGCGTACCCGCCCCTGGTACAAGGACGGCATGAACGCCTCTGGCGCGACCCTGACCGAGCCGTACATCGACATGACCACCAACAAGATGGTCATCGGCATCCTCAGCAAGGTCTCCAACAGCGTGGGCGTGGTCGGCGGCGACCTGGCCCTCGACGGCTTGGTGCAGATCATCAACTCGCTGAACTTCGGCGGCATGGGCTACGCCTTCCTGGTCAACGACCAAGGTAAAATCCTGGTACACCCGGACCAGAGCCTGGTGATGAAATCGCTGTCAGACCTGTTCCCTCAGCACACGCCGAAACTGTCCGGTGAGCTGACGGAAGTCCAGGCCCAGGGCGAGACCCGCCTGCTCACCTTCACCCCGATCAAAGGCCTGCCTTCGGCCAACTGGTACATCGGCCTGTCGGTGGACAAGGACAAAGCCTTCTCCATGCTCAGCACCTTCCGCACCTCGGCGGTGATCGCCACGCTGGTCGCGGTGGTCATCATCATCGGCCTGCTCGGCCTGCTGATTCGCGTGCTGATGCAACCGTTGCTGACCATGACCCGCGCCATGGAAGACATCGCCGAAGGCGAAGGCGACCTGACCAAGCGTCTGCGCATCCACAACCACGACGAATTCGGCCTGCTCGGCAGCGCCTTCAACCGCTTCGTCGAGCGTATCCACGGCTCCATCCGCGAAGTGTCCTCGGCCACCGAGCAGGTCAATGAAGTGGCCCTGCGCGTGATCAGCGCCTCGAACTCGTCGATGACCAACTCGGACGAGCAATCCAACCGCACCAACAGCGTCGCCGCCGCCATCAACGAACTGGGCGCCGCCGCACAGGAAATCGCCGGCAATGCCGCCCAGGCCTCGCAACACGCCAGCTCCGCACGGCTGCTGGCCGAAGAAGGCCAGCAGGTGGTCGAGCGCAACATCGCCGCGATGAACCGCCTGTCCGACTTGATCGTCACCTCCAGTGCGCACATCGAGACGCTCAACAGCAAGACCGTCAACATTGGCCAGATTCTCGAAGTCATCACCAGCATCTCCCAGCAGACCAACCTGCTGGCCTTGAACGCGGCGATCGAAGCCGCCCGCGCCGGTGAAGCCGGGCGTGGCTTTGCCGTGGTCGCCGACGAGGTGCGCAACCTGGCACACCGCACCCAAGAGTCGGCACAACAGGTGCAGACCATGATCGAAGAGCTGCAGGTCGGTGCCCGCGAGTCGGTCGACACCATGGGCCAGAGCCAGCGCCACAGCCAGGACAGCGTGCAGATCGCCAACCAGGCCGGCGAGCGGCTGGACAGCGTGACGGTGCGTATCGGCGAGATCGACGGCATGAACCAGTCGGTGGCCACCGCCACCGAAGAGCAGACAGCCGTGGTCGAGGCGATCAACATGGACATCAACGAGATCAACATGCTCAACCAGGAAGGTGTCGAAAACCTGCAGGCCACCCTGCGCGCGTGTTCGGACCTGGAGCAACAGGCTTCGCGCCTGAAACACCTGGTGGGCAGCTTCCGCATCTAATGACGGTTCAATAGCCCCCTGTAGGCGCAGCCCTGCGCTGCGAAGAGGCCAGCTCAGCCCACAAAGCTGTAGCGTCCGTGCCGACCTCTTCGCAGCAAAAGGCTGCGCTTACAAGCCCGCAGCAACCAGCCCAACCTCGATCGAACAAACTATCCTTCTGGTAGGTCAACCTTTAGGCGCGTCATCGCCGGCCCATTACGGCCGGATGACAGACCCGAAGACGATCCCGGAGGGATGCTGATCGTGCACATTGCCGACATCACCATGTTCTACGCCCCCGCCAGTGGTGGCGTACGTACCTATCTTGATGCCAAACACCGCCGCCTCGATGCCATCCAAGGCGTGCGCCACAGCTTGTTGATCCCCGGCGCCAGCGCGCAACACACCGATGGCATCTACCAGGTGCCGGCCCCTCCCCTGCCCTTTGGCAATGGCTACCGCTTCCCGGTGCGCCTGGCGCCTTGGTGCAATGTACTGCGCAGCCTCAAACCCGACCTGATCGAAGTCGGCGACCCGTACCTGACCGCTTGGGCTGCCCTGGAGGCACGCCGCCAGCTCGATGTGCCGGTGATTGGCTTCTACCACTCCGACCTGCCGCTGCTGGTCAGCAACCGCATGGGCAATTGGTTCACGCCCAATGTCGAAGCCTACGTCAGCAAACTGTACGGCAACTTCGACCGGGTGCTGGCCCCCAGCCAGGTGATGGCCGACAAACTGCGCCGGCTGGGCATACGCGATGTGCATGTGCAGCGCCTGGGTGTAGACCTGGCCACCTTCAACCCCGACCACCGCGACCCGCACCTGCGCGCGGAACTTGGGATTGCCGACACCAGCCGCCTGCTGATCTACGCCGGCCGTGGCTCGCGGGAAAAGAACCTGCCGGTTCTGCTCGACTGCATGCAGCGCCTGGGGCGGCCCTACCACCTGTTGCTGGTGGGCTCCAACATGCCTGTGAATGTGCCGCAGAACGTCAGCGTGATCGACCACTTCTGCCCGCCGCAGGAGGTCGCCAGGCTGATGGCCAGTGCCGACCTGCTGGTGCATGCCGGCGACCAGGAAACCTTTGGCCTGGTCATTCTCGAAGCCATGGCCAGCGCGACGCCAGTGGTGGCGGTGCGTGCCGGTGCCTTTGGCGAGATCGTCAACGAACAATGCGGGCGGCTGTGCCAGGCCAATGACGGGGCGGCGATGGCGCAGGCGGTGCGCCAGGTGTTCGAAGAGGGTGTGCGTACCCTCGGCACCCAAGCCCGCCGCCATGTCGAGCAACACTACTCATGGGACAACGTGGTCGCCGGCCTGCTGCAGCATTACCAGGCCGTGCTCGGCCACCAACCGCGGGCGCGGGCCCATGGCTGAAACCGGCAGCGCAGCACGCAGCCTGATGCTGGTGCTGCACGACATCGCGCCCGAGACCTGGCCCGACTACCAACCCTTCGTCGAAGCCGTCGACAAGATTGGCGGTGTACCCATGACCTGGCTGGTGGTGCCAGACTTTCACCACCGCAACCCCCTGCACCGCTCGCCCACGTTCTGCCGCCTACTCGACCGGCGCCTGGCACTGGGTGATGAGCTGGCGCTGCATGGCTACTACCACGCCGACGACGGCGCGCCACCGCGCAGCCCCGGCGCATTCTTCATGCGCCGCATCTATACCCATGAAGGCGAATTCTACGGGCTGGATCAACGTCAGGCGCTAGCACGCCTGGAACAAGGCCTGGCAGTGTTCGAGCGGCAAGCCTGGCCGGTTGCCGGCTTCGTCGCCCCCGCCTGGCTGATGAGCGAAGGCACGCGCCAGGCCTTGCGCCAATTGCCGCTGCGCTACACCAGCACACCGCAGCACCTGTACCGCCTGCCTGAGTTCACCGCCATCGAGGCCCCCGGCCTGGTGTGGAGCGCACGCAGCGCCTGGCGCCGAAGGGTGTCGAAGGTGCTTTGCGACTGGCAATGCCAACGCTGGCGTGGCGCGCAGACCCTGCGCCTCGGCCTGCACCCGGTGGACATGCGCCACCGCGTATCACGCGACTACTGGCTACACACCCTGCAGGCGCTGCTGGCAGAGGGCCGCGAGCCGTTGACCAAGTCCGCCTGGCTGGACCGCCAGGCCAGCGCATGAATCGCCTGGGCTGGCTAGGCCTGGCCCTGCTGGGCGCGGTGTTGGTACCGACGCTGCTGGGCGGCAGCGAACTGCTGCCCCGCCTGCAACGCTTCGACCCCGGCCTGTTACTGATGCTGCTGGGCATGATCGTGCTGTGCTGGGTGATCAACGCCATTCGCCTGCGCCTGCTGCTCGGCCAGCAAGGCGCACAACTGCGTTACCTGCGCAGCCTCGGCGTGGTCATGGCCACCGAGTTCGCCATCTGTACCACCCCTGGCGGCAGCGGCGGCCCGCTGACCCTCATGGCCTTGCTGGCGCGCGACCGCATTGGCCCGGCGCGCAGCGGCGCGGTATTCGCCATGGACCAGTTGAACGACTTGCTGTTTTTCTTCTGCGCGATGCTGGCGATCGCCGGCTATGCGTTGTTCCACCGCCTGGGGCACAGCCAGCAAAGCATGTTGCTGGGCAGCGCACTGTTGCTGTGTGCGGCATTGGTCGTAGTGCTGGGGCTGCTGCGCTACCGGCGCGGGCTGATGCGCTTGAACGGTCGCCTGTTACAGCGCCTGGGGATGTCTGCGGGGCGTAAACGCCGCTGGGCGCGCAAGCTGCTGCACTTCATCGACGCCCTGGCACAAACCTGGCGCCTGCCCAAGCGCACGCTGGCACTGGTGTTCACCCTGACCTGCGCGCATTGGGGCCTGCGCTACAGCGTGCTGTACCTGGTGCTGAAGGGGTTGGGCGTGGAGCTGTCGTGGATCCCCAGCTTCCTGGTGCAGATGCTCTCGCTCAGCGCCGGCCAGTTCAGCCTGTTGCCGGGGGGCGCAGGTGCCGCCGAATTGACCTCGGCAAGCCTGCTTACACCCTTGGTGGGCAGTTCGACAGCGGCCGCAGCGATCGTTATCTGGCGCGCGGTCACTTACTACTTTTATCTGCTGGCGGGTGGGCCGGTGTTCGCTTGCCTGCTGGCACGCCCGCTGCTGGAGCGTTGGCGGCGGCAGGCGGGTTGAGTTGCTGCCAGAGTTCGGCTGCACCGGGGAAGTCGGTGCCGTCGGCGTCACTCAGGGCCTCGGGGTCATAGCGGGCCAGGCAGCCCTCGCCGAGGGTTGGCGGTAGTGAGGCGGTGGGTTTATTGCGCGAGTTTGCCATACAACATCCCCAGTCTGGGGGCTGCATCGCAGCCCCGTGTCTGTATCAGTCGAACACCACGGTCTTGTTGCCGTGCACCAGCACGCGGTCTTCCAGGTGATAACGCAGGCCGCGGGCCAGCACCATCTTCTCGACATCACGGCCGAAGCGGACCATGTCTTCGATACTGTCGGCATGGCTGACACGTACCACGTCCTGCTCGATGATCGGGCCGGCATCCAGCTCTTCGGTCACGTAGTGGCACGTCGCACCGATCAGCTTCACGCCGCGCAGGGCCGCTTGATGGTAAGGCTTGGCGCCGACGAACGACGGCAGGAAGCTGTGGTGGATGTTGATCACTTTTTCAGCGTAGTCCTGGCACAGCTGCGGCGGCAGGATTTGCATGTAGCGAGCCAGCACTACCACGTCGGCCGCGTGCTCCTGGACCAGGCGCGACACTTCGGCGAAGGCTGGCGCCTTGTCCTTGGGGTCGACCGGTACATGGAAGAACGGAATGCCGTGCCACTCGACCATGCTGCGCAGGTCGTTGTGGTTGGAGATAACGCACGGGATATCGCAATCCAGCTCATCGGTGTGCCAGCGGTGCAGCAGGTCGGCCAGGCAGTGGGATTCGCGGCTGGCCATCAACACCACGCGCTTCTTTTGCGCCGAGTCGGTCACACGCCAGGTCATGGAGAACTCTTCGGCGATGGGCGCGAACGCCTCGCGGAATGCCTCGATACCGAATGGCAGGGATTCGGCACGGATTTCATGACGCATGAAGAACCAACCACTCTGTTCATCGGAGTGGTGGCTGGCTTCGTTGATCCAGCCATTGTACAAGGCCAGGAAATTACTGACTTTCGCCACGATGCCAACACGGTCGGGGCAGGCGATCACCAGACGATAGGTGCGCATGAATGAGACTCCAGAACTTCGCAAAGGCGCTCATTCTAGCGGCCCGCCAGGAAAAACGCAGTATGGATCGCACCGCGTGCGTTGTGCACACCGCCAGGCACACAAGACGTGGCCCTGTTCAGCGGCATGACAAAACGCAGGGCTAATGTAAATTTTTGTTCACGCAGAGAAATGTTGTCACAGCTTAATTAACAGTTAATGGCCCATTTGTATGTTTACTTGCGAGTATCGCCTGTCTATTATTGGCCCACACATTTCTGAACACGCATTAAAGGAACTCTCCATGTCCCTGATTAACGAGTACCGCGCCACCGAAGAAGCCATCAAGGAACTTCAAGCCCGCCTGGCCAACCTGTCGCAAGACGACAAGCTGAAGCAAGAGCTGGAGTTCGAAGGCAAACTGCGCACGCTGATGGGCGAGTACTCCAAGTCGCTGCGTGATGTGATTGCCCTGCTCGACCCAGAGTCGAAACTGAGCAAAGCGCCTCGCGGCGCGGTCAAGCCTACCGCCACTAAGCGTGCGCGCAAGGTCAAGCAATACAAGAACCCGCACAATGGTGAAGTGATCGAAACCAAAGGCGGCAACCACAAAACCCTGAAAGAATGGAAAGCCAAGTGGGGTGGTGACGTGGTTGAAAGCTGGGCGACCTTGCTGGACTGATTGTCCGCACGCTCAACGTTGCTTAGCGCAACAAAAAAACGCCGGCTCAATGCCGGCGTTTTTGTTTTTCCATTCACTGCGCAATTGCAAATTGTGCCTGCAGTTTTCGCGCGTGTTCCTGCCACGCGTCCAGTACCCGCCGGCCCGCCTCGTCAGCGCCTTCCCAGGCACGCTGCCGCGCCTGCTCGAAATCACCCAGGGTATTCGGCGCGCCCCACTGCGGGTCGCTCAGGCGTTGCTGACAGAAGCCATACCAACGCTGACGCTCTTCACTGTTCAAGGTCTCAGGGAAGTTGCGAGCCCGATAACGGAACAACAGTTCAGGCATGCGCGGGTCATCGAACATCCAGTGCCCCTGGCCCAATTGCGCGGGTTCCAGCGTGCGAACTTGCTCACACAAACGCCGATCACGGTCGCCCAGAAAACCGTCATACAACTGTTGTTCAGGATCTTCACTCGGCGTGAAATCATCCTTGCCGTAGATGTGTTCCAGCTTGTCTTGCCAGTGTGCTTGTTGATTGGCCAGCTGTTCGCCACGCGATTGTAACAACGTCAAGTCGATGCCCAACCGTTGTTGATCGGCCGGGCGCAATACCGAGAGTGGCGCCAGCACTGGGCAACGATTGATCTGCACCAATTTAAGCGGAACGGGTAATTCGCCCTCGGCCAATTCTTCGTGGCGGGTATACAAGCGCTGACGAAGAACTTCAGGACTTTCCCGCAATAACGGTAGGGTTTCCTGATGCAGGTCGCAGACAATCAGGGCATTGCGATTGCGCGGGTGCCACGCCAGCGGCAGGACCACGCCCAGGTAATTACGGGCCGCCGAAAAACGCCCCGAAATATGTACCAGCGGCTGCAACAAACGGACCTGTTCCATCACTTTTTGTTTACTGCGTAGCTGAAACAGCCACTCATACAATTTCGGCTGTTTCTGCCGGATCAAGCGCGCCAGGGCAATCGTGGCCCGCACGTCGGAAAGTGCCTCGTGGGCGTGGCCATGGTCGATGCCATTGGCTTTGCTGAGCAGCTCCAGGCGCAGGCTGGTACGGCCATCCTGCTGCGGCCACTCGATGCCTTCAGGGCGCAAGGCATAGGCCGTGCGCACGATGTCGATCAGGTCCCAGCGGCTGTTGCCGCCCTGCCACTCACGGGCGTAAGGGTCGAAAAAGTTGCGGTAAAGGCTGTAGCGCGTCACTTCATCGTCAAAGCGCAGGGTGTTGTAGCCAGCGCCACAGGTGCCTGGGCGCGCCAGTTGCGCGTGCACCCGGGTCATGAATTCGGCTTCGCACAGCCCTTGGGTTTCCAGTTGTTGCGGGGTGATGCCGGTGACCAGGCAAGCAGCCGGGTGCGGCAGGATGTCGTCCGAGGGGCGGCAATAGAGGCTGATCGGTTCTTCGATTTCGTTGAGGTCGAAGTCGGTGCGCACACCGGCCACCTGCAGCGGCCGGTCGCAGCGCGGGTTGATGCCAGTGGTTTCGTAGTCGTGCCAGAAAATGCTGGAGCTCACGGGGTCGTCCTGTATCGAGGTCGACCCGATTCTAGCCTACTCGGCTCTAGCGGAAGCGTTGGCGGGGCGGAAACTGAAATAGTCGTGCAGAGAGCGAACGAACTCGTCGTACTCGCGGGGCGCCTGCAGCAACATGAAGCCGGAGTCGTAATGGCCGGGCGTCTGGTCTTCGCGGCACCACAGGCAACTGGCGGTGAGGTTGATGAACTGATACCCGCCACCGGCCAACGGCAAACGCAATTGCAGCTCGTAATCCGGCCCGACCAGCACCGGCAGTTGGCTGATGAGCATCAAACCGTCTACTGAGGCATTACCCAGCTGGCCGATCGGCTGATCGGTAAAACGGTTGAAGACCTTGAGAACGCAGGGCAACTGATGGCGTTCGATATGCCGCTTGTTGAAGATGATCACAAGTGCAGTCCGTACCCGGTGCCAGGAATGCGCGGTACTGGCGGTTGTTGTAACAACTGAGTTACAGATTAGCGCAGCGCGCGCGGTTAATCCCGTGAAATAAATCACACCTTGGTGTTAACGCCAAGGGGTGGTCTGCACCGGGTTGGCCACGGCAGCCTCGGCGCCACGGTAATGGCCAAGCTTCTCGAGGGTCTGCAGCCGGGCCTGGGCGCGGTACGCGTATTCGTTGCCCGGGTAGGCATGGATCATGTACTCGTAGGTCTGTGCAGCGTCCACGAACAGTTTCTGGCGTTCCAGGCACTGGCCACGCAGCAGCGACACCTCGGGGTGGACGAACGGTCGCGCGCGGCTGGTGCGATCGACCTGCGAAAGCTCCAGCATCACCCGCTGGCAATCACCGCGGTCGTAGGCACGGTAGGCATTGTTCAAGTGGTGGTCCATGGACCAGCGGGTGCAGCCGACGGCGCTGGCCGCCAAGGCTAAAACGATCAGGGCTCGCATGAGGGGTCTCCTTTGATGCCAGTGTATCGGCCTTTGCCCATAAATCTTCACACCCTTTTGCGAGGATGGCCTGACCGTTCAAACGCTACCCTGCCTTGGTCGCAGGTAGTGCAACGGAACAATGACTACAGCGAGATTCAGGAGTAGCCTTTCGCTGCGCTTCACTATAGGAGTCTGTGCATGACCATCCGCCGTACCAAAATCGTCGCCACCCTTGGCCCCGCCAGCAACTCGCCGGAAGTGATCGAACAACTGATCCTTGCCGGCCTGGACGTGGCACGTCTGAACTTCTCCCACGGCACGCCGGACGAGCACAAGGCGCGCGCTCGCCTGATCCGTGAAATCGCGGCCAAGAACGGCCGCCACGTCGCATTGCTGGGCGACCTGCAAGGTCCGAAGATCCGCATCGCCAAGTTCAGCAACAAGCGCATCGAACTGAAGATCGGTGACAAGTTCACCTTCTCCACCGCCCACCCGCTGACCGAAGGCAACCAGGACATCGTCGGTATCGACTATCCCGACCTGGTCAAGGACTGCGGCGTCGGTGACGAACTGCTGCTCGACGACGGCCGTGTGGTCATGCGCGTCGAGACCGCCACTGCTGATGCACTGCACTGCGTAGTGATCATCGGTGGCCCGCTGTCGGACCACAAAGGCATCAACCGCAAAGGTGGCGGCCTGACCGCACCGGCCCTGACCGAAAAAGACAAGGCCGACATCAAGCTGGCCGCGGAAATGGACCTGGACTACCTGGCCGTATCGTTCCCACGTGACGCCAGCGACATGGAATACGCCCGCAAGCTGCGTGACGAGGCCGGCGGCAGCGCCTGGCTGGTGGCCAAGATCGAGCGTGCCGAAGCCGTTGCCGACGACGAAACCCTCGACAAGCTGATCGCCGCCTCCGACGCCGTCATGGTTGCCCGTGGCGACCTGGGCGTGGAAATCGGCGACGCCGAACTGATCGGCATCCAGAAGAAGATCATCCAGCACGCCCGCCGCAACAACAAAGCGGTGATCGTGGCGACCCAGATGATGGAGTCGATGATCCAGAACCCGATGCCGACCCGCGCCGAAGTGTCCGACGTGGCCAACGCCGTGCTGGACAACACCGATGCGGTGATGCTGTCGGCCGAAAGTGCCGCCGGCGCCTACCCGATCGAAGCCGTCCAGGCCATGGCGCGCATCTGCCAGGGTGCCGAGAAGCACCCGACCAACCAGAAGTCCAGCCACCGCCTGCACACTACCTTCGAGCGTTGCGACGAAAGCATCGCCCTGGCGGCCATGTACACCGCCAACCACTTCCCGGGCGTCAAGGCGATCATCGCCCTCACCGAGAGTGGCTACACCCCGCTGATCATGTCGCGCCTGCGTTCGCACGTGCCGATCTTCGCCCTGTCGCCGCACCGCGCTACCCAGGCTCGCGTCTCGATGTTCCGCGGTGTCTACCCGATCGCCTTCGACCCGGCTTCGCTGCCGGCCGACAAGGTAAGCCAGGCGGCGGTCGACGAACTGCTCAAGCGTGGTTTGGTGCAACAAGGTGACTGGGTGATCCTGACCAAGGGCGACAGCTACCACACCATCGGTGGCACCAACGGCATGAAGATCCTGCATGTCGGTGATCCGCTGGTCTGATTGCCTTATTCGCCCGTAGTCAAGAAGCCCCGTGAGCCCTACTCACGGGGCTTTTTCATGTCCGCTACCTAGCATTTTTGCCAGTTTCGTCGTGGCGCCCAGCCTGCGATCGTTGAGTGACGCAACGGCTTCACACTGTTCAACACGAAAGGTGAAAAGCAATGAGCACAACCCGCAAACAGAACGTGCTGGACCCTGACTACGGCGCCTACGGTATCGCTCGCCCACACCGGTCGATTCAGCGAATCGCATCTTCAATCCCAGATAACAGGAACGGCAGAATTTGCGTTGGCACGGGTGTGGGCGGCAATTACGTCATTTTCCGTGTGGATAACACAGGCAAACTCGATCAACAATTTGGTCAGAACAACGGGCTGACCGAAGGCAAGTTCGCCCCTCCGTTATCCGCCGTTGGCAGCAGCGTTCACCTGCTCTCAGACGGCAAAATCCTCATGATCGGAATGCATAATGGGCTACAACCCGCTCTGGCTCGATTCAGCAGCAGCGGCTTGCTAGACACGTCATTCGGCAAGGATGGCCATGTTTTGATCAAAACGCCCACAGACCTTGAGGTGCACGAGCAAAAACACGTCTCATCCACACCCCGCGTTATTGAAGTCGCTGAGGGACCACCGCAGATGCAGACACTCGCGGCGAACGACAAGGTTTACCTCAATACCCACTCCATGATCATGAGGTTTAACGCCGACGGCGCTTTGGATACGAGCTTCAACGGCACCGGTTACAAGCAGCTTATACCGCCCAGAGGATACCTTACTTACACGACCGCGATGCTTCTGGACGGTGAGTTCATTCTGCTGGGCGGGTCGGTCATGACTGCTGATCTCGACTTAGCCTGTGTCATCCGGCTGCACAGTAGCGGTGAATATGACTCGACATTCGGTAACGAAGGCTTTGCGTTCGCCGAGCTGACTTCTCATGCCAACTTTTTCTCGATTGCCAAACTCGCGTCTAACGCCATTGTCTGTGCCGGCGGCGAAGTACCTCAAAAAAGTGTGATCGCCGCTTTCGATCATCAGGGCCAACCGTTGGCGGACTTCATCACTACCTCTCTGGACACCGGAGGTTACTGGAAAACGGTCGCCGTCTTCCAAGACAAGGCCATCATCACCGTAGGCGACACTAGCGGGAGTCAAGCTGATCTTTTGGTCGGCAGGTTCTTGCCCGACGGCCTACCGGACAGTGGTTTTCAGGAGAATGGCTGGCTGTCGTTTTCTCTAGGGAAGAGCATGGATATGGTCTCAAGCAGCGAACTGCAGCCAGACGGCAGCACATTGGTTACCGGCGAGGACGATGAGGAAGAGGAGCAAGGCTGGACCCGCAAAGGTTTCGTGCTACGTTGCCTCACAGCGCCCTGACAATCAGCACCGGCACATGGCAAACGGTCAATCGCGAACTGCCCGCGATTGACCAAGGTGCTTCGTTCAAGGTTCAAACGTGTTCAACAAAGGCATCCGCATACACCTGGCCTCTCGGCACCCCAGCAATGAACAGGCGCCGGGCGAAACGCTCGACACTCGCGGGCGCCCCGCATATGAGTGCCACCGTCTGTCGTGACACCATCCGCAACCCCGCCAGCGCTTCCTCCATCTGCTCCGCCAGCACCAGCTCGACGGTGACACCTACCCTGCCCTGCAACGCTTCAGCCAGGTAATGCCCGGTACTGTCCCGCGCCACATGCAGCACCCGAATCTCGCCGCGATGCCCCTGCCGCACAGCCTCACGCAAGATGCCCCACAATGGCGCAAGCCCGGTACCCGCCGCCAACATCCAGAGCGGCCGCTCCTGCCAGTCCGGGTCGTAGTGCAACGCCCCGCCCCTGAGCTCGCCCAGGCGCAGCTCATCACCAACCCGCAAGCTCCGAGCGCTGTCACAAAACGCCCCTGGCCGCCGGCAGTCGATATGAAACTCGAGAAAATCATCCTCACCCGGCAGGCTTGCCAACGAATATGGCCGCGCGACCGCACCGTTCCACAGCACCAGATGCTGGCCGGCCTGGTAGCGCAGCGCCCGCTCGGGCCGCAGGCGCAAGAGCAACACATCGCCAAACCAGTCCAGTGCACATACCGTCGCGGGCATGCCTTCGAGCAGCGGGTCGAACACCGCCACGCGCAGGTCATCCACCACCCGGCACTGGCACGCCAGGCGCCAACCCTGTGCGTGCTTGTCCAGCGCCAAGGCCTCGGGCAAGGCATCCGCCGGTTGCCCGTCCAGGCAATGCACCAGGCAGGCGTGGCAACTGCCTGCGCGGCAGCTGTAGGGCACATTCACGCCCGCCGCGTTCAAGGCATCGAGCAGGTTGCTGCCGGTGGGCACCGTCCAGCGGCGCTCGCCCACACAGAGTTCAGGCATGGTCATGATTCTCCGGGTACACATCGTCACTCTAAGGCAAGCCGCGATTGGCAGCAAAAAGGATGCCCGCCACCCTGCCGACCATGGTCCAGACCACACGCAGGTGTTTCGCACGGTGAGGCGCGCTATACTGCCGCGCCTTTTTACGTCGGCCTGACCTGCCGACGCCTTGCCAGGCGTTTCGACACACAGGTGTGCAGTGTCGAAGGGCCTTTACGAATGTTCCCGTCTTTAAGAGGAGCGCGCTGCATGACCGTGATCAAGCAAGACGACCTGATTCAGAGCGTTGCCGACGCCCTGCAATTCATCTCGTACTACCACCCCGTCGATTTCATCCAGGCGATGCACGAGGCCTACCTGCGTGAAGAGTCGCCTGCCGCGCGCGACTCCATCGCCCAGATCCTGATCAACTCGCGCATGTGCGCCACCGGCCACCGCCCGATCTGCCAGGACACCGGTATCGTCACCGTGTTCGTGCGCGTCGGTATGGACGTGCGCTGGGACGGCGCCACCCTGAGCGTCGACGACATGATCAACGAAGGTGTGCGTCGCGCCTACAACCTGCCTGAGAACGTCCTGCGCGCCTCGATCCTGGCCGACCCGGCCGGTGCCCGCAAGAACACCAAGGACAACACCCCGGCCGTCATCCACTACTCGATCGTCCCTGGCGACAAGGTCGAAGTCGATGTCGCAGCCAAAGGCGGCGGCTCGGAAAACAAGTCGAAGATGGCCATGCTCAACCCGTCCGACTCGATCGTCGACTGGGTGCTGAAGACCGTTCCGACCATGGGCGCTGGCTGGTGCCCACCTGGCATGCTCGGCATCGGCATCGGCGGTACCGCCGAAAAAGCTGCGGTCATGGCCAAGGAAGTGTTGATGGAGTCCATCGACATCCATGAGCTGAAAGCCCGCGGCCCGCAAAACCGCATCGAAGAGATCCGCTTGGAGCTGTTCGAGAAGGTCAACCAGCTGGGCATCGGTGCCCAGGGCCTGGGCGGCCTGACCACTGTGCTTGACGTCAAGATCATGGACTACCCGACCCACGCGGCCTCGCTGCCGGTGTGCATGATCCCGAACTGCGCTGCCACCCGTCACGCGCACTTCGTGCTCGATGGCTCCGGCCCAGCCGAACTGGAAGCGCCGTCGCTGGACGCCTACCCAGAAATCGTCTGGGAAGCCGGCCCAAGCGCCCGCCGCGTCAACCTTGACGACATCACCCCGGAAGAAGTCGCCAGCTGGAAGCCAGGCGAGACCATCCTGCTCAACGGCAAGATGCTCACCGGCCGTGACGCCGCGCACAAGCGCATGGTCGAGATGCTCAACCGTGGCGAAGAATTGCCAGTGGACCTCAAAGGCCGCTTCATCTACTACGTCGGCCCAGTCGACCCGGTCGGTGACGAAGTGGTTGGCCCAGCCGGCCCGACCACCGCTACCCGCATGGACAAGTTCACCCGCCAGATCCTCGAGCAAACGGGCCTGCTGGGCATGATCGGCAAGTCCGAGCGTGGCCCGACCGCCATCGAAGCGATCAAGGACAACAAGGCCGTGTACCTGATGGCCGTTGGCGGCGCCGCTTACCTGGTAGCCCAGGCGATCCGCAAGTCGAAGGTCCTGGCCTTCGCCGAGCTGGGCATGGAAGCGATCTACGAGTTCGACGTGAAAGACATGCCAGTCACCGTCGCGGTGGACAGCAACGGTGAGTCGGTGCACATCACCGGCCCTGCGCTGTGGCAGAGCAAGATTGCCGAAAGCCTGGCTGTTGAAGTGAAGTAATTCACCTCTGGCCTGATCGAAAACGCCCGGCATCCGCCGGGCGTTTTCATTTACAGCATCCGCCCGAACTGCTCGGGCCAGTCGCGCCGGGTAAATACCTGCCCCTCCTGCCTCACCCGCCGTACGGCCTCAAGGTCCACCTCACACATCAGCCACTGGCTGCCGGCCGGGTTGAGCTGATCACTCAGCGCCACCACGCCATCCGCGGGCATCCCATGGTCCGGCGGTACGAACAACCCCGCACGCCCAATGTTCTCATCCAGCGCTGGCGACCACGGCGCCAGCCCTACCGTCGGGCTCTGCAGCACGGCAATCTGGTTTTCCAGCGCCCTTGCCTGGGCGCCGATACGCACCCGGTTGTAACCGGCCTCAGTGTCGGTGCAACTGGGGGCCAGAATCAGGTCGGCGCCCGCTTCGGCCAAGTGCCGGGCCAGCATCGGAAACTCGTTGTCGTAGCAGATCAGAATGCCCAGCTTGCCAAGCTTGGTCTCGAATACTTTCAGTCCCTCGCCCGGCGCGATGTCCCATTGTTCGCGCTCGAAGCGGGTCATGATCAGTTTGTCCTGATAACCCAGCACACCGTCGGGGCCAAACAGCCAGGCGCGGTTGCGATAGCGGCCATCGCCGTCCTGCACCGGCAGGCTGCCGGGTTGCAGATAGATACCCCAGCGCCGGGCGATGCGCTCACACAAGGCCTTCCAGGGTTCGATCAACGGCTGGATACCGGCGATGGAACCCTTCAGGTCACCCCGCTGCTCCTCGCGTAGCAGCCCGCTGAGCACCAGGCCCGCGTACTCCGGCAACAGCAGCAACTGGGCGCCGTCTTGCACGGCTTCGGCGCACAGGCGCTGCAGGTGGTCGACGTAAGCATCCCAGGTCTTGTGCAGCTCGATGGCGTACTGGCAGGCCGCCAGACGGATCATATCGGCAGTTCCTTGAGCCAGAACGACATGATCTTTTCGGACGTTTCCTGCTCATCCAGGTCGCGCCAGCCATAGGTGGTGCGCAAAGAGGGGTCGTGCAAAAAGCCTCGATTGCGCCAAAACCCTTGCAAGGGCTTGTAATCAGCCGGCCGCCGGGGGTGCACGCCTGGGCGCTCGACGGCACAGAAGGCGCAATAGTCGAACTCGGCGAGCTTGTGGGCATAGGACTCGCGTTCGATAAAGAAGCGCACGCCCAGGCCTTGGCCCCGGTACTCCGGCAACACGACCGATTCACCGAAGTAGTACACGCTGGCAGGGTCACGCCCTTGGGCCAGGAACGGTTGCTGGAACTCGGCGGCAACGTCCACCAGCGGCAGGCCGGTGGCGGCACCCACCACCCTGCCGGCGTCCAGCGCCAGCACCACCAGGCTGCGCCCGGAGCGGGCGTAAGTAGACAGGTAGTCGGCCTCATACTCCGGCGTGCCGTCGTAAAGGTAGGGAAACTCGCGGAACACGGTCAGGCGCAGGCGAGCGAGGTCATCGATGTAAGGCGCGATAGCGGCGCCGTGCAACAGGCGTATTTCCATGCTTGGCGGTCGTTTTGTCGATGTGGATGACGCGCTCGGCTAAGCCGGGCTTGAGGGGAAACCCTATCATCCGAACCCACGCTCCGCCTTTTCCCTACACGACAGGTATTGTTCCATGACCGCTACCGAACTGGTAAATGCATACTACGCAGCCTTCAATGCCGGTGACATGCCAGGCTTTCTCGCCCTGCTCAGCGAGGACGTGATCCACGACATCAACCAGGGCGAGCGGCAGATGGGCAAGGCCAGGTTTGCCGCGTTCATGGACAAGATGAACCGCTGCTACCGCGAGCGCCTGGCCGATATCGTGGTGATGCAGAATGCCGACGGCAGCCGGGCAGCGGCGGAGTTCACGGTGCATGGCGAATACCTCGCCGATGACGAAGGGCTACCTGCGGCCAATGGGCAGACGTATGTGCTGTCAGCGGGGGCGTTCTTCTATATTCACTGCGGCAAGATTGCCCGGGTGACCAACTACTACAACCTCAATGACTGGGTTGAGCAGGTTGGTTAAGGCTGTTCCAGCTGTGCTGCCTGTACGGGCCCTTTCGC
>NZ_WJRS01000089.1:0-470 GCF_028895205.1 Pseudomonas sp. ITEM 17296 | reverse complement strand
TGGGGCACTTTGATCCAGTATGTGGTCAACCCACACCAGAGCCGCGAGTACTGTGTCCAGGCCGGTGACCTGGACCTGAACTTCTTCTGGCGCCTGTCGGCCGAAGAAGGCTTGATCTGCACCTTCGAGCACAGCGAAGCCAACCACGTGGTGATCCAGACGGATCACATCAGCAATTTCGGTAGCCTGGAAGGCGAGCCAGTATTGTATGTCGCCAACCGCGGCGGCATGGAGCAGCAACCCTGCCTGCGCCACTTCGCCTATCGCGAACAGGTACGCACCAGCAAGCAGGTCCAGCGCGACTACACCTTCACCCACCCACGCTACAACCATGAGCACACCATGTTCCCTCAGGACATGGGCAATCAAAGCAACGACTACGAACGCTACGACTACCCTGGCCGCTACAAGCACGACAACGCCGGCAAGCCGTTCACCCAGACCAAAGTCAATGCCCTGTTTGGCGATGC
>NZ_WJRS01000088.1:0-487 GCF_028895205.1 Pseudomonas sp. ITEM 17296 | reverse complement strand
TGGCGAAACCAGCGCGCCGTACACCCACGACGCGCAGGGCGACGACGTCTACAAAGATGCCGGTGAAATCGAGTTGGGCGTGAAGTCGGCAGCAGACATCGATGGCCGTGCCTTCGAGAACCTGCAGCTGGGCGATGCCGCCTCGGTCAAAGTCACCGACACCACCGACGATGTCGTGGCCAAGCTGACCGCTACGCCTTCGGTCACCGAAGGTGGTGCGATCACCTACACCATCACCCTGACCAACAAAGATGGCTTGCCGATCGACAAGCACTCGGCACTGACCTTCACCCTGAGCGACGGCACCACCGTCATCACCGTGCCGGCCAACAGCACCACTGGTTTCACCACCGTGACTGCTCCGGACAACGTCTACACCGGTACTAACGATCCAGTGATCAAATCGATCGCTTCGGTAGATGGCGCTGATGTCGGCAAGTTCGAGAACCTGGTTCTGGACAAAACGCCGGTCAGCACTGCTGTCACT
>NZ_WJRS01000087.1:0-508 GCF_028895205.1 Pseudomonas sp. ITEM 17296 | reverse complement strand
TAAAGACGCCGGCGAAATCGAGCTGGGCATCAAGTCCGCCGTCGATGTTGACGGTCGTGCCTTCGAGAACCTGCAGTTGGGCGATGCGGCGTCGGTCAAAGTCACCGACACCACCGACGACGTCGTGGCCAAGCTGACCGCGACCCCTTCGGTCACCGAAGGCGGCGCAATCACCTACACCATTACGCTGACCAACAAAGACGGTCTGCCGATCGACAAGCATTCGGCGCTGACCTTCACGCTGAGCGACGGCACTACCGTCATTACCGTGCCAGCCAACAGCGCCAGCGGTTTCACCACCGTTGCTGCTCCGGACAACGTCTACGTCGGTACCAACGACGCGGTGATCAAGTCGATCGCTTCGGTGGATGGCGCGGATGTCGGCAAGTTCGAGAATCTGGTTCTGGACAAGACCCCAGTCAGCACTGCTGTGACCGATGAGCCTGGCTCGGGTACTCCGGGGACCGGCAACGAAGGCGACTTGGTCAAAGTCACCATTACTGCTGAC
>NZ_WJRS01000086.1:0-537 GCF_028895205.1 Pseudomonas sp. ITEM 17296 | reverse complement strand
CGGCACCGTCGGTACGGCCACCGTCGCTGCACCAGATAACGTCTACATCGGCCAAAGCTCGGTCAGCCAGACCCTGCAATCGGTAGGTGGCGCGGGCGCCAGCAAGTTCGAAAACCTGACCCTGGACAAGGCCCCGGCCACCACCACGGTCAACGACGAACCCGGCGTAGGCACCCCAGGCAGCAACAACCAGGGCGACAAAGTCGAACTGAGCATCGTTGCCAACCAGACTTCGGTCTTCGAGAACGAGAAACCGACCTTCACCATCAGCATCAAAGAGGCCCTGGACCAGGACCTCACCGTGCAGTTGACCGAAGGCAAGTCGGTCGTGATCAAGAAGGGCGAGACCTCGGCCATCTTCACCCACGACGCCCAAGGCGAAGACGTGTACGTCGATGCTGGCTCGCTGACCGTCAGCATCACCGGCACCAGCGTGCCGGATGGCCGCCAGTTCGAGAACCTGGTGGTCAGCAAGCCTTCGGCCTCGGTGGACATCAAGGACACCTCGAACGAAGTCATCGCCAAGCTGACCGCCAC
>NZ_WJRS01000085.1:0-552 GCF_028895205.1 Pseudomonas sp. ITEM 17296 | reverse complement strand
ATCCTCGCGGGCGTGGCCGGTCAGCTCGAATGCAATACCCGGTTGCAGGCGAGCATCATCGCCTTCGACTTCGGCCACGCGCGCATCGCCGAACAGGGCATCGACTTTGGTCTGGGTGAACGGCTTGCCGGTGTTGTCGTGCTTGTAGCGGCCAGGGTAGTCGTAGCGTTCGTAGTCGTTGCTTTGATTGCCCATGTCCTGAGGGAACATGGTGTGCTCATGGTTGTAGCGTGGGTGAGTAAAGGTGTAGTCGCGCTGGACCTGCTTGCTGGTGCGCACCTGTTCGCGGTAGGCGAAGTGGCGCAGGCAGGGTTGCTGCTCCATGCCGCCGCGGTTGGCGACGTATAGCACCGGCTCACCCTCCAAGCTGCCGAACTGACTGATCTTGTCCGCCTGTACCACGGCGTGGCTACTTTCGCTGTGCTCGAAGATCGAGATCAGGCCTTCCTCGGCCGACAGGCGCCAGAAGAAGTTCAGGTCCAGGTCACCGGCCTGGACGCAGTACTCGCGGCTCTGGTGTGGGTTGACCACATACTGGATCAAAGTGCCCCA
>NZ_WJRS01000084.1:0-576 GCF_028895205.1 Pseudomonas sp. ITEM 17296 | reverse complement strand
ATTCGATGCACCGGACATCACACCGCCTGCTGCCGTCAGCAATATTGCCGTCGGCTCCGACGGCCTGGTCCTCAGCGGCCGCGGCGAAGTCGGCGCCACTGTGCAAGTGCGTGACGCCGAGGGCACTGTGATCGGCACAGGCACTGTCTTGGCCAACGGCACCTTCCTCATCGACCTCGACCCGGCAGCGCAACCCGGCGAGCACCTGAGCCTGGTACAGACCGACCCGAGCGGTAACGCGTCCGTCGCCTTTGAATACGACGTACCCCTGACCACCGCCCCGGCCAGCCCAAGCGAGCTGGCGATCAATGCCGATGGCACCAGCCTGACCGGCAACGCGCCAGCGGGAACCCGTGTCGAAGTGCACGATGCCAATGGCACGCTGATCGGCAGTGTCGTGGCAGGTGCCGATGGCACCTTCACTATCGTGCTCGACCCGGCCCAAGCCAACGGCGAACTGCTTGATGTCGTCGCCATCGATGACAACGGTCTGTCGTCCGTGCCTACGCAAATCTTTGCGCCAGACATCACCGCGCCGACTGCGCCGAGTGAACTGGCGATCAACGCCGACGGCAG
>NZ_WJRS01000083.1:0-589 GCF_028895205.1 Pseudomonas sp. ITEM 17296 | reverse complement strand
CGGGTCGAAGACGAAAATTTCCTTGTTGTAGTTGTGAGTGGCTTCGAGCAGTCGGCCCACCGGGTCGTAACGGTAGTAGGTGTCGCCTCGGTTCAGGTCATTGACGCGAGTCAATTGGCCGCTTTCGTCGTATCGATAGTTGCGAGCCGCAATGCGCTTGGTGGCGCTATGCCGTGCCAAGGTTTGCTCAAGCAACTGACCATTCGGGCTCCAGGTTTGACGCTGAATCAGGCCATTGCCTTGTTCTCGGCCAATCTCTCGGTGCAAGTCGTCGCGCTGGTAGCTGAGCAATTCGCGATCATCGAATTTGAGGCCGAGCAGGTGACCGCTGCCATAGGTCAGCCAGCTGACGCGATGGCCATCAGGCCGTGTGGTGGCAACCCGTAAATTGAGGGCGTCGTACTCGTGGGTGAACACGGCGACCTTCGGCTGCTTCATGTACTTGAAGTGCTGGTGCTCGCGGGTGTTGTTGCCCGCCAGGTCATAGAACCACTGCAGCTTGCAGTCCTTGTTCTCGGCGAGCAGTAACCTGCCATTGCCGTCGTAAGCGAAGCTTTCGGTCTCCCATTCTTTGCCACCGCGCTGGCCA
>NZ_WJRS01000082.1:0-589 GCF_028895205.1 Pseudomonas sp. ITEM 17296 | reverse complement strand
GGGCCAACGCGGTGGCAAAGAATGGGAGACCGAAAGCTTCGCTTACGACGGCAATGGCAGGTTACTGCTCGCCGAGAACAAGGACTGCAAGCTGCAGTGGTTCTATGACCTGACGGGCAACAACACCCGCGAGCATCAGCATTTCAAGTACATGAAGCAGCCGAAGGTCGCCGTGTTCACCCACGAGTACGACGCACTCAACCTGCGGATTGCCACCACACGGCCTGATGGCCATCGCGTCAGCTGGCTCACCTATGGCAGCGGTCATTTGCTCGGCCTCAAGTTCGATGATCGTGAACTGATCAGCTACCAGCGTGACGACTTGCACCGCGAGATTGGCCGAGAGCAAGGTAATGGCCTGGTTCAGCGTCAAACCTGGAGCCCGAATGGCCAACTGCTAGAACAGACCCTGGCACACCGTGGTGCCACTAAGCGCATTGCAGCTCGCAACTACCGATACGACGAAAGCGGCCAGCTCACTCGCATCAATGACCTGAACCGAGGCGACACCTACTACCGTTATGACCCGGTGGGCCGGCTACTCGAAGCCACGCACAACTACAACAAGGAAATTTTCGCCTTCGATCCA
>NZ_WJRS01000081.1:0-645 GCF_028895205.1 Pseudomonas sp. ITEM 17296 | reverse complement strand
CTGGCGTGAGTCACAGCTGTTTTCGCCAGCAGAGCGGGCGGCGCTGGAGTGGACTGAAGCCCTGACCCAACTGCCGCCTCATGGTATCTCCAACAGCCTGTATGCGAGTGCGCGTG
Organism: Pseudomonas sp. ITEM 17296; assembly: GCF_028895205.1. Classification (NCBI taxonomy): domain Bacteria; kingdom Pseudomonadati; phylum Pseudomonadota; class Gammaproteobacteria; order Pseudomonadales; family Pseudomonadaceae; genus Pseudomonas; species Pseudomonas sp. ITEM 17296. The sequence goes on along the minus strand of NZ_WJRS01000081.1, from coordinate 529 downwards.
AGCAGTTTTCCGAGCAGGAGCTGTCGGATTTGTCGTTCCTGATCGTCGCCATCAACGGCTGGAATCGTCTCAATGTGGCTTTCCAGGCGATCCCGGGCTCGTCCGATGAACTGTTCGACCTGAACAAGGCCAACCTCAACTGAGTAACTTGCTGATCAACGCGCCAAGCTGCTCGCCTGGAGCAGTCGTGGCGCAGTTGGTAAAACTCAGGAGCAGACCTGACTGACGCTGCGATGAGGCAGCCCAGCGCGACAACGCTTGTACCGACATGCCCCTTGCCAGCACCTGCTCGGCCAGGGCGGTGTCGCTTACGTCCTCCGGCAATCGCAGTACCAGGTGCATGCCGCCTGGCGAGCGTTCCATCTGCATACCCTTCGGTAAACTCCGCTCCAGTGCTTCGATGGTCAATGCCCGTCGCTCGTTGTAGAGGCGGCGCATGCGTTGGATATGCCGAGCGAAGTGTCCCTCAGCAACGAACTGCGCCACCAAAGCCTGGGTAATTGACGGTGACCCGGCAGCAAACAAGGCA
>NZ_WJRS01000080.1:0-645 GCF_028895205.1 Pseudomonas sp. ITEM 17296 | reverse complement strand
ATGGCGTGAGTCAGGGCTGTTTTCGCCAGTAGAGCGGGCGGCGCTGGAGTGGACTGAAGCCCTAACCCAACTGCCGCCTCATGGTATCTCCAACAGCCTGTATGCGAGTGCGCTTGAGCAGTTTTCCGAGCAGGAGCTGTCGGATTTGTCGTTCCTAATCGTCGCCATCAATGGCTGGAATCGCCTCAATGTGGCCTTCCAGGCGATCCCCGGCTCGTCCGATGAGCTGTTCGGCCTGAACAAGGCCAACCTCAACTGAGTAACTTGCTGATCAACGCGCCAAGCTGCTCGCCTGGAGCCGTCGTGGCGCAGTTGGTAAAACTCAGGAGCAGACCTGACTGACGCTGCGATGACGCAGCCCAGCGCGACAACGCTTGTACCGACATACCCCTGGCCAGCACCTGCTCGGCCAGGGCGGTGTCGCTTACGTCCTCCGGCAAACGCAGTACTAAGTGCATGCCGCCTGGCGAGCGTTCCACCTGCAGACCCTTCGGCAAACTCCGGTCCAGTGCTTCGATGGTCAATGCCCGTCGCTCGTTGTAGAGGCGGCGCATGCGTTGGATATGCCGAGCGAAGTGTCCCTCGGCAACGAACTCCGCCACCAAAGCCTGGGTAATTGACGGTGACCCGGCAGCAAACAAGGCC
>NZ_WJRS01000007.1:0-230163 GCF_028895205.1 Pseudomonas sp. ITEM 17296 | reverse complement strand
TAGGGTGAGTTCCACCAGTTTGTTGGACGCTTGGGGAGACAGCTTGAAGTAATCAAGGCGGTTGTTCATGGGTAGTTGCTCGCAGTGGGTGGAGTTTGTTGGAGCCCACTGTAGCAACGCTTGGAATAGCCCCACAGGGCCAAGATGGTAGCTTCGAACTAGGCCATGTCTGTATCGAAGTACGCCATGAACACCCATCGAGCGGTATGGTCGAAGGGGCGCTATAGGCCGTTCATTGCCCTCCGCGAATGGCCGCAATGGGTCGATAGCAGCCATTCATGAAGGCAACTGACGACCCAAAGCTGCCCGTCGGAGAAGGCGGCTGCCCGCCCAAAGCAGACGTTTAGTCTTATGTATCAATCATTCATAATGCTGCTCAGGAAAGTCCGAAAGTTAATGAATTTATGTTTGATCACTACCTGAAACGATGGGAGCTGACCATCGACGGTGATGCTTTCGCCTCGCAGAATGGACATCTACTGCCCGTTCGCCACCACGGCCTACCAGCCATGCTCAAAATCTCGCAAGAGCTAGAAGAGCAAGCAGGCAACCTGCTCATGGCTTGGTGGGACGGTGAAGGAGCAGCTCCGGTGCTGGCTCATGACGGTGAGGCCTTACTCATGGAGCGTGCGAGCGGCTCGGTCTCCCTTGCGCACATGGTGAACTGCGGCCATGACGACGAGGCAACTAGTATTATCTGTGCGGTGGTCCGCCGCCTCCACATACCTCGTACAAAACCGCTGCCTGCTTTGGTCCCACTTTTTAAACGGTTCGAAGCCTTATGGAGCGCAGCGGCGACGCACAGAGGGATCTTTGAACAATGCGCAGAAACCGCCCGCCAACTTTTGGGTGCCCCTCGCGAAGTCACGGTGCTGCATGGCGACATCCATCACGGTAATGTCTTGGACTTTGGCGCCAAGGGATGGCTCGCTATCGATCCGAAGGGACTGTACGGTGAGCGCGGCTTCGATTACGCGAATATTTTCTGCAATCCGGATAGCAAAAGCGCTTTGGCTCCAGGTTGTTTCGAGCGCCGGATTGGGGTCGTAGCACACGCCTCCGAAATTGATCGCCGGAGGTTGTTGCAGTGGGTGCTCGCATGGGCGGGGTTGTCAGCAGCCTGGATGCTCGAGGACGACATTGAGCCGGATACCCCCCTTGAGGTGGCGAAGCTTGCAGCGTTGGCGCTCGGTTTGTGAGTTTTACGGTAGCACGAGGCGAGAATACTTTTCTATCAACTTTGGGTTGCGATAGCTCACGGTCTCGACTGACTACCTTTGGCTGATTGCTGTCCTTCGCGACAGACTGCTATGGGTCGATTGCGGTCAGTCGCGACGGTCTGCTTTCGACCCTTAGCTGCCATTGGCGAATAGCAGTACCGTAAGAGCACATTGTTGAAGGAACGGTTAGGACCAACTAAAGGGCGTAACACGGCATTGTGCTGATCACCGTTAGCGTGCTGGATATCCGAGCGCCTGGAGTCAGTTGGCGGCAGTGATATAGCAAAGAACGTGTTCGTGCGGGTGGACTGATCTTATCGGCTAGTATCGGCCCTTGCAGGTCTGGCTTGCCCGCCAAGCAGAAATTCCGCCGGCGGGCACGGACTTCGCTCGTGTTCGCTGCATGCCAGCGCCATCAAGGGGCGCGCAAGCTGCTTTCGTGAGCCGATTAGCTGGCACTGGCTTGCCTACGGTCAACGAATACCGAGCTTGCAACTGACAGAAGCCACGTTGAAACGTACCTCGTATTGCCGGTATGCGTCTGGCGCAATATGTCGGGGCCGTTGGCCACGGTCTACCGTTCGGTCATAGTTGAGCAGCACATTACACGTAACCCAGTCGTCAATTGGAATGCCGTTGCGCAGTTTCGCCTGTTCAACCGCATTCTCCATGACCACCGGAACTCGGAATGGCTGGGGAACCACGGCCACGTGCACCCCACCCCCATTTCCTGCAAACTTCAAAGTTATGGTGTAAGAACCATCGCGCTCAAGCTGGGTGCTCGTGGACGTACGCGTGGCAAATTGCTGCGTGGTCGCCAACTGCCCCAGGGTTTGTCCCTTTAATTTCTCCCAGTATTCATTGTTCGGATTGTATGCGTCATAGGCAGGCGCCGCTCGATCGTAGGGCTGACCCGCCTGTTTTAGGGCCAGTTGACGTTGATAATAACGATCCCGGCAGCCGACATTGTCAGACTCACTCAGTGGACGGCCAGATTTGGCGCTGTAAAGCAGCGCGGAGGCACAAGTGAAGTCATAGCGACCGTTGAAGTACAGGTAAACGCCACCCCCCGCCGCGCTCTTTTTCGCCAACAGGTCCAGTTCGCCACCACTCGCAGCAGCAAAATTACCTGGGACCACAGCAGCGGGCATCAACGAGGCCAGCGAGTTGGCCGTGTCATCAGAGAAGCGAATCCTGGTTTTGCCATCCGGCATACGCTCGGTGGTCACGCAGCCAGTCATGGTCAATGCGGCCACGATTGGCAAAAGGGGTTTGAGCTTGATCATTCAGCGTCCTTACTTGAAAAACCGTCCACTGGCCATCGTAGGGTGCCAAGCGCGGTATATTGCGTGAAAAACGGCCAGTCTTATAACAAGAATCGGGTGCATTACAAAGCACCTGGTGTTGGCTGCCCTGTGCCACCCACCATCCGACGCAATGGGTGGGGTAGCGACGGTCGCCATAAGTCAGCTTGCTCCGCCATCATCAATTCATCTTGGGCAACCACTGCTCTATGGCAGTCAATCGTGCGCCTGCATCTCAAATATGAATCACTTTTATTAGTGTTCGTGGGCTCGAAAGCTGGGAACAGAGATTTTCATCTTCCGCGGGTTCCTCAAGTGACGAGAGTCCACTATGGGTCGATAGCGGACTGTAAGAGGAAGGGTACTTGTGACGAATAATCGAAATCACATCACAGAGGTACTCAGCTTCCGGTGGCTGTCGACTGCCTCAACCTCCGACTCAATCCAGGCGTCATACCAGTAACACGCTTGAACGCCCGACTGAACGCTGCTTGAGACGTATAGCCCAAACGCTGCGCGACCTCTTCAATTGGCACCCTTTCTAGCGTCAGCCACTGGCTGGCAAGCCGCATTCGCACTTCGGTGACGTAGCGCAGCGGGGTCATGCCAATCGTCAATTGAAAACGCTCGGCGAAGACCGAGCGGGACGTACTGCATTGCTCTGCCAATTGCTCGACGGTCCAGTCGCGGCCCGGTTGTTGGTGCAGCGCCAGGAGTGCACCTGCTAGCCGCGGATCGCGCAGGGCGGCAACCAGGCCGGCTGCGTTGCCACAGGCGCACTCGACCCAACCTCGAACGACCATGGCGGCGACCACGTCGGCCAATCGCGCGAGGATGCCGGCAAAGCCGACGCGTGCGGCGCTGACCTCGCGCTCCATGGTGTTGAGAATAGGCACCAGCCCAGGGTAACGCTGGCCGCCGGTATCAATCAGCATCAAGCCCGGCATCAGCTTGCCTATGCCATGGAGGCTGGCGAATTCGAACTCCATGCACCCACTGAACAAAATCGTGGTGGGCAAGGGTCCAGCATCGGTTCTGGTGTCTACCGCGCTGACGGCGTCGCCGAGAGGCTCGCCGTCCAGAAGGTCAATTCTCTGCACGGGCACGTGCGTATGTGAGAGCAATTGATGGGCAGCGCCATGGGAGATGAAGACGGCGTTACCGGCGGACAGCGCATAGGTTGTCCCGTCTTCCAAGCGCAGCACCGCTTCGCCGACAGCCAGGAAGTGGAACCAGGCATGCCCGGGTTTAGCAGCGAAGCCCAAGCCGAACGTCGGACCCGCTTGGATACGCCGGTAGTCGACACCGCGCAGGCGCATGCCCCGCAACAGCTCGTTTATGAGATCGGAAGAGAGGGCAAATTGGTCTGTCGGCATTATTCAGGTGTTTTGATCAATAAACTGATTTTTTTGATCATAGATCATCCTGACTCTCGCGCCTAGACTACGGGTCGCAATTGAATATTGGGAGATCCATGCAATGACTGACCTTGTGTGCAATGCCGTACCCGACAGCCGCCCGGGCGCCGGGGCGGATGCAGAACCTGCAACCCCCGCGTGGATGGCTGTATTCTCGTTGGCCATGGGCGTGTTTGGCTTGCTGACCGCTGAGTACCTTCCGGCCAGCCTGTTGACGCCGATGGCGACCGAGTTGGGGGTATCCGAAGCGCTGGCTGGCCAAGCGGTAACGGTGACAGCCGTGGTGGCGCTTTTCGCCGGCCTATTGGTACCTGGCCTGACTCGCAGCATTGATCGTCGCTGGGTGTTGCTGGGTTTTTCTACGTTGATGATCGCTTCCAATTTGTTGGTTGCCGTTTCCTCTAGTTTCGCGGTGCTTTTGTTGATGCGTATCTTGTTAGGTATCGCGCTTGGCGGGTTTTGGAGCATGGCGGCGGCGGTGGCGATGCGGTTGGTGCCGGAGGCTTTGTTGCCGCGAGCGCTCTCGATCATTTTCAGTGGCATCGCCATAGGAACGGTGGTTGCGGTTCCGCTGGGTAGTTATCTGGGCGGGCTATATGGCTGGCGCAGTGCGTTCTTCGCTGCAGCGACGGTGGGGGGGGTGACCCTGGCTTTCCAGTCACTCACGCTGCCGAGCCTTGCGCCGCGTCAGCCGGCACGCCTGCGCACGGTACTTGAAGTGTTGCAGCGCCCAGGGATTGCTATGGGCATGTTCGGTTGTGTGCTGGTGCACAGCTCCCACTTCGCGATGTTCACGTACGTTCGGCCATTTCTCGAAGGTACGACTGGCATTGGCCCGCAGGGGCTGTCGCTGATGTTGCTGGGTTTTGGAGTGGCGAACTTTGTCGGCACATTGGTGGCCGGGTGGATGCTTACTCGTCACCCATTGGCCACCCTGGTGTTGATGCCCGCGCTGGTGGGCGTTGCTGCGCTGGCGCTGGTCCTGTTGCCGGCGTCGGTGCCAGGGCAGGCCGTACTGCTGGCGATCTGGGGCTTGGCCTTTGGGGGTGTGCCGGTGGCGTGGTCGAACTGGGTCGCCAGTGCGGTCCCTGACCAGGCGGAAAGCGCCGGGGGCATGGTGGTAGCGTCTGTACAGTCGGCCATCGCCACAGGCGCAGCCGCTGGTGGGGCAATGCTCAGCCTCGGAGGCACCGCAGGTGTATTCGTGGCGGCGGCCGTGCTGATGCTGCTGGCCGCGTTGCTGATTGCACTGCGTGTGCGAGTTCCTTCGGTAGATGGTGCTGTGCTGAAACGCTCGGCACTCCACTAATGATTTAGCTCTCCAAGCGGCGCTGATCCGCTTAATCAGGAACTGTTATGCGACCGCTTTGAGTCGCAATCAGATACTCGGAGACCTTACGGCGCTTTAATTAACGCTACAGAAAGCGCACCCGTCGGTTTGCTGCTCCGAGTCAGTGACCCTTCTGGAAAGGCTCACTGCGGTTATTCTTAGACCATGATATGCAGCGCGTTATCAGCCCGAAGAGCTGCGTCAAGTCTGACTCTCAGCTTTTGTCTGACGACGAGTCCCTCTTCTGTTAAGTCTGATAACTGCGGGGTATGGTCGCCTTTCAAATGCCTGAAAAGCTCATGTTAGATGGGTTCTGGCGATTTAGAGCTCTTAGCATTTAATTGGCATGGTAAAAATTCCTACAACTCTATCAGAAGTTTCTCTGCTTGATTCGGCTTGTGCATCTTGGAGGTGTCGCTATTATCAAGAGTGTCGCAATAACGCGACATTTATACGGAGATTCAAAAAATGAAAACTATCAAAATGGAATCTGTAAAACTTGCCAACATGGCTCACCTGGTCAAGAAGGCTCAGTAAGCCTTAGCCGATAAACGCTAAAGCGCAGTGCCGGCCTGCGCTCTAGCTAAAGGAGTGTATATGATCAGCCAAGATTGCTTTTTCATTGTGGTAGATGACTTTCTGGTTTGTTGGGACTTCAAGCGGCATAAGCAGTATCAGCTATCAGTTGAGCACGCAAAACGCTTAGTAAATCTAATTTATAAGAATGACGGTGAAGGAGCAGTCGGTACTATTGATGACGACTTTAAATGTTGTAAGGTATTGGCAGAGTCTGAGGGTGATGGCAGTGTTTGGGGTTGGGATGTTCTCTCTAGGATTTTTCATGTTGGTACTAAGAATGTCATCTTGGAAAACCAACCTACTAACGAGCACGAATGGGCGGCTCAATACCTTGAGCACTGCAATAGTGTTTTGGATAAATCATTGCCTGCTGAGGTGGGGCAGGCAATCATGGGAGGTATCTCACTGCCAAGTTCGAGCTGTGCGAATGAATTAGATTATGTTTTAAGGCGGAGGGCAACTGCTAGGGATTTTCATGCATCACCGATTTCTCTGGTGGATTTGAGCGAACTTCTGCACCTTACTTTAGGTTTTGATGATCATCGTGTGCTTTCTAAAGGGGAAGGAGGGGTTGAGAACTATTCTAGGCGTCGGAGTAGCCCATCAGTGGGTGGCCTAAATGCTACAGAAGGCTATGTATACGTGAATAACGTTACAGGGCTTGCGCCTGGTGTTTACTACTACGATCCTCATCGGCACAACTTACATTGGCGGAGCGAGTTAGAGTTGCTAGGTGACTTGCTCGGTGGGCAACATTTTTCAAATGATATACCTGTGGGGCTTTTTTTAACTTCCCGATTCGACAAGTTGTGGTGGAAATATGAACATTCGCGTGCCTACCGAGTAGCCTTAATAGAGATCGGGCATGTGTCACAGACTTTCCAACTGGCGGCGACTGCTCGCGGAATGAATACTTGGCTAACCGGTGCACTAAATGAATGCCGTATTGAGCCACTCCTGAGGCTTGAAAATCCTAATGAGCAGGTGCTGTTTTTTGTAGGCTGTGGCTATAGCAATGGCTCGGCTACGCCTAGCTGCTTAAAGTCTTTAATAGATTAAGCGCGGTTGAGGTGCGTCATGAAAAATAGACCTAATCGTAGTAGCGCTGTTTTTCGAAACTGGCACTTATCCAGTTCTGTACGCTCGCGCCCATATGCCTATGGCTTTTCATCAGCTGATTTTTCCCAAGCTGAACCTGAACTATGGTTTCCTGTTGTGCTTAGCCCGGCCCTGTCTCATGAGTCGTCAGAGAGCCTGTCAAAGCCAGAGCTGTTGAGAGCGCATCTCTACCATTTAGTATATTTTATGGATTACACAACGGCGCTCGAAATGACTCATGTTAATCAAGCCATAAACTGTATGGTGAGTGGTGATTTAGAAAGATATTTTGATGAGGGTGAGCGCCGTACTGCTTTGAAGCTCTATGCGGATGAGGGATACCATGCGCTGTTCTCAAGGGAGATCGCAGACCAGGTGGCAAGCCACTTTGGTTTGTTGCGAATGAAATCTGCCAGACTAGAAAGATTAGATCAGGTAGTGAGGGAGAGCCCGTTAGAGTTCAGGTGTTTAACCAGATTTTGTATCGCATTCGTGTCTGAAACTTTGATAACTCATGAGTTATATAAGCTGTCTCGTGAGTCTCTTGTTACGCCTGTCGCGCATATGCTTAGTGATCACCTGCACGATGAAGGGCGTCATGCGATATTTTTTTCCGATTGTTTTGCTCGTTTGTGGTCGCAAATTGCTATACGTGAAAAAGACTATATAGTGCAAGTGATAATTCAGGTGCTGGCTGAATTCGGTCGGCCCGATATAATATTTCTGCACTTGGTTTTTAAAAGTCGGCCTGATATTGGAGTGAAAGTTGCTGATGGCCTAGAGGCTAATTGGGTAAAGCGAATGCCCGAGATTTCTGAAATGACGCTTCGAGCAATTCAGGCTACGGATTTACTAGATGATGAGATCTATTTTTCGAAATTCAACGCTGCGGGATTGGTTTTTTGAAGCGGGCTATGGGCTCGGCCAATAATTTTTTTCACTTGATTTTATTGGTTATGTTGTGTCTCTTAGGCGTGTTTCCGTTGGATGTGATCCTTCCATCATTTCCCGCGCTAGCGGATGAGTATCGCGTCGAACCGAAGTATATAGCTTATTCCGTGAGTTTTTTCGCCTTTGGTGTTGCTTTGTCGCAGCTGGTGATAGGCCCATTGTCGGATGTGATGGGGCGTAAAAATTTGTTGCTAGCTGGCCTGGGGATATCCATTCTGGGAGCGGTCGGCTGTATTTTTTCTACAACTTATGAGACATTCATAACGTTCCGCCTAGTACAGGCTGTTGGTTGTGGTAGTTTCGTTTTAGGTCAGGCCCTGGTGCAGGATCTATATGTGGGTAAACGGCGCAACGCCATGCGTATTCTCTTGACGAGCGCAAGTGGGCTGTTTATCTCGTTATCACCAATTGCAGGGGCCTTTATCCAACAGTCTTTTGGTTGGGAAGGTGGTTTTACAGTGTTCGTAGTTATTGCGGTTATTGTTTCATTTCTGTCATGGGTGCTGTTGAACGACACATCAATACTCTGTAGGCGTGCGCTATGCTTACGCATCTTTATTATAATGTTGAGTGACTCGAAATATCTTGCGAATTCAATGCTTTCAGGTCTTGCATTTTCCTGTCACTTTTCCTTTATTGTGATCGCGCCTTTGTTACTAATGGACCTAGTCGGTCTGACGTCTTATCAGTTTTCGATTGTATTTATCGCTTATGGGCTGGCGTACGTAGCCGGAGGAGCAGGTGCGGCTTTCTTGAATAGACGTGTCAGCCCGCAAGCTCAAATCAGAATGGGGTTCATGCTTATCGGCGCTGCGGGAATCATGATTTTGTTTTGGGAGAGAGTGGCAGGGTTAACGGTAGCGGGAATTATGTTGCCGATGATCATATGCACTACCGGGACAATTTTGGTGCGCCCGGCTGCCACTACTCAAGCCTTGGCTCGTTACCCTGAGCAGGCAGGTGCAGCCGCATCACTGAATATGACATTGCTATTCGCAAGTGGCGGCTTTGCTGGCAGTCTCGTTGCATCTGGCCAGAGTGCGCTTCCGATAAGCTTGGGGCTGTTGTTCTTGGCCTGCACAGTAAGCGCATGGCTACTGCTTTTATGCATTAAGGGCGATGAGGTTCAGCGTTGTTAATCGGTTGATTAAGCCCATAAGCCAAACAGCACCAACGCCGCAACACCCAGCCCAACCGCAATCGAACACCCACCCAACGACAGTGCCGCCCGGCCTTGCCGGTACCAACCGTCATGGCCCAGCTGCCGTGCTGGGGCCAGCAGGCTGCGCCAGCGCAGCTCTGTATCGTGAAACGCCTGCAAGTTAGCCTGGTCCGCATCCAGCCAACGGCGAAAGTCGATTCGCTCGCAGGCCGTCACCTGGGGGCTTTGCAATCGCACATACCATTGCCCGGCAACACTCGCCAACACATCGCGGCGGGAGCGGCCTGCTTGCAGTGCCTGGTCCATATGCCGCTCGATGCTTGCCAAGGGCAAATCGAGCCGGGCAGCGATGCTGGCAAAGTCCAGTTGGTCGAGGCGGTTGAGCAGGAACACTTGCTGGACACGCCGAGGCAGCCGTTTCAAGGCGTGCAACAGTTCATTGTCGGCATCGTGCTCTGTGGTTGGGGATTCGTGCTCAAGGGGCAGCAGCAGACGGGTCATGGACAGCTCCTTGCTCAAAGGGGGAGGGATGGGGGCATCTTCCTTGATGCGTAATCAGCGTAGTGGAAACGAGATTGATTCTCAAGTGCTGATTCCGCAAAGTTTTGTAATGAGCGTTCACGGTCTGACACACTTTTGCTATCATGCCGGCCATTCACGATCTTCATTAGCCTGAAGAGCCAAAAAAAAGACCCGGCAAAAAGCCGGGTCAAAAACCGTGATTAGCCTGATGAGGAGATAATCTGAGAGCGACCTAAGCTCCAGGTTATCCAGCAGATCTCGCGATCAGCTGAGTGCAATAATAATCGTTATCATTTGCCAGTCAAATGATATTTCGCTAATTCGGTAAAAAAGTTTTACCGATGCGCTTCCTTGTCCCGGCAATCGGGGCCATTGCCGTTACCCGGCCGTCACGTCTCTCCCTTCCTTTTTTACCTACAGACCCGTCTGCACGGTGCGTTTGTGCTCCAGCAGTGCGCGTGCCATGTCCATCATGTGCATCAAGGCGAAGGTCAGCTCGCGCTGCGTACCGTGCTGGTGCACGGCGGTTTCTTGTGCGGTGGCGGCGGCGCAGCGGAGCAGGGCGATGGCGTGCTCCTGGGCTTGGTCACCGGTTACGCCTTCGTGCAGGGTCCAGATTTTGTTCTCGATGGTGGGGCGTGGCGGGTTGGGGTTGAGGTAGTAGTCGAGGGCGCGGCGGGCCGCTTCGCTGTCGAGATCTGTTTCTTCGTTTTTCGGTGGTTTCATCCTGATACCTGCAAATGCCAATAGGGAAAAGGTTCAGGTCGATACTAATACCTTAAGTATTTTCGTGCTTTCTGATAAATAATACAGGATGTTTATTGAGCGCTTGAAGGCAGTCCGTATCGTGCCAGCGATGAATATGGATAAATGGATTGCCCTCGTCCGTGACCGGATGGAGGAGCTTGGGCTCACCCAAGAGCAGCTAGCCGAACGCGTTGGCGTGTCTCAAGGCAGCGTGGGGCATTGGGTGAACAAACGGCGCCAGCCGAAGATCGAGTCGATGAACCGCACGTTCGTCGAGATTGGCATGCCCCACTACAACGTCAGCTTGCAACTGCGCATTGTGGGCCAGGTAGGCGAGGACCGCGGCAGCTATGACATGGATGACACCGACGATGACCTGGACCTCATGCAATACATCGTGTGCTTCCGCTACCCGGTGCTGGGCTGGGATGAGCTAGAGGGGGCAGAGGCGAGCGTATTCGAGCAGACGGACTACCTGGCCAAGGGCAAGGCTTTCTGGCTGACCGTTGAGAATGAAGCGATGAGCGCCGCCAGTGGCCGCAGTGTGCCGCAGGGGATGCGGATGCTGGTGGACCCTGGGGTGGAGGTTGAGCCGGGGCGTTTGGTTATCGCTCGGCAGCCGGGCAAACCGGCGATTTTCCGTGAGCTGGCTGAGGAAGGTGGGCAGCGGTATTTGAAGGCATTGAACAGCAATTACCCAACGCTGTTGTGCGAAGACGGCTGTGAGTTTTTGGGGGTGGTTGTGCGGGTGCATGGCAGCTTCTAGCGTACTAGGGCTGCTTTGCAGCCCTTTCCGACCGGCCCGGTGCCCTGGCAAGGCCGCTATTGGATGCACGGCTGGGTTGTCGTGGCGCCTGTGAGATCGAGCGCCGCCCGCGCGGCGCTTCGCAGCACAAGGCTGCTCCTACAGGTGTTTCGGGCCAATTATTCCTGTGGCATGGGCGCGCGGCCCCTTGGTTCACTCCACCAGCTCGACCAGCACGGTCCCTTCGCTGACCATATCCCCTTCCTGGCAGAATAGCGCCTTCACCGTGCCGGCATGCGGCGCACGAATGCTGTGCTCCATCTTCATGGCCTCCAGCACCACCAGCGCTGTGCCGGTTTCTACCACTTGGCCCGGCTCGACCAATACCCGCACGATGCTGCCGTTCATGGGCGCGCCCAGGCCGCCTTGGTGGCTGTGGCTGGCCTCGGCTTCGGCGATGGGGTCGAAGGCTTCGATGGCATGCATTTCACCTTCCCAGCGCAGGTACAACGTGCCTCTGCGGCGTATCGCCAGGTGCTGGCGGCGCACCCCCGCCTGGTCGTGCACCAGTTGCTCGCCGTTGAGTTGCCAGGTGGATGTCGCGCTACGTTCCAGTGCCACCGCCTGGTCTTGCCCGGCGCTGGTCAGGTGCAGGCTGCTGCGCGCGGGCAGGCCCAGGCGCAGGCCATTGCGTTCAGCCCACGGCGAGCGGTTGTCGTCGTCCCGTTGCTGGCCGGCCTGGCCTTGCAGCCATGCTTCTGCGGCGGCTTCCCAGAAGGGCGCTGGCAGCGCTTGGGGGGCGGGCAGCAGAACGTCCTGGTGACGTGGGATAAACCCGGTGTCGAGCTCGGCGTCGGCAAACGCTGGGTGCGCGAGGATACGCCGCAGGAAGGCGATGTTGGTTTTCAACCCGCCGATGGCAAACTCATCGAGCATCGCCAGCAGGCGCAGGCGTGCCTGCTCACGGTCTTCACCCCAGGCAATCAGCTTGCCCAGCATCGGGTCGTAGAACGGCGACACCACGTCCCCCTCGCTGACCCCGCTGTCGACCCGGCGCCCTTCGCCCGGCGCCGACTCGCGGTACAACGTCAGCGTGCCAGTGGCGGGCAGAAACTCGTTGGCTGGGTCCTCGGCATACAGGCGCACCTCGATGGCATGGCCAATCAGCGGTACCTGGTCCTGCGTGATCGGCAACGCCTCGCCACAGGCGACGCGGATCTGCCAGGCCACCAGGTCGAGGCCGGTGATGGCCTCAGTGACCGGGTGCTCGACCTGCAGGCGGGTGTTCATCTCCATGAAGAAGAACTCGCCACGGGCATCGAGCAGGAATTCCACCGTGCCCGCACCCACATAGCCGATGGCCTGGGCGGCGCGCACCGCGGCCTCGCCCATGGCCCGGCGCAACTCGGGCGACAGGCCGGGGGCGGGGGCTTCTTCGACCACCTTCTGGTGGCGGCGCTGGATCGAGCAGTCACGTTCGTTGAGGTACAGGCAGTTGCCGTGCTGGTCGGCGAACACCTGGATTTCTACGTGGCGGGGCTTGAGTACGTACTTTTCAACCAGCATGCGGGCATCGCCGAACGACGATTGCGCCTCGCGCTGCGCCGAGGCCAGGGCGTCGGCCAGTTGGCTTTCGTCCTCGACCACTTTCATGCCCTTGCCACCACCACCGGCGCTGGCCTTCAGCAGTACCGGGTAGCCGATACGTTCGGCGGCGGCGCGGAAGGTTTCCAAATCTTGAGCTTCACCATGGTAGCCCGGTACCAGGGGCACGCCGGCAGCTTCCATCAGTGCTTTGGCCGCTGACTTGCTGCCCATCGCGTCGATGGCGCTGGCCGGTGGGCCGAGGAAGATCAGCCCGGCGTGTTCGATGGCGCGGGCAAAGCCTGCGTTTTCTGAAAGAAAGCCATAGCCCGGGTGGATGGCCTGGGCGCCGCTGGCTTTGGCGGCGGCCAGCAGTTTGTCGACCTGCAGGTAGCTTTCGGCGGCCTTGGTGCCGCCGAGGTCGACGCGGATATCGGCTTCGCGGCTGTGCCGGGCGTCACGGTCGGTGGCGCTGTGCACGGCGACGGTGGTCAGGCCCATCGCCTTGGCGGTGCGCATCACCCGGCAGGCGATTTCACCGCGGTTGGCGACCAGCAGGGTGGTCAACGGGGTGCGGCTCATGGGCGCGGCTCCTTGTTGTCGTCGGTTTGCCAGGCAGGGCGGCGCTTTTCGAGGAAGGCGCGTAGGCCCTCCTGGCCTTCGGCGCTGACGCGGATGCGGGCGATAGTATTTTCGCAGTAGCGGCGCAGGGCAGGGCTCAGCTCGCCGTCGTCGACCTCGCGTAGCAGGTCTTTGCTGGCGCGCAGGGCTTGCGGGCTGTTGAGCAGCAGGTTGGCGACCCAGGCCTCGACGTGGGCATCCAGCTCGTGGGCGGGGTACACCTCGGCCAGCAGGCCCAGTTCACGGGCACGCACGCCGCTGAAGCGCTCGGCGGTGAGGGCGTAGCGGCGGGTGGCGCGTTCGCCGATGGCCTTGACCACGAATGGGCTGATCACGGCCGGGGCCAGGCCGATGCGCACTTCCGACAGGCACAGTTGGGCGTCTTCGGCGCCGATGGCCATGTCGCAGCAACTGATCAGGCCCAGGGCGCCGCCAAAGGCCGCGCCTTGCACCACGGCCAGGGTCGGCGCCTTGAGCCGGTGCAGGGCGTACATCAGCTCGCCGAGCTCGTGGGCGTCATCGAGGTTGGTGTTGAAGTCCAATTGCGCAGACTGCTGCATCCAGGCCAGGTCGGCGCCGGCGCTGAAGTGCCGGCCACGGCCACGCAGCAGCAGAAAACGCAGGCTGCTGTCTTCGGCGATCTGGCCGAGGGCGACGATCAGTTCCCGGATCATCTGTGCGTTGAAGGCGTTGTTCTTGTCTTCGCGGCTGAGCCACAGGGTGGCGAAGCCGCGAGGGTCCTTGACCACTTCTAGGGTGCTGAAATCGCTCATGGGTCACATCCGGAAAATGCCGAAGCGGCTCTGTTCGATCGGGGCGTTCAGCGCGGCAGATAACGCCAGGCCGAGCACGTCGCGGGTTTGCGCCGGGTCGATAACGCCGTCGTCCCACAGCCGGGCGCTGGAGTAGTAAGGGTGGCCCTGGTGTTCGTACTGATCGAGGATCGGCTGCTTGAGCTTGGCTTCGTCTTCGGCGCTGAACGGCTGGCCGCTGCGCTCGCTTTGTTCGCGCTTGACCTGGGCCAGCACGCCAGCGGCTTGTTCGGCACCCATCACGCCGATGCGTGCGTTGGGCCACATCCACAGGAAGCGGGGGTCGTAAGCGCGGCCGCACATGCCATAGTTGCCGGCACCGAAGCTGCCACCGATGATCACGGTGAACTTCGGCACCTGGGCACAGGCCACTGCGGTTACCAGCTTGGCGCCGTGCTTGGCGATGCCGCCTTCTTCGTACTTTTTGCCGACCATGAAGCCGGTGATGTTCTGCAGGAACAGCAGCGGGATGCCGCGCTGGCAAGCCAGTTCGATGAAGTGCGCGCCTTTTTGCGCGGCTTCGGCAAACAGAATGCCGTTGTTGGCCAGGATCGCGATCGGGTAGCCGTGCAGGTGGGCGAAGCCGCACACCAAGGTGGTGCCGAACAGTGCCTTGAACTCGTCGAACACCGAGCCATCGACCAGGCGGGCGATGACCTCGCGCACATCGAACGGTTGCTTGGCGTCGGCCGGCACCACGCCGTACAGCTCATCGGCAGCGTACAGCGGGGCGATGGGCGCCTGGCACTGCAGTTTGCCCAGCTTGTGCCAGTTGAGGTTGGCCACGCTGCGCCGGGCCAGGGCCAGGGCATGTTCGTCATTGTCGGCGTAGTGGTCGGCCACGCCGCTGATGCGGCAGTGCACGTCAGCGCCGCCGAGGTCTTCGGCACTCACCACTTCACCGGTCGCGGCCTTCACCAGCGGCGGGCCAGCCAGGAAGATGGTGGCCTGCTGGCGCACCATGATCGCTTCGTCGGCCATGGCGGGCACATAGGCGCCACCGGCGGTGCACGAGCCCATGACCACGGCGAGCTGCGGGATGCCCAGCGCGCTCATGTTGGCCTGGTTGAAGAAAATGCGCCCGAAGTGCTCGCGGTCGGGGAACACTTCGTCCTGGCGGGGCAGGTTGGCGCCGCCGGAGTCCACCAGGTAGATGCACGGCAGGCGGTTCTGCAAGGCGATGGTCTGCGCGCGCAGGTGCTTTTTGACGGTCAGCGGGTAGTACGAGCCGCCTTTGACCGTGGCGTCGTTGGCCACGATCATGCATTCCACACCTTCTACCCGGCCAATGCCAGCAATCACGCCGGCGGCCGGCACGTCTTCGCCATACACCTCGTGGGCCGCCAGCTGGCCGATTTCAAGGAAGGGGGAGCCTGCGTCCAGCAGGCGGTCGATGCGTTCACGCGGCAGCAGTTTGCCGCGTGAGGTGTGCCGATCCTGGGCCTTGGGGCCGCCGCCCTGCGCAATGTGCGCGAGCAGGCCACGCAGGGCCTGGACCTGTTCGAGCATGGCCGCGCTGTTGCCGGCGAATTCCGCCGAACGCGGGTTGATCTGGGTATGCAAGGTAGCCATGTGCGCCCGTCCCTTGTGCTCAGCGGGTTTCGTTGAACAATTCGCGGCCGATCAACATCCGGCGGATTTCGCTGGTGCCAGCGCCGATTTCGTACAGTTTGGCGTCGCGCAGCAGGCGGCCCGCCGGGAACTCGTTGATGTAGCCGTTGCCGCCCAGAATCTGGATCGCTTCCAGGGCCATTTGCGTGGCGCGTTCGGCGGTGTACAGGATGACCCCGGCGGCGTCCTTGCGGGTGGTTTCGCCGCGGTCGCAGGCCTGGGCCACGGCGTACAAGTAGGCGCGGCTGGCGTTGAGCTGGGTGTACATGTCGGCGATCTTGCCTTGGATCAGCTGGAACTCGCCGATGCTTTGGCCAAACTGCTTGCGGTCATGGATGTAGGGCACCACCAGGTCCATGCAGCTTTGCATGATGCCGGTCGGGCCGCCGGACAGCACCACGCGCTCGTAGTCCAGGCCGCTCATCAGCACGCGCACGCCGCCGTTGAGTTGGCCGAGGATGTTTTCTTCCGGTACTTCGACGTCATCGAAGAACAGCTCGCAGGTGTTGGAGCCACGCATGCCCAGCTTGTCGAACTTGTTGCTGCGGCTGAAGCCTTTCCAGTCGCGTTCGACGATGAACGCGGTAATGCCGTGCGCGCCCTTGTCCAGGTCGGTCTTGGCATAGATCACGTAGGTGTTGGCGTCGGGGCCGTTGGTGATCCAGGTCTTGCTGCCGTTGAGCACGTAGCGGTCGCCGCGTTTTTCGGCGCGTAGCTTCATCGACACCACGTCGGAGCCGGCATTAGGTTCGCTCATGGCCAGGGCGCCGATGTGCTCGCCGCTGATCAGCTTGGGCAGGTACTTGAGCTTTTGCTCATGGGTGCCGTTGCGGTTGATCTGGTTGACGCAGAGGTTGGAGTGGGCGCCGTAGGACAGGGCGACCGAGGCCGAGGCGCGGCTGATTTCTTCCATCGACACCACGTGGGCCAGGTAGCCCAGGCCGGCGCCGCCGTACTCTTCCGACACGGTGATGCCCAGCAGGCCCATGTCACCGAACTTGCGCCACATGTCGGCAGGGAACAGGTTGTCGTGGTCGATCTGCGCGGCGCGCGGCGCCAGTTCGGCGGCGACGAAGGTGCTGACCTGGTCGCGGAGCATGTCGATGGTTTCGCCCAGGGCGAAGTTCAGGGAGGGGTAATGCATGCGGGGGCACCTTCTTGTTCTTGAAATTGGGTAACACCGTAGCTCATGGACTTTTCATCGTCCCCTGTGGGAGCGGGCTTAGGTCGATAGATGCGATGTCGTTCTCACCTTTACGTTAACGTAAACCTGCTAACAGGCACTGTCAATCGCCTCATCACCTTTACGTAAACGTAAATCTGCGCCAGAGTATCTCCCGCTTGCTTCAGTCGTGCCCAGAACAACCACAAGAAGGGACACCCATGAGTCAACCGAGCTATACCCGCGGTCGCCAGGACCGGCCCTTGCTGACCCAAACCATCGGCCAGGCCTTCGATGCCACCGTGGCCCGCTGCGCCGATGGCGAAGCGTTGGTGGCGCGCCACCAGGGCCTGCGCTACAACTGGCGGCAGTTGGCCGAACAGGTCGATGTGCACGCCCGCGCCTTGATGGCCCTGGGCGTGAACACCGGCGACCGCGTGGGCATCTGGTCGCCCAACTGCGCCCAGTGGTGCATCCTGCAACTGGCCAGCGTCAAGGTTGGCGCGATCCTGGTCAACATCAACCCGGCATATCGCGTCGGCGAGCTGGAATACGTGCTGCGCCAGTCCGGCTGCCGCTGGCTGGTGTGCGCCGATGCCTTCAAAACGTCGGATTACCACGCCATGGTCCAGGGCCTGGTGCCGGAGCTGGCCAGCGTTGCCCCCGGTGAATTGGCCAGTGAAGGCCTGCCTGAGCTGCGCGGGGTGATCAGCCTGGCTGCCCAGCCGCCGCAGGGCTTCTTGCCCTGGCAAGCGCTGGCCGAGCGGGCAGGGCAGACCACGCTCGAGGCCTTCATGGCCCGCCAGCAAAGCCTGCAGTTCGACCAGCCGGTGAACATCCAGTACACCTCCGGCACCACCGGCGCGCCCAAGGGCGCCACCCTCAGCCACTACAACATCCTCAACAATGGCTTGATGGTCGGCGAAAGCCTGGGCCTGACCTCGGCCGACCGCATGGTGATCCCGGTGCCGCTGTACCACTGCTTCGGCATGGTCATGGCCAACCTCGGTTGCATCACCCACGGCAGCACCATGGTCTACCCCAACGACGCTTTCGACGCCGAGCTCACCCTGCGCGCCGTGGCCGAAGAACGCGCCAGCATCCTCTATGGCGTGCCCACCATGTTCATCGCCATGCTCGACCACCCGGCCCGTCAGGCCATGGACCTCTCGAGCCTGCGCAGCGGCATCATGGCCGGCGCCACCTGCCCGATCGAAGTGATGCGCCGGGTTATCGACCAGATGCACATGGCCGAAGTGCAAATTGCCTATGGCATGACCGAGACCAGCCCGGTGTCCCTGCAAACCGGCCCGGACGACGAGCTTGAGCTGCGCGTGACCACGGTCGGGCGCACCCAGCCGCAGCTGGAGAGCAAGCTGGTGGACGCCGACGGCTGCATTGTTGCCAGGGGCGAAATCGGCGAGCTGTGCACGCGGGGCTACAGCGTGATGCTCGGGTATTGGGACAACCCGCAGGCCACGGCAGATGCCATCGACCCCGCTGGCTGGATGCATTCAGGTGACCTGGCCGTGATGGACGAACAAGGGTATGTGCGTATCGTCGGGCGCAACAAGGACATGATCATCCGCGGCGGCGAGAACATCTATCCGCGCGAGTTGGAGGAGTTTTTCTATACCCACCCGGCAATCGCGGATGCCCAGGTGATCGGCATCCCGTGCAACCGTTACGGCGAAGAAATCGTGGCCTGGATCAAACTGCACCCCGGGCACAGCGTCACGGTCGATGAGCTGCAGGGCTGGTGCAAGGCACGCATCGCGCACTACAAGGTGCCGCGGCATATCCGCTTTGTTGACGAGTTCCCGATGACCGTTACCGGGAAGGTGCAGAAGTTCAGGATGCGGGAGATCAGCGTTTCGGAAATCAACAGGACCTGTTGATTCAAGGCACCCGTCTTGTTCATAACAGCTAATGCGAGCATGAACCGACGTTGACCCTCCGTGCACCAGGCTGCGTACACACTGAAACCACTTAGTGTGTACGCAGCCTGGTGCACGGGGCTATTCAGTCTCGTTTATCCTATTCAGCAAGTTACCAACGGTCTCAAGTTCGGACAGTTCACTATGGGAAATGTTGAGCCCGTTGAACCCTCTCGCCAGGGCCTTGGCCCATCTATTTCCATCTCCATTAATGTCAAAGAGCGATGTTGCCTCGTCGATGTCGTCTTTATAGCCTAGATGCTCTTCCAGGAACGCTTGGAATGTCTCAAGCGTTGTGTTTTCTGTTGTGCTCATTGTGGTGTCCTTGTGTGGGTTAAAATGCAAAATCTGTTTACGGCCCGGGGCTGTTAGCATTACAGGTTCTCAGTCAAGGGGCACGTCTGTTATGGGGAGTGTGTAGCTTTCGTTATTGACCTCGCTTTTTAATGTGAACGTATTATTTTTTTTGTCGATACTGATCAGGGTACCACGGGTGTAATAGGCGTTGCCGTTCCCTGTCCATCGGGGGATTCTGATTTCCTTGTTCATGTTTTTTTCCAGGTACGCAATCTTCTTGGTGATCAGGTCAGCCTCTTGATCTTTTTTAAGCCTGTAAGCGTCTTCGGCTTCCTTGCGGGCGTCGGCGGCTTTTTTCGCTGCGGCTTTTGCCTCGTCGGCCGCGCTTTTGGCTTCCACCGCCGCTTTTTCTGCGTCATCCGCTGTTGTTGCGTTGTCGGCTTTTTCTCTGGCAGTCTTGGCTTTGCTGGCTGCGGTTTTGGCTTCGGTTGCCGCTGTATTGGCCGTCGCCAGTTGATCTGCAGCTTCGGTGGCTTTGAGTGCATCGGCGTTGGCGTCGTCCTGCGCGGCCTGACTCCACGCAGCGGCCTCCTGATCAGCCTTCATGGCCTCGGCCAAGGCGCTAGCTCGGCGCTGGATTTCAAGACCCTGCGCAGCCAGGCTTGCAGCGACTGCGTCAGCGGCTGCTTTGAGTGCTTCGTCTCTCGCCGTTTCTGCTTTGGTGGCTTCGGTATTGGCTTCGTTCACCTTGCCAGAGGCCGACGCCGCTTCGGTTTTTTCTCTGGCTGTTGTGGCTGCTTTGGCAGCGTTCTGCGCAGCAGTGACCGCCTGCGTTGCTTTGAGCTTCTCGCCCGCTGCCACAGAGGCAGTCAACGCGGGGGCAGCGGCAGCGGCCTCGGCGGCGAGCATTGCTGCGATGGCCACCTGTTCGGCTTTCTTGGCGCTGACAATTGCATTGTGGGCATTGCCAGTCGTTTCCGATGGATTCTCAGTTGTTCCAGATGGATTTTTAGTCGAGGCGGGGATGTCGGCGACGTTGACACCGGTTTGCTGCAGTAAAGTTTTTACAGCCTTACGAAAGTCGGCCGAGCCGTCCAGCGCGGAGTAGATGACATGCACTTTAATATCCTCGAGCTTACAGGTGTCACCCTCAAGCAAACTGGAGTTATTTTTCGCGCCACGCGGAAATTCGAGCCTCCAGCTGGAAAGCAATCCGGTGCCTTCGAATGGCTGGTAGCGAGACTTATCGGGAATTGAGGGTTGTAGGTCATAGCTGATGAATTCTTTTTTAGTTGCCCAGATGGCAATCTTCTGGCCAGGGTTCAGGTTTAGCAATACGTTTTTTGGGTTGCCACCTTCGACGCCGTAAAGGTAATTTGCGCCGTCGGAATCATCTTTTAGCAACACCCTGTTGGCTGTCTGGTAGAGCATGCCCGAGGGCGAAGTGGGTACAGTGCCCTTACGGTATGTGAACGTGAGAAAGATGTGCTCGATCCTGCGCATATAATGGCCGGGGAAGTGCTTGTCGAAGTGGTGGGGGGCCAGTTCGAAAAGAATCTCATCTTTTTCCAGTGCTTTTTGAAGTGTCTCCTTGCTGAAGCCGAGGTCCTTCACCAGGGAGAGCTCAGCGTGAATATCCAGTGGCCGATGGTTCTCACGAATGGCGGCTAAGTCCATCTCCATCAGATCGCGCTCCAGTGCCTCGCCGGCGAGCATGCCACGCCAGTTGTCGAGCCAGCTGTCGGTTCTGATCCAGGTTGTGCTGAAGTCGCCCAGTTCGTACTGCAGGCAAGATTCGGCCATCAGGCACAACGAGAGGGTGGCATCGTAGGCGCTGCTGTAGATATCCGCCATGCGTCCGATCAGCCAGAGATACGTCGGGTAGCTGGTGAATACGGAAGTCATAATTTCATGTTCGGTGCGGTGAGCCGCTAGGCGGGTGCGGGCCTCTTCCATGGCGATGGAAGCGGCGCGGACACGGATGTCACCCTCTCGTAGTTGCTTGTCGATGACCTTCAGCTCGAATGACGCCTGGTCAGCTTCAAACTGCCATTGCTGAGAGCGCAGTTGGTATCCGGCGCGCAGGCGCAAGTCGTCGCCCACCAATTCCGATATCTTGCCCAGCGCTTCGAAAGTTATCGCCATCCTGGCCATCCCTTGATTAGGCTGGGCGTTGCCGAACGCCATGCCGAAGATTTTGGGAATCGTGTCTAGGATACCGGCCTTGTACTGGAATGGAATCGAGGTTGCATAGCATCCTTGGGCTACACCGCCGAGTGCCATGGCCGCGGTTTCCAGCTCGGTGATGCCTTCATTCACCAGCCCTTGGTAGTAGGCTTGCTTTTTCAGCACCATCTGCTGACTCGCCATTACGGTATCCCGCTCGCGCTTTGCCAGTTCCAGCGCCTGCTCTTGCAGGCGGCAGGGGAATTCCAGCAGCTTGATGATATGTTTCTTGCTGGCCAGGGCGAGTTTTTGTGCCGCCTCACTTTCATAGAGCCGCAGCTGTGTCTGCCCCAGCTCGATCAACTGCAACACGGCCTCTCCTGCGCATTTGCGTACCTCCTCGTAACGGCAGGGTGGCACCACCCGGGCAACGGTCACCGTGCTGCTTTGGTCCTGCTCTGCGTTGCCATGGCCTAAGGCGAGCAGACCGATGACGTTGGGGTCGAGCATGATCGAGGCCGGCTTGCCATCCAGGGTCAGGCCGTGGCGCAGGTTGAATAGGCGATTACGCAGCAAATTGCGTAGCTCGACGAGTTTGTTGTTGAGCGGTGGTGTGAAGGCGTCTGTGCAGGCATCGGCCAGGGAGGGTGCTTGGGTGGGTGCGCTCGATAGGTTCTCCGGCAGCACGCCGATTAAGCGCAGGGCTTTGTCGTAACACAGGGCAGCCTCGACCAGTGAGTCGGGGTTGAGCATGCGGTACTGGTCGTCACCCTGGCGTTGCCAGTTTTCCACCACGAACAGGTGCAGTGCCTTCCGGTATCTCTCCGGTTCGGCGTAGGCCAGCAGGTAGGGGTCGTTTAATTTGTCGGCGGTTGCATAGGTGTTGAGGTCGAGCAGTGGTTCGGTGAGCCAGTGCCGTGGTGGGTTATCATCGTCGGGTACCCAGGTACGGTACGGGTCGAACAGGTGGCGGGTGCACGAATGCCAAGCCAGGCGGTATTCGCGGTTCTGGCGTTGCAGCCAAGCGATCAGGAACGGGACGTGGAAGAACAGTTCCCAGAAGTAGAGGCCATTGGCGCTGCGGAAGTCGACTGTGGTGGCCGAGCTGCCGGGTTCCAGGCGTGGCTCTGTCAGATGCTGGGCTTTCCACGAGAGGGCCTGCTCAAACGACTGCGTGGCC
The DNA here is from genome assembly GCF_028895205.1 of Pseudomonas sp. ITEM 17296. Classification (NCBI taxonomy): domain Bacteria; kingdom Pseudomonadati; phylum Pseudomonadota; class Gammaproteobacteria; order Pseudomonadales; family Pseudomonadaceae; genus Pseudomonas; species Pseudomonas sp. ITEM 17296. Next base: position 207,717 of record NZ_WJRS01000007.1, on the reverse strand, counting down.
AAGGCTACCAGTTGCTTACCGAACAAGGTGTTGAGGCGCAGGCTTTGGACGCTCAGTTTGTGCTCTGTGACTGCTTTCTCATTGGCTTCAGACAGGTCAAGATACAGTGCCTGCTGGTCGTTACGCCTGATGAACACGCTGGGCACAGAATCATCCCGTTTGCTTACCAAGGTGTAAACTTCTTGCACAGAGGCGAGCGATTCGTCGTCGAACGCTTCATCAAAGACTTCAAGTTTGAGCGTGAGTTCAGTGATATCCCGATTAATTGGGTATTGGCAAAGGGCCTGGGATTGGTCATTTTTTAGCAGCACGTCCTCGAAGACCATGATGTGTGTGGGGTCGAGGTAGAGCAGGATTCTGAGGCAGCTTTCAGGGTGGTAATGCCGTAACCGAAGCGCAGCCTTTAACAGGTTTTCTGGCAAGGCACTGTCTGCCTGCTTTATTTCCTCGACTTCTTTGCTGATAAAAGCGGTGATAGCGTCGGCCGCACTGCTGAGCGTTGATTTTCGAGCCCGGGCAATGGCTTCGCCATAGGCCAAGCGGCCTTGGTCATTGGTGTTTTCGGATATGCCGAGTTGTGAGTAGTATTCGGGCAGCGTCGTGTAGCGGGTTTTTAATAGTGCCTGCTTTAAAGAATTGAAGAGAGTTGGGTTTTGGCTGGGGAGAGTGTTGAGTTGGCTAAGCGCAGGGGTTTTGAGCCGTTGCAAATCTTCTTTAGGTAGGGTCCAGGTTGCATGGGGTGCATTGGAGGGTGAAATGGTTAGTTTCGACCTTAGACGTGAGAAAGCAGTTTGTTTGTATGATTTTGTTATAAGTTCTGCGCTGCTAAGTACGGAATGATTTGTGGCAGGATTATGTATACTGTATTTTAAATAATTGATCGTATGAAGTTTTTGAGCGATTTCTTTATCTATGGTTTCGTGGAGCTCTTGTTGAGCTAGAGTGCTTTCAAGTGAAAACACAGTTAGTGTGGTGTAACGTGCTGTGAATAGTGTGTCTCTTGTGTCTCTTGTGTCTGTTGGCAGCTTAGAAATGTAAAGCCTTATTTCATTGGATTTATAGCAGCTTTTTGATAGGAAAGTTGCCTTTGTGATAAGTTTGTACTGCTTCGTGTTGCCGGCTATTTCGTGGAGTTCGATTGTGATAGTTGCAATTTTTTCACCCTTATTTTTAAGTTGATCTTCATGGTCGTATCTGATGACTGTAAAGGGCTCTGAGATAAAGAGTGTTGCAGGTAACCATGTATCCTGCATTTCGGCCGAAATGTTGATGTGTTTCTGATCGTTGGATAATGGGGCTTTAATGTCTATTGTTCCTAAGGATGGAATACCATATTTCTCGGTCAGGGTGTCCTGTTTCGAGGCGGTGAGCCACGACAGTTGCTTCTTGGTATTGTCCTTCGGTTGCAGCTCGATAAGTGGGCCTTTGTACGGGTGCTGAACCGTTCGTGGGTCGTTAAACAAGTCAAACCAATTTTTTGCTAAATTTTCTTGGATGGGTTTTTTTTCGTTGTCAATGTCTAGCGATTTGCTTTCCAGTAACAATAGGTCCTTCATCACAATAAAGTAATTGTCATCTTTTATGGCGCGCGAGGAGGCATTGAATAATAGTACGGTCAACCAGGGATCATCCAGTCGATCACCTTCAATGTTAACCATGACCATCAGGCCAGGTTTGAACTCTTTGGTCTTTAGATATTTGTTTTCCGATAATTTGAATTCGAATTTTCCCTTGTCATCATGCCCATCCAGGCATAACAGTTCATTGGTAGGGGTCCACATACCGTCTGTCTGCTGGTAGCTGAAACAGACCCGCAGGGCGTAGTAGTCGCTAGCTTTGCTGTCGTCGCCCATGGGAATTGCGCTGTTATCGCGCTCCACCCAAACGGCATAGCGACGCCCTGCGATAACAACCGGGCGAACCAGGTCGATATAACCACGCTGGTCCTCCGTAATCCGTTCTTGCGTGGCGTCAAACGCTCGCTCGTTAGCCTTCTCTTCCTCATCAGAGCCTTTTCCTTTGACATATTTCGAAGCTTTGGGAAGTGGGGTTACTGCCATCTGCCCGTTGACCGTAAATGTGATTTTTTCCCACTCGCTCCACGCCAGCATGCTTGGCGCACTTGTGGCGTCCTTCTTGTCGCGTTTGGACATATCCAATGTTCGCCAGTAATACTCGGTAGGCTCGACGTTGGTCTTGCCGATGAAGTGATAAATATCCTTCAACGGTGAAGTGCCGTTGGCATACACCGAAATCGGCTGAATATTGCTGACCTTCTCAAAGGAACTGAGGTAATCCAGCATCGCAATATTGACTTCATCCTCCGTGCACTTGCCCTGGGAGAGTGCGGTTTCCAGGTCTTTGAACGCGGTGGTCTTGCGCTGGCGACGGGTGGGGTCGATGAAGTTTTGCGGTTCGTTTTGCGCGTCCTTGCGCAGCTTCCAGCGTTCGTAACTGCTGCTGAAATTTTCCCACTCGTCATGTTCATCTCTGGTGATCTCGGTGTTGCGGTAGCCGTTTTCCAGGTGCGAGTGAATCTGATGCAGGTAGCGCTGCAGGCTGGCGGTGGCCGAAAGTGTGCGAGTAGTGAGCGGTTCGTGGGACACCTGCAGGTCGATCAGCAGGTAGTCGGCCAGGGTCTGCGGGCTGATGACCCAGTCACGCGCGACGTCCTTAGGCGCCCAATGGACGATCATCCATTGCATCAGCGCGTCACGCCAGGCGATGCTCAGTTGTGCGTCGAGTGCCTTGCGCTGCTTGTTGGAACAGCCCTTGCGAAGGGCGATGGCAGCTTGCTCGAAAGGCGCGTAGTCCTTGGCCTTGGGAAGTGTGCCCAGTTCGAGCAGGGTGTCTACCGCAAGGTGGTGCTTTTTCGCCTGTTCAAGTAGGCGCAGTAGCCGATCAAGTTCCTGCAGCGTCGAGGGCGGCGCCGTGCCTGCCAAGGCGGTAAGCGCGCCGCTGGGTTGGCCGAGCAGCCGTTCCAGCGCGCTCCAGGCGTTATTGCCCCGGGTGCCCTCCAGCGGGCCGCCGGTCTCGGTGTCAAACTCGGCCAGGTATTTCAACACATCGGGCTCCCCCTGACCCGGTGCCAGCCCGGCCAGCAGAGCTTTGTAGCGACTGAATTGATAGACGGTGGTGAGGTCGAGGGGGCGCCAGGTGTTCTTCTTCTTGCCTTTGAGGGCGAACCAGCCAGGGTTCAGCGAGACTTGCATGAGCATCTTGGCGCTGAGGTTGAACAGCTTCATCACGTCGCTGTGGCGCTGCAGCGTGGACCACTGCAGATAGTCGCTGGCCGTGAAGCAACTGAGTGCAGTGGAGCCCTTGGGGCATTGCTGGGCAATGGCTTTGATCCTGTCAGTCAGTGCTTGGGGGTCGATCTTTGCCCAACGCAGCAGGGGCTCTACAAGGTCCTTGGCCTCAAGCCCCAGCGCGTTGCGCAGTGCCTCGTGCAGGGCGTCGAGGCTCTGGGTAGTGTCGGTCCTGAATGCGTTTTCCCATGCGCTCGAAAGGTAGGGAACCTGTTGACTCAGCAGCCTGGCCAGTCGCTGGGTATCCATCCCTTGCTGCTGCACCCACTCCATGGCCTGGGTCACGCCGGTGATCACGTCGACGATGTCCGCTTGGCCGGTTTCCCCCAGTAAGCTCGGCTTGCCGGCCAGTTGCTGGCGGTAGATGGGTTGTTCGTCCATCAACAGCTCAAGCAGGCACAGCCCTTGCTGGGTGGAGGTGCCGAACACGCGTGCCAGGGCAACGATCCGGTAGCAGGCCGAAACCACCGCCAATGACCGTGTTGGCTTCGCCAGGCCCTGGGCGGTGGTGACCCAGCCGAGGATTACACGCAGCAAGGCGTCGTCCAGGTTCAGCGCCAGGCAGAGCTGCTTCACGGTCAGCCCGTCGTCACCGCTGGTGGCCAGGGGATCGAACTCACTGTCGTCGAGGGACAATATAGGCGCTGCGGGCTTGATCTCGTCATTGTTGGCCGGTGCGAACAGCTGGTCGTAGAACGACGCCTGTCGGTCAGTAGCGTAGGGCGAGATGGCATCGATGAGCGCGGCATATTGCCAGGGGGTGACCTGGTATTTCTGTTGCAAATGGCGGAATTGGCCCAGGGCGCGCAGGGTGTTGCCAGTCAGGTGGTAGTCTGCCTGCTGACCCTCTGCGCGTAGCGCGGCCATTACCAGCCCATCGCACTCTGCGGCGCTCAGGCCCAGGGCACGCTGTACGCGCAGGATGCGTAGCATGCGGTCAAGGTGGGCGTCCGTGAGGCCGGTGATTGCCACGGTCTTCTTCGCCGACGGCTGCGCTGACTGCGACTCGCTGAGGTACAGCGGTGTGCCTGCATTGTTGATGAATGTCGCGCCGTGCACCGCGCTCGATGCAGCGGCTGCCGAGGCAACATAAGCGCTGCCTTTCACGGTGGTATTGCCCTCACCGACAGCGTCTACGGCCAACAGCTTGCGCAGCTCTCGCCGGGTAAGCCCCAGCGCTTTGGTCAGCTTCTGTGTGGTATCGATGGACACCAGTGTCAGGTTGTCCTGACTTTTTTGGCTCAGCAAGAGCGCCTGCAGTTGTGGTGCGCAGCCGTTGCTCAGCAGGGTGGCGGAGCGCAGGGTCGCCAGGGCGAGGTTGTCGAAGATGAAGGCGGGGTAGCCTGCATCGGGGCTGTTCAACACGTCCAAAAGCAGTAGGTTTTTGGCTGCCAGGGTGGCCTTGATCGACTCCCAGGCATAGTGGAAGGGCACGTTGGCGTTGTACACCCCCTTGGCAACCGTCGGCTGCAGCGATTGCTTCGCAGTCAGGGCCTCTTGAGCACGGCTTTCCAGCAGGCCCAACACAAGACGTACCTTGGGCAGGATTTTACGGGTGGTCTTGTCGTCGAGTGTTAACGCCAGCAGGTCAGGGCGCCGCTTGAGCAGGGTGATCGGCTCGCTGGCCTTCGCCCGCACCTCGAACGCCAGGATCAATTCCTTGAGATGGACTAGATAGGCCAGCCGGCTGTTGTTAGCCATCAGCGCTCCGGGGGCACAGCGGGTCTGGTCATCCGTGAACAGGCCCATGTAGGTAGCGGCGTCTGGACGTTTAGCGGGGGCTGAGTTGCTGCTTGCCGAGGTGATGTCGTTCATGGCAGTGACCTTGACGTTCCGTGCAGAGGTCCGGACAGGACCGATGACCCGAATCTACTCGCGGTCGAGAACGTGCACACCTGGCAAAAATGCTAGTTTTGATGGTGCATTCGAAGGCCATAACGGCTTTCAGTGGCTTGGCTTTCTGGGCGCGTATCGCCCACTTGAGGGTGCCGTGGTATTTGGGTTTTGTTGATGAGTATCCGGTGACGGTGACGGGAAGGTGCAGAAGCTTAGGATGCGGGAGATCAGTTTGGCGCAGATCTCAACGCTACCTGCGGGTTGATGTGTTGGCCGAACTGGCCTTTTCGCGGGTAAACCCGCTCCCACAGGTACATCACCGCTTACATGGGCTGTGATGTATCTGTGGCAGCGGATTTATCCGTCAAGGGGGCAGTGTAATTGCCTCTTTGTCACTGCCGACCACAGCGCTTCTGCCAACAAACCAACGGTCATATTTGAGTTTTGGCTGAAACTGGTTTCAAAGGCATGGCGCAGCTCCCTTAGCGCGTCTTCAAGGACGTCTTGATCAAACGCCTCAAGCACAGTGGATGAGACAAGCAGAGCCGCGTCGGCCTTGGCACCCCGAAGGCTTTTCAGAACGTAGGCCTCATACTCTGCCCGCTCAGCGGGTGACATGACGTCTGCTTCCATGGGGAGTCTCCTGTTCTGGTTGGAGTCTCATCATCGAAGCAGCGTGCAGACACCGCTACTGGCAAAAATATCAGTAGCGGTGGTCTACCCTTAAGCCTTCACCGGTGGCTCCTGGCTCGGCGGGTCGCCCACCGTCGGCGGCACGGTCGGCTTGATCGGCAGCTCGTCCGGGTCCTCCTCCGGCACGGGTGGCGGCAAGCTGGGGTCGTCGATGTTCGGATCGGGGGTTTCCGGTGGAATGGGAATGTTCATGGCCTGACCTCGCGTGGGTGAATGAAGAGGTGCTGCAGGCTCTGACTGTCAGGGGCTGCCGTTCGCTCAATTTATTTGAACCCCTACGCCCGCGCCCGGCTCTGAACCCTTACCGCCACCAGCCTAAGGGAGCAAGGTCCGATGTCACGAAACGAGCCCTTCGAAAGCGTGCCCATGGCGAACGATCACCCAGACCAGGCCATCAGCCTGGCCCAGGCGCTGCTGGCGCCGCGCATCGTGATCGAAAGCACGCAACCTGCGCTCGACGGCGGCACGTTCGCCACCAAGGCCATCAGCGGCCAGGCGGTCGCGGTCAGCAGCAAGGTTTACAGCGACGGCCATGACCGCCTCGCTGTGATGCTCAACTGGCGCCAGGCCCACAGCCGACGCTGGCACTACGTGCCTATGCATTCGCCCGGCAATGACCTGTGGCTGGGCGAGTTCACCCCAACTGAGCTGGGCCCGCACCTGTTCAGCATCGAGGCGTGGATCGACCCGTTCGCCACCTATTGCCACGACCTGGAGAAGAAGTACCACGCTGGGGTCGAGGTCAAGCTGGAGCTTGAGGAAGGCCGTCTTCTGTTGGGCAAAGGCGCAGAACGCAGCGAGGGCTTCTTGCGTGAACAGATCGAAGCCTTGCAGGCACGGCTGCCGGCACTGCCGGAGGATGACCAGGTGGCGCTGTTGCTGGGCCCCGAAGCCACACGGCTGATGACCGAAGCCGAGCACCGCAGCTACCTTACACGCAGCAGTGAGTTCCCCGTCGACGTCGACCGCCCGGCGGCGCAGTTCGCCAGCTGGTATGAATTGTTCCCGCGCTCGATCACCGACAGCCCCGAGCGCCATGGCACCTTCAACGACGTGCACGAACGCCTGCCGATGATCCGCGACATGGGCTTTGACGTGCTGTACTTCCCGCCCATTCACCCAATTGGCAAAAAACACCGCAAGGGCCGCAACAATGCCTTGCAGGCAGAGCCCAATGACCCAGGCAGCCCTTACGCCATCGGCAGCCCGGAAGGCGGCCACGACGCCATTCACCCAGCGCTGGGCACCCGCGAAGACTTCCGCCGCCTGGTGGCCGCCGCCGCAGAGCATGGCCTGGAAATCGCCCTGGACTTCGCCATCCAGTGCTCGCAAGACCACCCTTGGCTCAAAGAACACCCCGGCTGGTTCAGTTGGCGCCCCGACGGCAGCATCCGCTATGCGGAAAACCCGCCGAAGAAGTACCAGGACATCGTCAACGTCGACTTCTATGCCCCAGAGGCCGTGCCTTCGCTGTGGTTGGCCCTGCGTGACGTGGTGGTTGGCTGGGTCGAGGAGGGCGTGAAGACCTTCCGCGTCGATAACCCGCACACCAAACCGTTGCCGTTCTGGCAATGGCTGATCGCCAATGTGCGCAGCCAGCACCCGGACGTGATTTTTCTGGCCGAGGCCTTCACCAAGCCGGCGATGATGGCGCGCTTGGGTAAGGTCGGTTACACCCAGAGTTACACCTATTTCACCTGGCGCAACAGCAAGCAGGAGCTGCGCGAGTTTTACGAAGAGCTCAACCAGCCGCCGTGGAGCCTGTGCTACCGGCCCAACTTCTTCGTCAACACGCCAGATATCAACCCGTTTTTCCTGCACACCTCGGGTCGGGCGGGTTTTCTTATTCGCGCGGCCTTGGCGACCATGGGCTCGGGGTTGTGGGGTATGTATTCGGGCTTCGAACTGTGCGAAGCCACGCCGCTGCCCGGCAAAGAGGAATACCTGGACTCGGAGAAGTACGAAATCCGCCCGCGTGATTTCACCCAACCCGGCAACATCATTGCTGAAATCGCCCAGCTCAACCGCATTCGCCGGCAGAACCGCGCCTTGCAGACTCACCTTGGGGTGGCGTTTTTCAATTGCTGGAACGACAACATCCTGTACTTCGCCAAGCGTACGCCCGAGCGCGATAACTTCATTTTGGTGGCGATCAGCCTCGACCCGCACAACGCCCAGGAAGCCAGCTTCGAGCTGCCGCTGTGGGAGTTGGGCCTGGACGACAACGCCGACACTGTTGGCGAAGACCTGATGAACGGCCACCGCTGGACCTGGCATGGCAAGACCCAGTGGATGCGCATCGAGCCTTGGCATCAGCCGTTTGGTATCTGGCGTATTGAAAAGGCCCGTTAGGCCTTCAAACCGGGGGCCGCTGTGCGGCCCATCGCCGGCAAGCCGGCTCCCACAGGGGCCGGCGTCGGCTGCAAGCTTTTGCAGACAAATGACAGGCCCGGTGCTGCCTGTGAAACCAGCACAAAACCTGTGGGAGCTGGCTTGCCGGCGATGGGCTGCGCAGCAGCCCTAAAACCAGGTAGCGCGCATCCGCAGAATTGAAAGGAGTCACCCATGGCCAAGCGTTCCCGACCAGCAGCCTTCATCGATGACCCGCTGTGGTACAAGGACGCGGTGATCTATCAGCTGCACATCAAGTCGTTCTTCGACGCCAACAACGACGGCATCGGCGATTTCGCCGGGTTGATCAGCAAGCTCGACTACATCGCCGAACTGGGCGTCAACACGCTCTGGCTGCTGCCGTTCTACCCCTCGCCACGGCGCGATGACGGCTACGACATCGCCGAATACAAAGCCGTGCACCCCGACTACGGCAGCATGGCCGATGCCCGGCGCTTCATCGCCGAGGCGCACAAGCGCGGCCTGCGGGTGATTACCGAACTGGTCATCAACCACACCTCCGACCAGCACCCGTGGTTCCAGCGCGCCCGCCTGGCCAAGCGGGGCAGCAAGGCGCGCGACTTCTACGTGTGGTCGGATGACGACCAGAAGTACGACGGCACCCGCATCATCTTCCTCGACACCGAGAAGTCCAACTGGACCTGGGACCCAGTCGCCGGCCAGTACTTCTGGCACCGCTTCTATTCGCACCAGCCAGACCTGAACTTCGACAACCCCCAGGTGCTGAAGGCGGTGATCGGGGTGATGCGCTTCTGGCTCGACCTGGGCGTCGACGGCCTGCGCCTGGACGCCATCCCCTATCTGATCGAGCGCGACGGCACCAACAATGAAAACCTCCCCGAGACCCACCGGGTGCTCAAGGCGATCCGTGCCGAGATCGACGCCAACTACCCCGACCGCATGCTGCTGGCCGAAGCCAATCAATGGCCCGAAGACACCCGCCCGTACTTTGGCGAGGGCGATGGCGACGAATGCCACATGGCCTTTCACTTCCCGCTGATGCCGCGCATGTACATGGCCCTGGCCATGGAGGACCGCTTCCCGATCACCGACATCCTGCGCCAGACCCCGGAAATCCCCGCCAACAGCCAGTGGGCGATCTTCCTGCGCAACCACGATGAGCTGACCCTGGAGATGGTCACCGACCGCGAACGCGATTACCTGTGGAACTACTACGCCGAAGACCGCCGCGCCCGCATCAACCTTGGTATCCGCCGCCGCCTGGCGCCGCTGTTGCAACGTGACCGACGGCGCATCGAACTGCTGACCAGCCTGCTGCTGTCGATGCCCGGCACCCCGACCTTGTACTACGGCGATGAACTGGGCATGGGCGATAACATCTACCTGGGCGACCGCGATGGCGTGCGCACCCCCATGCAATGGTCGCCGGACCGCAACGGCGGGTTCTCTCGCGCCGACCCGCAGCGCCTGGTGCTGCCACCGATCATGGACCCGCTGTACGGCTACCAGACGGTCAACGTCGAGGCCCAGTCCCACGACCCGCATTCGCTGCTCAACTGGAACCGCCGCCTGCTGGCGGTGCGCAACCAGCAGAAGGCGTTTGGCCGTGGCAGCATCCGCATGCTCACACCGAGCAACCGGCGCATCCTCGCGTACATACGCGAGTACACCGACCAAGAGGGCAACAGCGAAGTGATTCTTTGCGTGGCCAACGTGTCCCGCGCCGCCCAGGCCGCAGAACTCGAGCTGTCGCAATACGCCGATAAAGTACCGGTGGAGATGCTGGGCGGCAGCGCCTTTCCCCCGATCGGCCAACTGCCGTTTTTGCTGACATTGCCGCCCTATGCTTTTTACTGGTTCCTGCTGGCATCGCACGACCGCATGCCCAGCTGGCATATCCAGGCCACCGAGGGGTTACCCGAATTGACCACACTGGTGCTGCGCAAGCGCCTGGAAGAGCTGCTCGAGGCGCCTTCCAGCGAGATGTTGGAAGGCTCGATCCTGCCGCAATACCTGCCCAAACGGCGCTGGTTCGCCGGCAAGGAAGGGCCGATCGACCAGGTTCGCCTGCGTTATGGTGTGCGTTTTGGCACGGCCACCACGCCGGTATTGCTCGGCGAACTGGAAGTGCTCAGCGATGGCGTCGCCAACCACTACCAACTGCCGTTCGGCCTGTTGCCCGAAGAGCAGATCAACAGCGCCTTGCCCCAGCAGTTGGCATTGTCGCGCGTGCGCCGTGGCCGACAGGTTGGTTTGATCACCGACGCGTTCGTCCTTGAGCCATTCATCCGCGCTGTACTGCGGGCCTGCCAGGAACGCCACCGGCTGCCCTGTGGCAATGGCCTGGGCGAGCTGCGTTTCGAGTGCACCGAACAGCTTGCCAAGCTGGGGCTCACCGAAGAGAGCCCTGTGCGCTACCTTAGCGCCGAGCAGTCCAACAGCTCGGTGGTGGTTGCCGATCGGGTGGTGCTCAAGCTGATTCGCCGGGTCAACCCAGGCATTCATCCAGAACTTGAGATGAGCGCCTACCTGACTGCGGCGGGCTTTACCAATATTTCGCCGTTGCTGGGGTGGGTCAGCCGCGTGGACGAGCACGCCACCCCGCACCTGTTGATGATCGCCCAGGGCTACCTGAGCAATCAGGGCGATGCCTGGGCCTGGACCCAGAACACCCTGGAACGGGCCATCCGCGACGAGATGGAACCGACCAGTTCTGCCAGCGAAGCCCACACCGATGCTTTGGCCGAACTCGATGGCTTTGCTGCCTTGTTGGGCCAGCGTCTGGGCGAGATGCACGTGTTGTTGGCAGCGCCAACCGAAGATGGGGCCTTTCAGCCGCGCACAAGCGATGCCCAGGACAGCGAGCGCTGGAGCACCCAGATCACTGCCGAGCTGACCCACGCCCTCGACCTGCTGGCCCAGCACCGCGACAGCCTGGACAGCGACAGCCAGGCGTTGGTCGACGACCTGCAGCAACAGCGCGACGGCCTGACCCAGCACATCGACAACCTCGCCCGCCAGGCCCAAGGCGGCCTGTTGATGCGCGTGCATGGCGACCTGCACCTGGGCCAGGTACTGGTGGTGCAGGGCGATGCTTACCTGATCGATTTCGAGGGCGAACCGGCGCGCCCACTGGAAGAACGCCGGGCGCGTCACAGCCCCTACAAAGATGTCAGCGGCGTGCTGCGATCCTTCGACTATGCTGCTGCGATGATTCTGCGCAACGCCTCTGCGGTGGACCTTTCCGACCCGGCGCGCAAGGCTCGGCAACGGGTTGCCAGGCACTACCTGCACCAATCCCGCCATGCGTTTGTCGAGGCTTATGGCTTGACTACCGCTGCCATGCCCCACGCCTGGCAACAGGCCGAAGGCGAGCGCGCCGCGCTGGAATTGTTCTGCCTGGAAAAGGCCGCGTACGAAATTACATACGAAGCTGAAAATCGACCGAATTGGCTGGCCGTGCCTTTGCATGGCTTGCATGGACTGATCAGTACCTGGGGAGAGTCATAGATGAATGCAACCACGCGTGATACCGGCGGTCTTCGGCAACGGGACCTCGACGCCCTGGCCCGCGCCGAGCACGCCGATCCATTTGCGGTACTTGGCCCCCATGGCGACGGCGCCGGCGGGCAGTGGGTCCGCGCCTTCCTGCCTAATGCCCTGAATGCGCGCGTGCTGTCGCGCCACGACGGCCGCGTGCTCGCCGAAATGGTGCAGGCCAGCTTGCCTGGCCTGTTTACCGCGCACCTTGATGACGCACAGCCCTACCTGTTGCAAATCGGCTGGGCCGGTGGTGAGCAGGTGACCGAAGACCCGTACAGCTTTGGCCCGCAGTTGGGGGATATGGACCTCTACCTGTTCGCCGAAGGCAACCACCGCGACCTGTCCGGGCGCTTTGGTGCCCAGCCGATGCAGGCCGATGGCATCGACGGCGTGTGCTTCTCGGTGTGGGCGCCGAATGCGCGGCGGGTGTCGGTGGTGGGTGACTTCAACAATTGGGATGGCCGCCGCCACCCCATGCGCCTGCGCCACAGCGCTGGGGTGTGGGAGCTGTTCGTGCCGCGGCTTGGCGTGGGTGAAACCTACAAGTTCGAAGTGTTGGGCAAAGAGGGCGTACTGCCCCTGAAAGCCGACCCGCTGGCCCGCGCCACCGAGCTGCCGCCGAGCACCGCGTCGAAGGTCGCAGGTGCGCTCAGCCACCCCTGGCAAGACCACGACTGGATGGCGCAGCGTGCACAACGTCACGCCTACAACGCACCCCTGTCGATCTACGAATTGCATGTCGGCTCGTGGCAGTGCGAGCTGGATGACCTGGGCGAGGTGGCGCGTTACTACAACTGGCGCGAGCTGGCCGAACGCCTGGTGCCCTATGTGCAGGCGCTGGGCTTCACCCACATCGAACTGATGCCGATCATGGAGCACCCGTTCGGCGGCTCCTGGGGCTATCAGCCCCTGTCGATGTTCGCGCCCACCTCACGCTACGGCAGTGCCGAAGACTTCGCCGCCTTCATCGATGCCTGCCACCAAGGCGGCATCGGCGTGATCCTCGACTGGGTACCGGCGCATTTCCCTACCGACGAGCACGGCCTGGCCCGCTTCGACGGCACGGCCCTGTACGAATACGAAAACCCCCTGGAGGGCTACCACCAGGACTGGAACACGCTGATCTACAACCTTGGGCGCAACGAGGTGCGTGGCTTCATGCTGGCCTCGGCATTGCTCTGGCTCAAGCAGTTCCACATCGACGGCCTGCGTGTCGATGCGGTGGCGTCGATGCTGTACCGCGACTACTCGCGCAAGGCCGGCGAATGGGTGCCTAACCGCCATGGTGGGCGCGAGAACCTGGAGGCCATCGATTTCATCCGCCACCTCAATGGCGTCGCGGCGCACGAAGCCCCTGGCGCGTTGATCATCGCCGAAGAATCCACCGCCTGGCCCGGCGTCAGCCAGCCGATCCAGCAGGGCGGCCTGGGCTTTGCCTACAAGTGGAACATGGGCTGGATGCACGACACCTTGCACTACATCCAGAACGACCCGATTCACCGCACTTATCATCACAACGAGATGAGTTTCGGGCTGATCTATGCCTATTCCGAGCACTTCATCCTGCCGATTTCCCACGATGAGGTAGTGCACGGCAAGCACTCGCTGATTGACAAGATGCCAGGCGACCGCTGGCAGAAGTTCGCCAACCTGCGTGCCTACCTCACGTTCATGTGGGCGCACCCGGGCAAGAAGCTGTTGTTCATGGGCTGCGAATTTGGCCAGTGGCGCGAGTGGAACCACGACAGCGAGCTGGACTGGTACCTGCTGCAGTACCCTGAGCACAAGGGCGTGCAGCGCCTGGTCGGCGACCTTAACCGCCTGTACCGCGAGGTGCCTGCGCTGCATGAGCAGGACTGCCAGCCCCAGGGCTTCCAGTGGCTGATCGGTGATGACGCGCAAAACAGCGTGTATGCCTGGCTGCGCTGGAGCAGCAATGGCGAGCCGTTGCTGGTGGTGGCCAACTTCACCCCGGTGCCGCGCGAGGGGTATCGCATTGGCGTGCCGTTTGGCGAGCGTTGGGAAGAGCTGCTCAACAGCGATGCCGAACTGTATGCCGGGTCCAACGTGGGTAACCTGGGGGCAGTGTCCAGTGAGGCATTGGCCAGCCATGGGCAGCCACTGTCGCTGGCCCTCAACTTGCCACCTCTGGGCGTACTGGTGATGAAACCGGCCTGATCAACCTGATGGAAATGGTAGGAGCGGCTTTACGGGCACGCTCCTACCATTGATCAACGGGTTAGGCGGAACGGCTCTTCCGTTAATTTTCGGGTCAGATAGTTACGCTGCTCATGCTGACTTCGTCGGATTTCGCGAACCTGACTTGATTCAGCGATCCGCCCTATCATGCTGTCCAAAAGAATATCGTCTCCTAAATTTATCAGCCTGCTCATGTTGTTACGCCACGTCTGGTACCTGTACGTCTCGGTCGGAAATTGGTCCCATTGGGCGTGATGAGTCCAGTTAGCGAACTGGCTGCGCCAAGCGTGTTCTTGCAACCGTGTCATGGATATATGTTTCCATGCAGAATCCACTTCTGTATTTTCTAATGATTGCAGGGGTTCCGTATATGTCCAGCTGTTAGAGCGAGGTCTCAGGTTAGTGCTGGATGGGAGGGCGCTTTGTTCCGGTCCCTGGGTGATCGAATTATTTGGTAAAGACGGGCGCCGTTGATGCACCACTGGGGTTGGCAGACTATTTAGGTTCGGAGAGGTGTGGACGTTGAAACGGCCTCGACGATATTCTTGGTCAGACGGCCACCTTAAAGCTGAAGGTATAAACTTATGGCCAGACGGGTCGGTTTTGTTTATGGGGTCGTTGGCACAGTAGGCATAGGCGTTAAAGGATCCTGCACCAAAAGGGCTCCAGGCATCAGGTGACTGAAAGCGCATAATGCCTGGGTTGTAGGCGCGGTAACCATTTCCCAGAAGATAAAACTTCGCCGTACAGTGCCGGTATTGGCCGTTGAAACTTAACAGCAAGTCCTTGGTGCTATAGCCGTACGGTGTGAAGCATGAGCACGTGAAAGGCTGACGGTCTATGGCAGAGGTATTTTGACCAGGCATGTTTATCATCCTCTCCTGCTCGGATGTTGGAAATCTTGGCGGTCGTAGAGCGTTTAAGCAACTGACAAAATTGACAGTGCCAAAGTACAGTTTTGTATGGTCAGTCGGGGCCCTATCGCTGGCAAGCCAGCTCCGACAGGTGCACCACTGGCCTTGAGCCCTGTGGAAACTTGTGGGAGGAGGTTACCCGCAAAAGGGCCGCGCCTGCCTACCACCGCATCCGCACCCCAAGGCTGCCGATCAGCCCATTGAGGTCATTGTCATCCACATCGCTGCTGTAATCCGCACTCACGAACAGCGCCACATTCGGCGTCACCCGGGCCACCAGGCCCAACCCTAATTCCACGGTGGTCGAGTACCGCGAGCTGGAGATCTTGTCGACCTGGTCCAGCTTCACCTCTTCAGCATTGCTGAAGTCATACCAGACGTTGGTGCGTACATAAGGTTCGATGGGCATGCCGCGCACTTCGTAGCGCCCGGACAATTTGGCACCGACCCGGCCGCTCCAGCTGGGCTGGCTGTCGAACGCCTGCAATGTCTCTTCCTGCACGCGGCTGCCGGGGAAAAACTGTTGGTTGATCAACTGCGCCTGTGGCTCGATCACCCAACCGCCGCCCAAGCCGATCGGGAAGCCGCCTTCCAGGGAGAAGGTCATGGCATGGCCGCTGTCGTCCAGGCGCTGGCCGCTTTCGCCACGGCCATTGATGTCGATGCGCGAACCCATGGCCACGGCATCCAGGTGCCAACCCCGTTCATGGGTCATGCTCCAGTACACCCCCAGGCTCTCGCCACTCAGGTTCACCGCATTGCGTTGCTTGTCGCCCAGCAGCGGGCGAATACCGTTGAAGCTGCTTTGCAGGTTGTTGTGGCCGACAAAAATACCCGCGCGGTGCACATTGCCTGCGCCGGTCTCGCGCAGGAACAGGTCTGGGCCAACCAGCAGTTGCTGGCTGGGGGCTTCGAGCTGGTCAGGCGGTTGTGCACCGGTGCGCGTGGCACCCGGGAAAAACTGCGACCACTGGCTGGCGACCAGGTCCGGTGCCGCTTGCCCGTGGCGTTCGGTCATTTTTTCCGAGAACGCGTTCAATGTGCCGAGGCTCACGCCGCTGGCGCTGACCGGGTCGAGCGATAGCTGCGGCATCGCCGGTTGTTGCAGGAAGCTGGGGGAGGTTGGGTCGTCCTGCAGTTCGAATGCGAAAGTTTCCACTGGGGTTGCCAGAAGCAGCGACGTGGAAACCGCGTAGAAAATGCTGTCGAAGCGCAAGGGATTCGAGGTTCTTTTCATGGCGGATCTCCGTTTATTTTTGTGGTACAGCCCAAGGACCTGGCCTGTTGTCACGAGCTGTACGGCAAAAACAGTGGGCGACCCAAACCAGCACGCCTGCTTTCGCAAACGCGCACGAAGGCGCGAGCTAGAGGCCCGGCGCGAGATCTTTACGACTAGATAATGTTCAGCTAAGGAGAGGGAGCGGCTTGCGTCAAGAAAGCGTGAAGGTTGTGTTCATTGCACATGATTTGGTTCAAGTGGCTGATTTGTTGAGTTAAATAGTCGGGTATAGCAAGGTTCGCTATTTGCCGCTGCCTGGCTATGAAGAATGATTGCTACAGCTTGACCTCGACCGACAGCGGCAGATGGTCGGAGAGGTGCGTCCAGGGTTTGTGCCCCAGAATCTGCGGCGCATGGCTTTGCGCGTTACGCAGGTAGATGCGGTCCAGGCGCAGCAGCGGCATGCGCGCCGGGTAGGTACGTGCGAGGTGGCCGTGGTGGCGTTCGAACGCTTCGTGCAGGTCGTTGCGCAGGCCCAGGGTGCGATTGCCGCGCAGCTTCCAGTCGTTGAAGTCGCCAGCGATGATAACGGGTGCACCTTCGGGTAGAGACTCGAGCAGCCTGCGCAGCAACTGCAGTTGCTGTTGGCGATGGCTCTCCAGCAGCGACAAGTGCACGCAGATGGCATGCACCTGATGCGGGCCAGGCACGTCGAGGACGCAATGCAGCAAGCCGCGACGCTCGGGGCCGGTGATCGACACGTCGAGGTTGCGGTGTTCGATGATCGGGTATTTCGACAGCAGGGCGTTGCCGTGGTGGCCGTCGGGGTATACGGCGTTGCGGCCGTAGGCGAAGTCGCTCCACATGCTGTCAGCGAGAAATTCGTACTGGGACGTCTGCGGCCAGCCGGGGTAGCGCGCGGCGTGGCGATCGTGGCTGCCGAGCACCTCCTGCAAGAACACGATATCGGCCTGGGTACTGCGCACCGCTTCGCGCAGTTCCGGCAGGATGAAGCGCCGGTTGAAGGCGGTGAAGCCCTTGTGGGTGTTGACCGTCAGCACCCGCAGCCGGTGCACGGCTGGGGCCTGGTCAACAGTGGCGAAACCGGGGCTGCTGGCTTCGAGCTTCACAGGGGCTCCCACAAGGTCATCATCGGGGCGGTTTAATGCTAGGACCTGCCTAGGGTAGGTGGGTTCACTCTTCCTCGTGCTGCAACACCATCAACAACATCGAGCGCCCCTTCACCTCGAAGGTACTCTCGAACTGCAAGTGCTGGCCCTTGCGCAGTTCTGGCCGATCCGTGTCGACCAGGCAGCTCCAGTAGTCCCCTTCGGGCACCGCCGGCAGCTGGAACGGCACGGTATCGTGGTGGGCATTGACGATCAGCAGCACCGTCGCCTCGGCGCCGGGCCGGGCGATGCCGCTGACCTGTGCACGCCCGTCGATCAGCATGCCCAGGCAGCGGCCATGGGGGTCTTCCCATTGCTCGACGCTCATCTCGCTGCCATCCGGCGCCAGCCAGGTGACATCCTTCACCCCGATCGCCTCGTTGTAGTCGCCGACCAAAAAGCGTGAGCGGCGCAGCACCGGGTAGGCCAGGCGCAGCCGGGTCAGGCGCTTGACGAAGGCCAGCAGCGCGGTGCCGTCTTCGTCCAGGTCCCAGTTGACCCAGCCGATCTCGCTGTCCTGGCAATAGGCGTTGTTGTTGCCATGCTGGGTGCGGCTGAACTCGTCGCCAGCGACAATCATCGGCGTGCCCTGGGCGAACAGCAGGGTGGCGAAGAAGTTGCGCATCTGGCGCATGCGCAGGGCGTTGATTTCAGGGTCTTCGGTAGGCCCTTCGGCGCCGCAGTTCCAGGACAGGTTGTTGTCGGTGCCGTCCTGGTTATTCTCGTCGTTGTCCTCGTTGTGCTTGCCGTTGTACGACACCAAGTCGCGCAAGGTGAAGCCATCGTGGGCGGTGACGAAGTTGACCGAGGCATAGGGGCGCCGACCACGGTTGTTGAACATGTCCCCTGACGCGGTCATGCGCGAGGCGAAGTCGGCCAACTGGCCTTCGTCACCTTTCCAGAATGCCCGCACGGTGTCGCGGAAGCGGTCGTTCCACTCTGCCCAGCCCGGCGCGAAGTTACCCACCTGATAGCCGCCAGGGCCGCAGTCCCAAGGTTCGGCAATCAGTTTGACCTGGCTCAGCATCGGGTCCTGGCGGCACGCCACGAGGAAGCCGTGGCGTTCGCTGTAGCCGTCGTGGTAGCGGCCGAGGATGGTGGCCAGGTCGAAGCGGAAGCCATCCACATGCATCTCGCCGGCCCAGTAGCGCAGCGAGTCGGTGACCAGTTGCAGCACGCACGGGTGGCTCAGGTCGAGGGTATTGCCGGTGCCGGAGTCGTTGATGTAGTAACGCTTGTCGTCGGGCATCAGCCGGTAGTAGGAGGCGTTGTCGATGCCGCGCATGGACAGCGTCGGGCCACGCTCGTTGCCCTCGGCGGTGTGGTTGTAGACCACATCCAGGATCACCTCCAACCCGGCGTCATGCAGGTGCGCGACCATCTCCTTGAACTCGGCGATCTTGCCGCTAGCGAGGTAACGGGGGTGTGGTGCGAAGAAGGCGATGCTGTTGTAGCCCCAGTAATTGTTCAGGCCTTTGTCCAGCAGGTGCTGGTCGTTGACGAAGGCATGGATCGGCAGCAGCTCGATACTGGAAACGCCCAGCTCTTTGATGTGCTTGAGCAGCTCGTCGTTGGCCAGGCCAGCGAAGGTGCCGCGCAGTTCTTCCGGCACCGCCGGGTGGCGCATGCTGATGCCGCGAGTGTGGGCTTCGTAGAGGATGGTGCGCTCCCAGGGCACCTGCACACGCTGATCGCGGCCCCAGGTGAAGGCCGGGTCAATGACTTTGCATTTAGGCACGAAGGGCGCGCTGTCGCGTTCATCGAACGACAGGTCGCCGTCGGGGTGGCCGATGGTGTAGCCGAACAGTGCCTCGGACCATTTCAGGCTGCCGACCAGTTGTTTGGCATACGGGTCGATCAGCAGCTTGTTGGGGTTGAAACGGTGGCCGTTCTCGGGCTCGTAAGGGCCGTAGACGCGGTAGCCGTAGACCAGCCCCGGATGCGCGTCGGGCAGGTAGCCGTGGTAGATCTCGTCGGTGTATTCCGGCAGCTCGATGCGTTCGATTTCCTGCTCGCCGGTGGAGTCGAACAGGCACAGCTCGACCTTGGTGGCGTTGGCCGAGAACAGGGCGAAGTTGACCCCAAGCCCGTCCCAGGTGGCGCCGAGGGGGAAGGGCATGCCTTCGCGAATGCGCGAGGGGGCGACCGAGCGGGTTTTCTTCGGGGTACGGGGGCTCATGGCAGTCCTCGAGTGACCGTGGTGGAAGGGGAATATGTAGGCCTGACCGGGCCTCTTCGCGGGGCAAGCCCGCTCCCACAGAGCCCCCACTGCCTCAAGCGTGGTGATGATCCTGTGGGAGCGGGCTTGCCCCGCGAAGGGGCCCGTTCAGGTTTAACCGGCGGCGGGCTTTTTCACCGCGCGTGGCTTCTTCACAGCTGCAGGTTTTGCAACCGGTTCTGCCGCTACCTTCGGCTTGGCCGCGGCTTTCTTGCGCGGTGCTGCCTTGGGGGCAAGTGCTTCAGCTTCGGCAAGCTTGCGCGCCATCTCCCAGTGGCGTTCCTCCTCACCCACAGGCTTACCTTCCGATTCCCAGATCTGGTAGGCAAATTCACGGATACGTTTCTCATCGACACTCATCATGACGCTCCTGATGCTCAAGATTGTTGTATCAACACATTGACCGGAAATTCCGACAGTACGGCGCTCAACAGCAGCTCCTTTGTAGGGCTGACCGCAGCACTGGGGAAAAGTCCCGTCGAGTTGGCAGGCGACAAGGCAAACGGCAGTATCAGCCGGGTGTCGTCCCAGTTATGGGCCGGGATCAACGGTGTAGGGGCGCCGCCGAGTAGGCTGCTGGCCAGGCGTGGCGCAATGACAATGGCGCGTTCGTCGTCACCCAGGCGGGCAAAGGCCAGCACCTTGTCGGCATGCCGACCCTGCACGGTCAGCGGCAGGTAGGCGCCACGCCGGAACAGCTCGGCATGCGCCTGGCGGCAGTCCAGCACCCGCGCGATCAAGGCCTGCTTGATGCGGCCGTCGCGCCAGTGCGCCAGCAGCTCGGCGGGGGTAGTGGCGTCGTCCAGGGTGCGGCGCCTGAGCGCGTAATCGACGGGGCGGCGGTTGTCCGGGTCGACCAGGCTGAAGTCCCAGTATTCGTTACCCTGGTACAGGTCGGGCACGCCGGGCACGGTCATGCGCAACAGCGTCTGGACCAACCCATTGAGTGCGCCAGGGCAGGCGATGAGCTGGGCGGCATCGGCCACGGACTTGCGCAACTGCTGGTTCTCCTCATCCAGCAGCAGGCCGTCGATGTAGCTGGCGCAGGCGGCCTCGTAGGCCTCGTTCGGGGCATTCCAGCTGCTGCGCAACTTGGCTTCACGCAGGGCCTTTTGTTGCCATTGCCGCAGGCGCTCGGCGTACTGGCGCAGGGCGCCGTCATCGTGCGGGTCCAGGTCCAGCGGCCAACTGCCCAGCAGCGTCTGCAGCAGCATCAGCTCATCGCCAGGGCTGGGGGCCAGGCCGTCGTCCAGTTGCGCCCGCAGCGGCGCCGCCAGCTCGCGCCAGTGCTCCACGCGGCTGGCCAGCCACGGGCCGCGTTCGCTGAGCACGGCCAGGCGGGCGCGGGTGTCTTCGCCGCGCTTGTGGTCGTGGGTGGCGGTGGCCAGCAGGCTGTCCGGGAAGTCGCGCAGGCGCCGCTGGGCTTCGTTATGGAACACTTCGCTGCCTGCGCTGAAACGCTCGGCCTCGAAGCCCACATCATTGCGCGACAGCAACCGGGCGCTGCGGTAGAACGCGGTGTCTTCCACGGCCTTGGCGGCGCTGGGCGCGGTCAGTTGCTGGAAGCGCACACAGGCATGGCGCAAGTGCTTGCGTGGCCGGCCCGGTGGCAGGCGGCGCCAGGGCTGGCCACCGAGCCATTGTTCGAGCTGGTCGAGCAGCGGCCAGTCCGCTTCGCTGAGGTCTTGGCGGGCATTGGCCAGGGCTTGCTGGAAGAAGGCTTCATCTTCTGCAGGGCGGCCGCAGGCGTTGAAGTAGGTGCGGTACACCGGGTAGTGCGCGACCAGCGCCTGCAACGCCCGGCGGATTGCGCCCAGGGTCAGGTCGCGGGTCATCAGGTCGTCGCGGGCCACCTGCAGCAGGGCCTGGGCCACCGATTCGCAGTCACCGGCCAGGCTGGCATTGAGCACCAGGTGGCGTGCCAAGCGTACTTCCTCGGGGAAGTCAGGGCGCTCGCTGACGTTGGCCCACAATTCGGTTAACGGCGCCTCGCCGGCCGGGTCGTGTTGCAACAGCGAGACCTGGTTCATGAACTCGTAGCCGGTGGTGCCGTCGGTAAGCCAGTCCTGGTGCAGGTGCTCGTCGGCGCCGAGGATTTTTTCCACGTAGAGGGGGAAGTGTTCCAGCGCCGCGTTCAGCGGCCGCCGCGCTAACAGGCTGTCGACCCGGCGGCGCAGTTTGCGGCAATAGCCGCGGGGGTCGGCCAGGCCGTCGATATGGTCGATGCGCAGGCCATCCACCAGGCCGCGCTCGATCAGCTCGAACAGCTTGGCGTGGGTGGCCTCGAACACCGCTGCACGCTCGACCCGCAGGCCGCCCAGCTCGTTGATGTCGAAGAAGCGCCGCCAGTTGATGTCGTCGGCGGCGGTGCGCCAGCTGGCCAGGCGATAGGTCTGGCGTTCAAGCAGCAGGTGCAGGCGTTTGAGGCCCGCTTCGCTGCGGCTATCGAACGCGATCAAGGCCGATTCGAGGTCGGCGCCGTCGTTTACCAGGCGTGCCAGCTCAGCCTGCAAGGGCAGGGCATCGTTCAGCGGTTGGGCACTGTCGCTCAGCGCGGTGAAATGCGCGGCCAACGCCTGCAAGGCGGGCTCAGGGCTTTGCGCAAGGATCCAGCCATAGTCGATTGGGCAGATCGGGAAGCGATGGTCGTAATGGGCAACTTCCAGCACGCCGTGCTGCTTGTCGAAGGTCAGCGGGATCTCGCCTTGCTTCAAGGCTGCGCCGTAGTCGCTGCCGAGGAAGGGCAGCAGTAACTGGCCGGCCAGCAGCGGGTCGCTGGAGTGCCACTGAATGTCGAAAAACTCCGCATACGGGCTGCGCCGGCCCCAGGCCAGCAGGCTTTGCCACCAGGGGTTGTCGGCACCGCCCACGGCCATGTGGTTGGACACGGTGTCGAGGATCAGCCCCATGCCGTGCTGGCGCAGGGCAGCGACCAGGCGCTGCAGCGCCGCCTCGCCGCCGAGCTCCGGGTTGACCTGGGTCGGGTCGACCACGTCGTAGCCATGGCGTGAGCCGGCGCGGGCTTTGAGGATCGGCGAGGCATACAGGTGGCTGATGCCTAACTGGGCGAAGTACGGCACCAACGGCACCGCGTGGTCGAGGGTGAAGTCGCTGTGAAATTGCAGGCGTAAGGTCGCGGTCAGGGGTTTCATCGGTCACGCTCCCAGGCTTGTTCGCGGGCCTGGGCCAGCAGTTCCAGGCGCCGTGCGGCGTCTTCGTCGTCGAGCAGTTCGCGCACCGGCAGGGCAAAGCGCCGGCGCCAGTTGGGGTGGCCTGCAGTGGTGCCAGGCAGGTTGGGTTGCTCGTCGCAGCCCAGCAGGTCTTCGAGGGGCACTAGCACCAGCGGGGCGCGGGTGTGGCCGACGTAGCGGATGGCGGCGTCGATCACCGCGTCGTTATCGGGTAGCGGGCCGTAGTTGGTCTCCAGGGTACGGCGCAGGCCGTTGTGTTCTTTTTGGCGGTCGTGACGCCACTGCAGTTCGGTGGCGGCATCGATCAAGTGCAGGCGATGGAACCAGTCGATGTCACGGTTTTCCAGCCAGCCGGCCAGCGGCGCCAGGTCATGGGTGCCGGTGGTGGCCAGGGCGCTGTCGGGCCAGTCGAGAATGGGCTTGAAGTGGCCAGGTTGGGTCTGTTCGAAAGGCAGCACGCGCATGCCCAGCACGGCCTTGTCGGCCAGCTGTTCGCGCAGGCCATCGGGCACGGTGCCGAGGTCTTCGCCGAGGATGACCGCCTGGTGCCGAACCGATTCCAGCGCCAGCAGGCGCAGCAGGTCGTCGAGCGGGTAATTCAGGTAAGCGCCTTCGCTGGGTTTGGCGCCACGCGGGATCAACCACAGCCGGCGCAGGCCCATGACGTGGTCGATGCGCAGGCCGCCGGCGTGGGCGAGGTTGGCCCGCAGCATCTCGATGAACGCGCGGTAGCCGTTGCGTTTGAGGCCTTCGGGCGAGAACGCGCAAATGCCCCAGTCCTGCCCGGAACGGTTGAGAATGTCGGGCGGCGCGCCGACTTTTAGGTTGGCCAGCAACTCGTCCTGGCGGCTCCAGGCCTGGCTGCCGGCGCCGTCGGCACCCACCGCCAAGTCGGCGATCAGGCCAATGGTCATGCCATTGCCACGTGCGGCCTCCTGGGCGCGTTGCAGGCTACGTTCGGTCAGCCACTGGCAAAAGGCGTGGAACTCGACCTTGGCCGGGTAGGCGTTGGCGAAGGCCTCGACTTCGGGGTGGTAGGGGTCGTGCCAGGCGCGGGGCCAATTGCGCCAGTCAGCGCCCAGGCCATGCTCCACCGCTTGCGCTTGCAACACTTCGAAGCGGCAATGGTGTTCCAGAGCTTGGCCAGCGGCCGTGCGGTAGCTGTCGAAGTCCTTGCGCAGCGGGTGGTCGCCCTGGCTGAAGTCCTGGTACAGGGCTTCGAGCAGGCGCAGGCGAGCAGCAGCGGCGCGCGGCCAGTCGACCAGCGGCTGCTGCTCCAGGTCTTCGAGCACCTGTTCCAGGCCGCAGGCTTCGATCGCCATGCGCACGGCGCGCTCGCCGAACAGGGCGGCTGGGCTGGCATAGAGGGTATTGAGCAACAGGCGGCTGGAGGGCGAGTAGGGGCTGTAGTGCTCCTGGTCGATGGCCGACAGCGCGTGAATCGGGCTGATCGCCAAGGCATCGGCGCCGCGCTCGGCGGCGGTGCGCGCCAGTTGTTCCAGTGCCAGGCAGTCGCCATAGCCACCATCGCCAGTGCGCCGCAGGCTGTACAGTTGCACGGCCAGGCCCCAACAGCGTGGGGGCGGTTGCGCCACGCTGTCGGCCAGGCTGTAGCAGCGTGAAGGCGCCACGGCCACGGTGCAGGTGCGGCCGTCGATTTCCAGTGCGTGGTAGCCGAGGGGCAGCTCGGCAGGCAGGCGCCCATGGTTGTCCAGGGTGAGGGTGCGCTGGCTGTTGTCTTCCAAGGTGCAACGCACGGTGCTGTTGGCGCTGAAGTAGCGGCCCAGCGCCAGGGGTTGGCCAAGCTCGACGGTCAACAAGGGCGGCAGGTGTTCGCTGTCTTCGGCGGCCTCCACGGCGCGCAGGCTGGCTTGGATGGCGTTTTCGTCAGCGGCGGGGTGGCCGAGGCCTTCGAGGACATTGCGCAGTACGTCATCGCTGACTTGCTGCGGCCGGGCATTGGCATCGATCCAGTCGCGGCTAAGCCCGACGCGGGCCGCCAAACGGTGCAGGGCGGTTTCGCTCATGGGCGCTCCTGGCCAGGGGGAAGCAGGCTGACCACGCAGCTGTACGCGGCCAGGGACGTATCGGGGTGGCGGGTGTCACTGCTGTCGAACAGCCGGCTTTCGGCGGGCGGCAGCGCGACGGCTTGGGGGCTTGCGGACAGGTTGAGGTCAATGCGCAAGGTATTGCCGTCGCCCAACTGCCAACGTGCGGTCAGCGCTTTGTCGCCGTGCACGTCAGCGCCCAGCGCGCGGCTGCCCGGCAAGTGCGGGATGACATGGCGGCGGCGCAAGTCGAGCAACTGATGATAGAGGCCATGCCAACCGGCAATGACGTCCTTGTTTTGCGGCCGTGAAGAAGCGAAGGTTTGCGCGGCATTGGGGTCGGGGATGCGTTCACGCTGCTCGGGGTCGGCGAAGGCGGCGAAGTGGGCGA
The DNA here is from genome assembly GCF_028895205.1 of Pseudomonas sp. ITEM 17296. NCBI lineage: Bacteria > Pseudomonadati > Pseudomonadota > Gammaproteobacteria > Pseudomonadales > Pseudomonadaceae > Pseudomonas > Pseudomonas sp. ITEM 17296. The sequence continues at coordinate 182,615 of NZ_WJRS01000007.1, read as the reverse complement.
ACTCGCCCCGCCGGCCTTCGCGCACCGCATCGGCCAATTCGTCATGGAAGTCGGTAAAGAACAGGAAGGGGCTGCAACTGCCATCATCCTCACCCATGAACAACAACGGGATCATCGGCGCCAGCAGCAACAGGCCGGTGGCTGCCCGCAAAGCCTGCGGCGGGCAGAGGCGGGTCAGGCGCTCACCCAGTGCGCGATTGCCGATTTGGTCGTGGTTTTGCAAGAACAGCACGAATGCGCTGGGCTCAAGATGCCCGCTTGGCTCGCCACGCGGTGTGCCATGGCGGTTGGCCTGGCCCTGGAACACGAAGCCTTCCGACAGGCAGCGGGCCAACTGGTCGATGGGGCGCTGTTTGTAGTCGGCGTAGTAGCCTTCGGTCTCGCCGGTCAGCAGTACGTGCAGGGCGTTGTGGCCATCGTCGTTCCACTGGGCATCGAAACCCTGCTCCAGCAAAAAGGCCTGGTTGTGCTCGTTCTCCAGCACCAGCCAGATATGCCGGCCGGGCGCCACGGCAGCACGCACCCGCTGCGCCAGCTCGACCAGAAAGTCCGGCTGGTCGATGGCATGCACCGCATCCAGGCGCAGGCCGTCGCAGCGGTAGTCGCACAGCCACATCAAGGCGTTCTGGATGAAAAACTCACGCACTTCTGCGCGGCGGAAGTCGATCGCCGCGCCCCACGGCGTTTGCCGGTCTTCGCGAAAGAACGGGCTGGCGTACTGGTGCAGGTAATTACCATCCGGGCCAAAGTGGTTGTAGACCACGTCCACCAACACCATCAACCCTTCGCCGTGCGCCTGGTCGACCAGCGCGCACAGTTGCTGCGGGGTGCCGTAAGTGTTTTGTGGCGCGAACGGCAGCACGCCGTCGTAACCCCAATTGCGTTCGCCTGGGAACTGCCCCAACGGCATCAGCTCGATAGCGCTGATGCCGATTTCGGCCAGGCGCGGCAACTGCCGGGCAACCCCGGTGTAGCCGTCCAGCACGCCGACGTGCAATTCCTGGATGACCGCCTCATGCCACGGCCGGCCCTGCCAGGGGTGTTGCCAGGCATAGCTAGCAACATCCACCACCTCACTGGGCCCTTGCACCCCTTCAGGCTGGTAGCGCGACGCGGGGTCGGCGACCAGCAATGTGCCGTCCACCCGGTAACGATACCGATCACCGGCCTGACACGGGGCAACCCCCGTGTACCAGCCATCATTGTCGGGCAGCAGTGCTACAGCAGGCTGCTGCTCCAGTTCCACGCTCACGCTGCGCGCATCCGGCGCCCAGAGGGCGAAGCGCGCCGACGTGGCGTCCAGCAAGTGTGCGCCATGCCTGTGCATCTTCGGTTCTCCGCTCAGTAATGGCTGACCTGTGCCTGCTTGACCAAGTCCTCGTAAAGGCGGGCGTAGGGTTCCACCGCCTGGCACCAGTTGAACGGCTGGGTCATCGACAGGCAGCGCATGGCGTTGAGCAGGTCTTTCTTGCCGTAGACATAGAAGGCGCGGCTGAGCGCCTCACGGTAGCTCTCGACGGTCGATTCGTTGAACAGGAAGCCGGTGACACCGCACTCGATGGTGTCGGCCAGGCCACCGGTATTACGCGCCACCGGCAGCGACCCGAAGCGCTGCGCGTACATCTGGCTGAGGCCGCATGGCTCATAGCGCGAGGGCATCAGCAGGAAATCACTGCCGGCGAACATGCGCCGGGCATCAGTTTCGTTGAAGCCGATGCGCACGCCGATGCGGCCTGGGTGACGCAGCGCCAGTTCGCGCATGGCCTGTTCTTCTTCCGGTTCGCCACGGCCGATGATCGCGATCTGCCCGCCTTGCTCGACGATGTAGTCGGCCACGCCCAGGGTCAGGTCCAGGCCTTTCTGGTAGACCAGGCGCGAGACCACGGCAAACAACGGCCCTTCGGAAGGTTCCAGCTCGAACAACTGGCGCACCGCTTCGGTGTTACGCGCCTTGCCGGCCCAGTCGTTGATGCTGAAGTTGTGTTGCAGGTGTTTGTCGGTGGCCGAATCCCAGCTTTCGTCGATGCCGTTGGGGATGCCACCTAGCAGGCCTTGCTGGGCCTTGGCCGAGAGGAAACCATCCAGGCCGCAGCCAAACTCCGGCGTGGTGATTTCCCGGGCATAGGTGGCGCTGACCGTGGTGATGTGGCTGGAGTAGGCCAGGCCCGCCTTGAGGAACGACAGCTTGCCGTAGAACTCCATGCCTTCTTGCTGCATGGCATGCTCGGGGATCGCCAGTTCCGGGCTGCAGCCACGGCTATAGACGCCCTGGTAGGCCAGGTTGTGAATGGTGAACAACGTCGGCGTGTTCAGCCCGCGCCAATGCATGTAGGCCGGGGCCAGGCCGGCGGGCCAGTCGTGGGCGTGCACCACTTCGGGCTTCCAGTGGATCATGCCTTCGCCTGCGGCAATTTCGGCGGCGGCCAAGCCCAGGCGGGCGAAGCGGATGTGGTTATCGGGCCAGTCGCGACCATTGTTGGCACCATAGGGAGTGCCGTCACGCTGGTACAACTCAGGGCAGATCAACACATAGATGACCAGGCCGTCAGCCAGGTCCATGCGCCCGATCTTGCACGGCGGCAGCGCCGCATGGCCGCCCAGTTCGCCGACAATGTGAATCGGGTTGTCGCTTTCCATCACCTGGCGGTAGCCGGGGATCAGTACCCGTACATCATGCAAATGCGCCAAGGCGCGGGGCAGGGCGGCGGAGACATCGCCCAGGCCGCCGGTCTTGACCAGGTCGGCGATCTCCGAGGTGACGAACAGAATCTTGCGTTTGTTCGGGTTGTGCTGGCGCTGGGCGCCGGGTGCCTTGCCTGTCGTGGCGAAATCCGGGGTAAGCGGCTCGCGGTTGTCCGGGTTGAATGAATCTACGTGAGGCTCGACAGCGGCACTGATCATACTTCTCTCCGTCCCTATGCTTGGCCGGGTGCTGGCACCCGTGGTGTTATCTCGTGTTGGTTCTCTCTAATACAAAACTGTGTAGTGCTATCCATGCCCCTGAGTCGTGCGCACAGGCTCAACGCGATCAGCATTCCGGCCGACGGCGATTGGACTGATTGGGGTTGGCGGGCCCTGGCTGGGGAAGCCCCCTTTGCACGTGCCCTACTTAATTCCTGACCCACCGCCGTTTGTGAAAGTTCGACTTTTCTACGTCACTCTTCCTCTGAGCAAATGGCGGGCCGAAAGCTGAGTGTAGGAGAGAAGAAGTAAAAAAGGTGACCCACTGGTCACTTTCGTTATGGCTGATTTAGACGCAAACGTTGGCGAATGTGACTGGATGTGAACAGGGGTGATCAAGGGTGGGGCACGGGGTTATCGACATGCATCATTGGGTCGCGCAAGGCAAAAGAGTGCGCCATTTTGGTGCGTGCTAATGGAGGTTTAGAGAGGGGTGCGGTGCAGCAGCGTGGGAGCTGTTCAGCTCCCACTGGAGGAGGGGGGAATCAGAGAGTGACGACGTTCTCGCTGGCGCGTGCTTGCTCGAGCATTCTGTGCAACTGAGCGACCTGCTGGCGCAGCTGGTCACGTTCGTCCTTCAATTTGCGCAGCTCATCACGGCGCACGGACACATAGAGGGTCTGGGTTGGAGCAGCAGGCATCAAGGTACCCATGAACACACCTCGCGGTTTTGGCTGGTGACAGATAAAGCGTAGTCGCTTCACGCGGGGCGCATTCTGAATTCTTTCACCGCCCGTGGGAACTTTTTTGTTTATCGTGGTCTTGCCGTTCGTCGCTGAACCCTTCGGCGGTACGCTGGACTAATCTGAAACGCTGAACTGTAGTCGTCATCTATTTCGCAAGGGGAGCATCGGCTCATGCAACTGGGAATCGTCGGGCTGGGCCGCATGGGCGGCAATATTGCAAGGCGCCTGATGCGCGCCGGCCACCGCACCGTGGTGCACGACCGCAACCGTGACGCTATCGTGGGGCTGGAGGGCGAGGGAGCCCAAGGTGCACACGACCTCGGTGCACTGGTACAGAAACTCAAGGCACCGCGCGCGGTGTGGGTGATGCTGCCGGCCGGGGAGCCTACCGAGCAGACCATCGCGCAACTGGCCGAGCTGCTGGAACCGGGCGATGCGATCATCGACGGTGGCAACACCTTCTATAAAGACGACATGCGCCGTGCGGGCGAACTGGCCAAATGTGGCCTGCATTACCTGGATGTCGGCACCTCGGGTGGCGTGTGGGGGCTGGACCGTGGCTACTGCATGATGATCGGTGGCGAAAAGGACGTGTTTGAACGCCTGGAGCCGCTGTTCAAGGCGTTGGCACCCGGCGTTGGCGACATCCCGCGCACCCATGGCCGCGAAGGCGAGCACCAGCGCGCCGAGCATGGCTACATTCACGCCGGCCCGCCCGGCGCCGGTCACTACGTGAAAATGGTCCACAACGGCATCGAATACGGCCTGATGCAGGCCTACGCCGAAGGCTTCGATTTGCTGCGCAGCAAAGGCGGCAACGAGCTGCCGGAAGAACAGCGTTTCGACCTCAACGTGGCCGAAATCGCTGAAGTCTGGCGTCGTGGCAGTGTGGTCACCTCCTGGCTGCTCGACCTCACCGCTGACGCCTTGGTGGCCGACCCGCAGTTGGCGCAGTTCAGTGGTTCGGTGTCGGACAGTGGCGAAGGCCGCTGGACCATCGACGCCGCCGTTGAGCAAGCCGTGCCAGTGCCAGTGCTGTCCAGCGCGCTGTTCGCCCGCTTCCGCTCGCGCCAGCAGCAGGGCACTTACGGTGACAAGATCCTCTCGGCCATGCGCCTGGGCTTCGGTGGCCATGTCGAGAAGAAAGGCGAATGACTAAACAGACGATCCCTGCTGCACCGCCTTGTACCTTGTTTCTGTTTGGCGCCAATGGCGACCTGGTCAAGCGCCTGCTGATGCCGGCGCTGTACAACCTCAGCCGCGACGGGTTGCTGGACCGCAACCTGCGCATTGTCGGCGTCGACCACAATGCGGCCACTGCCGAAGCGTTCGCCGACCGGCTGCACGCGTTCATGCTGGAGCGGGACAAGGGCAGTGAGGGGGGCGCCAAGTGCCTGGACGAAAAGCTCTGGGCGCGCCTGGCCAAACAGCTCGACTACCAGACCGGCGACTTTCTGGACCCGGCCACTTACCAGGCCATCGCCAAGCGCATCGACGCGACCCGGCATGGCAACGCGATTTTCTACCTGGCGACATCACCACGCTTCTTCCCCGAAGTGGCCCAACGCCTGGGCCAGGCCGGCTTGCTCGATGAGTCCGGCGGGGGCTTCCGTCGGGTCGTGGTGGAGAAACCTTTCGGGACCGACCTTGCCAGCGCCGAGGCGCTCAACGCCTGTTTGCTGAAGGTGATGGGCGAGCGGCAGATCTACCGCATCGACCATTACCTGGGTAAAGAGACGGTGCAGAACATCCTGGTCAGCCGCTTCTCCAACGGCCTGTTCGAGTCGTTCTGGAACAACCACTACATCGATCATGTGCAAATTACCGCCGCCGAGACCGTTGGCGTCGAGACCCGGGGTGCGTTCTACGACAACACCGGGGCCCTGCGCGACATGGTCCCCAACCACTTGTTCCAGTTGCTGGCGATGGTCGCCATGGAGCCGCCGGCCGCCTTTGGCGCGGATGCGGTGCGTGGTGAAAAGGCCAAGGTGATCGGTGCCATTCGCCCGTGGTCGACGAAGATGGCGCTGAAGAACTCCGTGCGCGGTCAGTACAGCGCTGGCAAGCAGGGGCGCAAGCGCTTGGCCGGTTACCGCCAGGAGGCCAACGTAGCGGAAAACAGCCAGACCGAAACCTACGTGGCGCTGAAGGTGATGATCGACAACTGGCGCTGGGCCGGCGTGCCGTTCTACCTGCGTACCGGCAAGCGCATGAGCGTGCGCGACACCGAGATCGCCATCTGCTTCAAGCCTGCGCCGTATGCGCAGTTTCGCGAGTCGGAGCTGGAACGGCCCAAGCCCAACTACCTGAAAATCCAGATCCAGCCCAATGAGGGCATGTGGTTCGACTTGCAGGCCAAGCGCCCAGGGCCGGAGCTGGTGATGGAGAACGTCGAGCTGGGTTTTGCCTACAAGGATTTCTTCAAGATGACCCCGGCGACGGGCTACGAGACGCTGATCTACGACTGCCTGACCGGCGATCAGACCTTGTTCCAGCGCGCCGACAACATCGAGAACGGCTGGCGCGCGGTGCAGCCGTTTCTCGATGCCTGGGCCAAGGAAGGGGAGGTGCATGAATACCCGGCGGGTGAGGATGGGCCCGAGGCTGGCAATGAACTGCTGACCCGGGACAAGCGGGAATGGCACCGCCTGGGGTGACCTGATCAAGCGGTGTTGCCTGTGCCGGCCTCTTCGCGGGCAAGCCCGCTCCCACAGTCTTGAGCACTGTGCAGAACCTGTAGGAGCGGGCTTGCCCGCGAAGAGGCCAGTACAGGCAACAGACCCGGCTCAATTGAAAGGAGACCCAATGCCCGCAGCTATCGAAGACTACGCCCTGCTCGGCAATTGCCGCAGCGCCGCCCTGGTCAGCCGGGATGGCTCGCTCGACTGGCTGTGCCTGCCGCGCTTCGACGCCCCGGCGGTATTCGCAGCGCTGTTGGGCAACGATGAAAACGGCCGTTGGCGCCTGGCCCCCTGCGACCCGGTCGAACACACCAGCCGGCAATACCTGGACGACACCCTGGTGCTGGAAACCACCTGGGTCACCGCCTCAGGCCGGGCCCGCGTGCTGGACTTGATGCCTTTGGGCGAGGTCAACGCGGTCATCCGCATCGTCGAAGGCCTGGCTGGCGAAACCAACTTCGAAATGGACCTGGTGATGCGTTTCGACTACGGCCGCAGCGTGCCGTGGGTGGAACGGCTCGACCCCTTGACCCTCAGCGCCGTCGCCGGCCCAGACCGGCTGATCCTCAGCAGCACCGTGCCCCCGCATGCCCGCGACCACCACACCGTTGCACGTTTTCGCGTGCGTGCCGGTGAACGCCAGGTCTTCAGCCTGCGCCACCAGCCCTCGCACCTGCCTGTTCAGCCCGATTGCGATGTCGACACCGCGCTGGGGCAAACCATCGACCAATGGCAGGCCTTTGCCGCCCGCTGCCCGGAGGTCGGCCCCTATACCGCGCTGGTGCGTCGTTCGCTGCTCACGCTCAAGGCGATGACCTACGCGCCCACCGGCGGGATCGTTGCCGCGGTTACCACGTCGCTGCCCGAACGTATCGGCGGTGAACGCAACTGGGACTACCGCTTCTGCTGGCTGCGCGACGCCACCATGACCTTGTTGGCGTTCATGAACCTTGGCTACTTCGACGAAGCCCAGGCCTGGCGTGAATGGCTGCTGCGTTCAGTCGCCGGCAACCCCGAGCAGATGCAGATCATGTACGGCCTGGCCGGCGAGCGCGACCTGCAGGAATACACCTTACCGTGGTTGGCCGGTTACGAGCACTCGCAGCCGGTGCGGGTGGGCAACGCGGCGTCGGGGCAGCGGCAGCTGGATATCTACGGCGAACTGGCCGATGCCATGAGCCAGGCAATCAAAGGCGGTTTGCCCCGCCACCCACGCAGCGCCGCGATTGCCCGGTTGATCCTGCCGTATGTCGAGCGCATCTGGCGCGAGCCCGATGAAGGTATCTGGGAAGTGCGCGGCGGCCGGCAGCATTTCGTGCACTCCAAGGTGATGGCCTGGGTGGCATTCGACCGCGCCGCAGGGTTGGCCGACACCACCGAAGAAGACCGCGCGCGCGGGCGGCATTACCGCCAGGTGGCGGATGAGATCCATCGGGAAGTGTGTGAGAACGGGCTGGACCCCAGCGGCACATTTTTCGTGCAGGCCTATGGCGCCAACGAGTTGGACGCCAGCCTGCTGCACATCGCCTTGACCGGTTTTTTGCCAGCGGATGACCCTCGTTTTCTGCGTACCCTGCAGGAAATCGAGCAGCGTCTGCTGAAAAATGGCTTGCTGTTGCGCTATGACACCGACAGCTGCAGCGATGGCCTGACCCCGGGCGAGGGCACCTTCCTGGTGTGTTCGTTCTGGCTCGCCGACGTCTATGTCCTGCTGGGCCGGCAAGCGCAGGCGCAAGCCTTGTACGAACGGCTGAGCGGCCTGTGCAACGACCTGGGTTTGCTGGCGGAGCAGTACGACCCGGCCGGCAAGCGAATGCTGGGCAACTTCCCACAGGCGTTCAGCCATATCGGCATCATCAACACGGCACTGAACCTGCACCGTGCGCAGTGCCCGGCGCGGGACCGGGCGCGGTGTGGATAGTGTGCTACCTGCATGTGTGCGTGAGGACGTTCTGCCGGCGTTGGGCCTGACGGTGAAAGCCTTTGCGTCGCACCTGGGGTTCTCGCGTGAAGCGCTTTCTCGGGTGTTGCATGGCCGTGCCGCAATGTCTCCAGACCTCGCATTACGCCTGGAAATGGCCGGTATCAGTACGGCCAGGCTCTGGCTTGCCATCCAGGCCGATTACGACATTTGGCAAGCGCGTCACCGTCAGCAGCCCGTGGTCACGCGATTGTTCCAGGCTGCCTGATTCGATTGGGCGAAACGACCGGAGTAGACTGGGGCAATTACCTCTCTCAGCAAGGACTATGCATGAGCGTTCGTGGCCACGATCGGCAGATCGACAACATCGAATTCAACGTCGGCGATATCGCACGGAGCAAGGCTTTTTACGGCAGCGTGTTTGGCTGGCGTTTCACCGATTACGGGCCCAGCTACACGGAGTTCAGCGATGGTCGCCTGACCGGGGGCTTTACCACGGGTGAGCCGGTGCGCCCGGGTGGCCCGCTGGTCATCCTGTATGCGGACGATCTAGAGGCAACGCAGCAGCGGATCGAGGCGGCGGGGGCGCTGATAAGCCGGGCAACGTTTGCGTTCCCGGGGGGGCGCCGGTTCCATTTCGTGGACCCGGACGGCTATGAGCTGGCGGTGTGGACGGCCCAACCTTAATGGCCAACCACAAGATCGAGATCCGTCGGCGCAATATCGAGAAAATTCTTCAGGCGGCGGAAAAGGTGTTCGCCGAAAAAGGCTACGGCGCTACCTCTATGGGTGATATCGCCGAGCAAGCTGAGTTGCCCCGCTCCAACCTGCATTACTACTTCAGTACCAAGGACGAACTGTTCCGCGCGGTGCTGCAGGACCTGCTGGATGTGTGGAAGCAGGACGCGCTGTGCTTCGAAAATTTCGATGACCCACGGGTGGTGCTCACCAGTTACATCCGGGCCAAGATGGGCCACTCGCGCTCGCGCTCGCTGGGTTCCAAGATCTGGGCTGAAGAAATGCTGCACGGGGCGCCTGTGCTGGGCGTGAGCCTGGATGAAAGCCTCGTGCCGTGGGCAAAGCTGAAGGAGGCCAAGATCCGCCGTTGGGTGGAAGAAGGGCGCATCCTGCCGGTGGAGCCGTCTGCACTGCTGTACATGATCTGGGCATCGACCCAGCACTATGCGGACTTCGGTTATCAGGTGGCGTTGCTCAATGGCGGCGAGGCGTTGTCGGACAGGGCGTTTGAAAACGCGGTGCAGACGGTGACCAGCGTCATCCTGCGCGGCATTGGTTTGGAACCTTGAATATGAGCTTGAGTGAACGGGCTGTACGCAGCATCCACGATGTACATGATCTGATCCATGCCGTATTCACCCGGCCCGCTGCGCAGACCGAGGCGCTTCGCAACGAGTTGATGGCGGTGTTTGCCGACAACTTCAGTATGGTCACCACGATGGGCGCGATTGTTGATCGCCAGCAGGTGGGGCAGTTGTTCGAGCGGGGGGCCGGCGCTCGGCCAGGGCTGGAAATCGAGGTCAGCGACGTGCAGGTAGTGTGGGAGGCGGGAGCGAGTGTGGCGGTGCGCTACAAGGAGACCCACCGGTTGCAGGGGCAGGAGACTGCGCGGTATTCGTTGGCGATTGTTGAGTGTGGCGAGCAGCGCGTGGTGTGGGTGTACCTGCATGAGACGGCGGTGGTTTGACCAGAGTTGGGGCCGCTTCGCAGCCCTTCGCGGGGCAAGCCCGCTCGCACAGGATTTCTGCCTGCCTGAAAAAGCACACAACGCCTGTGGGAGCGGGCTTGCCCCGCGAAGGGCTGCGCAGCGGCCCCGGCCTTTTCAGCCTCAGCTCGCCTCGCGATAGGGGTTACGCGGATCCTGTGTCCAGTTCAGGTAAGGCTTGCCGGTATCCTGCGCCACCATGTCGATGCAGTTTTCCACCGGGCAGGTGATCTGGCACAGGTTGCAGCCCACGCATTCCTCCTCGATCACGCTGTAGACGTGGGTGCCGTCGGCCTTGGCCGTGCTGGCAATGGCCTGGTGCGAGGTATCTTCACAGGCGATATGGCAGCGACCGCACCCAATGCAGGCGTCCTGGTCAATGTGCGCCACTGACTTGTAGTTGATGTCCAGGTACTTCCAGTCGGTGGTGTGCCCCACCGCCTGGCCTCTGAACGCTTCCAGGTTGCGGTGCCCATGCTGGTCCATCCAGCGCGCCAGGCCATCTTTCATGTCTTCGACAATGCGGAAGCCGTGCAGCATCGCTGCCGTGCACACCTGCACGGCGCCACTGCCCAGGGCAATGAACTCGGCCGCGTCTCGCCAGTTGCCGATACCGCCGATGCCACAGATGGGCAAGCCGCGTGTTTCCGGGTCGCGGGCGATTTCCGCGACCATGTTCAGCGCGATCGGCTTGACCGCCGAACCGCAATAGCCGCCATGGGTGCTCTGGTCGCCGACAATGGGGTGGGCCACCATGCGGTCCAGGTCCACGCTGGTGATCGAGTTGATGGTGTTGATCAACGACACCGCATCCGCCCCGCCACGGTGAGCGGCGCGGGCCGACTGGCGAATGTCGGTGATGTTGGGTGTGAGCTTTACGATCACCGGCAGGGCGCAATAGGTCTTGCACCAGCGGGTGACCATTTCCACATACTCCGGCACCTGGCCGACTGCCGCGCCCATGCCGCGCTCAGGCATGCCGTGGGGGCAGCCGAAGTTCAGCTCGATACCGTCAGCGCCCGTGGCCTCCACCAGGGGCAAGATGAACTTCCAGGATTCTTCCTCGCACGGCACCATCAACGACACGATCAGCGCACGGTCGGGCCAGTCCTTCTTCACCTGGGTGATCTCGCGCAGGTTGATCTCCAGCGAGCGGTCGGTGATCAGTTCGATGTTGTTGATCCCCTGCACCTGGCGGTTGGGGCCGTAGTGCGCCGAGTAGCGCGACGACACGTTGACCGCCGCCGGGTCTTCGCCCAGGGTTTTCCAGACCACACCGCCCCAGCCAGCCTCGAAGGCGCGGACCACGTTGTAGGCCTTGTCGGTGGGGGGCGCCGAGGCCAGCCAGAATGGGTTGGGTGCCTTGATGCCGGCAAATTCGATAGACAAGTCGGCCATTTACGCTGCCTCCACGTTGAGCATGAGTTGGGCATGGATGGCTTCAGCGGCCAGCTTGCCGTGCTGCACAGCCTGGACGGTGAGGTCCTGGCCCAGGGCGGTGCAGTCGCCGCCCGCGTAGACGCCCGCCAGGCTGGTGCGCATGTGCGCATCGACGCGGATGCGTTCACCCTCGCGGGCCAGTTGCGCCGCCACGGGGTCGGCGAGGCTGGCGTCATCGAAGCGTTGGCCGATGGCCTTGAAGATCGCATCGGCGGCCAGCTCGAAGGTTTCCCCGGTGTCGCGCAGGCGCCCGTCGGCAAGCTCGGTGCGGGCGAAGCGCATGCCGCGCACCTGGCCGGCATCGTCCAGCAGTACCGCTTCGGGGCGCGCCCAGGTGTGCAGGCGCACTTGGTTGGCCTTGGCGATGTCTTGCTCGTGATCGGTGGCGCCCATGTCGGCGTGGCCGCGGCGGTACACCAGGTTGACGTCACGGGCGCCCAGGCGGCTCATCTGCACGGCCATGTCGATGGCGGTGTTGCCGGCGCCGATCACCAGGCAGCGGTCGGCCAGCGGCAGTTGGCTCAGGTCATCGGCCTGGCGCAGTTCGCGGATGTACTGCGTGGCGGCGAGCACCCCAGGTGCCTCTTCATCGGCCAAGCCGAGCTGGCGCACCGCATTCAGGCCCAGGCCCAGGAACACCGCGTCGTATTGATCGCGCAGCTCGCCCAGGCCAAGGTTGTCCCCCAGGCGTTGGCCGTGGCGGATTTCTATGCCACCGATGCCCAGCAGGAATTCCACTTCGCGCTGGGCGTAGTCGTCTACCAGTTTGTAGCGGGCGATGCCGTATTCATTGAGGCCACCGGCTTTTTCGCAGGCTTCGAACACCACCACGTCATGCCCATGCATGGCCAGGCGGTGCGCGCAGGACAACCCCGCAGGGCCGGCGCCGACCACGGCGATGCGCTTGCCGGTGGCGGGTGAGCGGGTGAAGGGGTGCTCGGTGAAGTGCGCGTTGTCCAGCGCATAGCGTTGCAACTGGCCGATCAGCACCGGTGCGCATTCTTGGGCGTTGTTGCGTACGCAGGCCTGTTGGCAGAGGATTTCGGTCGGGCAGACACGGGCGCAACTGCCGCCGAGAATATTGGCCGAGAGAATGCGTTCGGCGGCGCCTTGCAGGTTCTCATCACTGATGCGGTGGATGAACGAGGGAATGTCGATTTCGCTGGGGCACGCATTGACGCAGGGCGCGTCGTAGCAATACAGGCAGCGTGCGCTCTCCACGGCGGCCTGGCGGGCGGTGAGGGGAGGGGCGAGATCGCCGAAGCGCTCGGCCAGCTGGTCGGCGCCGGCCCGGGGGCGCGGCAAGTGGTTCAGGGCATCGATCACGGTTGTAGCCTCTCTTTTCTTTTTTGGATGTGGCAGTCAACGGCAATACGGCGCCGCCCGGCCTCTTCAGGGCCGGTACGGCAGTGCAGGTGCAGTGCGGGTAATGCTCAGCGCTGAACGGGTGTCGGGCGCTGTTGCTCGGCGCGGCGGCCCAACACCTCGTACACCGAGGGGTAGGCCGGGCGCTCCACGTAACGACCGGCGCCAGGTTCGGCGCGCAAGTCGCCATCGGCCCACAGCACACGGCCCTGGCTGATGGTGTGGCTGGGGATGCCGCGAACGGTGCGGCCTTCGAAAATGTTGAAGTCCACGCGCTGGTGGTGGGTTTGCGCCGAGATCGTGCGCGTGCCCTGCGGGTCCCACAGCACCAGGTCAGCGTCGGCACCGACGCGGATCGCGCCCTTGCGCGGGAACAGGTTGAAGATCTTGGCCGTGTTGGTGGAGGTCAGCGCGACGAACTCCTGCATCGACAGGCGCCCACTGTTGACCCCCGCATCCCACAGCACCGCCATGCGGTCTTCGATACCGGCGGTGCCATTGGGGATGCGGCTGAAGTCGTCGCGGCCCATGGCCTTTTGTTCGGCGCAGAAGCAGCAGTGGTCGGTGGCGGTGGTGTGCAGGTTGCCCGACTGCAGGCCGCGCCACAGGGCTTCCTGGTGTTCCCGCGGGCGGAAGGGCGGGCTCATCACATAGCCTGCGGCCGTGGCCCAATCCGGATTGCGGTAGACGCTGTCGTCGAGCAGCAGGTGGCCTGGCAGTACCTCACCGTACACCGGCTGGCCTTTGGCCCGGGCGTAGGTGATCTCGTCCAGGGCTTCGCGGCTCGAGATGTGCACCACATACAGTGGCGTACCGATGGTTTCGGCAATACGGATAGCCCGGCTGGCCGCCTCGCCTTCGACCTGCGAAGGGCGCGACAGCGGGTGTGCCTCTGGCCCGGTCAGGCCTTGGGCCAGCAGCTTTTTCTGCAGGTGGTAGACCAGCTCGCCGTTCTCGGCATGCACGGTTGGCACCGCGCCCAGTTGCAGGCAGCGCTCGAAGCTGGCGACCAAGGTGTCGTCGGCCGCCATGATGGCGTTCTTGTACGCCATGAAGTGCTTGAAGCTGTTCACCCCGTGGTTGGCGACCAGTTCGCCCATCTCTTCTGCGACCTGCTCGCTCCACCAGGTAATGGCGACGTGGAAGCCGTAGTCGCAGGCACTCTTTTGCGCCCAGCCACGCCAGGTGTGAAAGGCCTCCAGCAATGACTGCTGCGGGTTGGGGATGACGAAGTCGATGATCGAGGTGGTACCACCGGCCAGGCCGGCAGCGGTGCCGCTGAAGAAGTCTTCGCTGGCCACGGTACCCATGAAGGGCAGCTGCATGTGGGTGTGCGGGTCGATGCCGCCGGGCATCAGGTACTGGCCACTGCCGTCGAGGATTTCGCAGTCGGTGGGCGGTTCGAGGTTTGCGCCAATGGCCGCTATCAGGCCATCGACACACAGGACATCGGCGGTGTAACGCTCTTCGTGGGTGATCACGGTGGCACCACGGATCAACAGGGACATGCCGTCTTCCTCGCAGGCTGACCGGTCTGGGCCGGTTCTTGAATTGTTATACGCCAGTGACTGCCGGTGATCGAAGGCTAGCCTACAATCCTGTCAGACCTGACAAGAATGGAATCTAGATGGTGATTTGGGATTGTTCAAGAAAATAATTTATGAGCTTATAACTTTCATAACTTATTGATATTTAGATAATTATTGTTTGAATCACCAAAATGGTGAGGCCTTTCACCATTTTGACGCACTTGACAAGAAGCCAAATTGGTCAAGATTTTCCATGCAAAATCAGCTGCTTGATAGCGGGCCAGAAGACGCCTGCCGCGCGGTTGAAAAAACAGGCTGCACCGGTTTGAAACACGCGCCGGGCGCAAGCCTGGCTTGAGCGGGCGCAACAGGCAGGCGAAGGGATAACCGTGCTTTCGCTTTGCGTCGATAAATGCCTTGCAGTTCAGTTGATTACCTCCGGTCGGCGGCGGCCACCCGGGACGGCTCAGGCCAACCCGGCACGTAATTTGAGTACGGCCACAACCGCCAGGCCGGACCGGAGGAGCAGTACTGGTGGTGTGTGTACTCCGGCCATCGCTTTAGCCCGATGAGCAAACAATTAGAAAAACCTGGAGAAGGCCCCATGCAACAGAGCAGATCGCAAGTGATCGAGCAGGATGGCCTGTTCGAGCTGGAGGCAGGCACTGACGTGCTCGACAGCTCGCGCTACAACCACGACATCGCACCCACCAAGGTGCACCAACGCACCTGGAACAAATGGCACATCACCGCCCTGTGGGTGGGTATGTCCATCTGCGTGCCCACCTACACCCTCGGCGGCGTGCTCACGGCCTACTTTGGCCTGAGCGTGGGCGAGGCGCTGCTGGCGATCCTGCTGGCCAACCTCATCGTGCTGATCCCGCTGACCCTCAACGCGTTCCCTGGCACCAAGTACGGCATCCCGTTTCCGGTGCTGTTGCGTTCCTCGTTTGGCATCCTCGGCTCGAACGTGCCGTGCTTGATTCGCGCGGTGGTGGCCTGCGGCTGGTTCGGTATCCAGACGATGTTCGGCGGCCTGGCCATTCACCTGTTCCTCGGCTCGATGTTCGATGGCTGGAAGGCCCTGGAGGGCACCGGGGAGGTGATCGGCTTCATGATTTTCTGGGCCCTCAACTTGTGGGTGGTGTTGCGCGGGGCGGAGTCGATCAAGTGGCTCGAAACGCTTTCGGCGCCGTTGCTGGTGGCGGTGGGCGTGGGCCTGCTGTTCTGGGCACTGCCGCACATGTCGATGACCGAGTTGCTGGCGCAGCCGCCCAAGCGGCCAGAGGGCGCTAGCGTGGTCAGCTACTTCTGTGCCGGGCTCACCGCCATGGTCGGTTTCTGGGCCACGCTCTCGCTGAACATTCCCGACTTCAGCCGGTACGCCAAAAGCCAGAAGGACCAGATACTGGGGCAGATCTTCGGCCTGCCGCTGACCATGTTCCTGTTCGCGGCATTGGGTGTGGTGCTGACTGCAGCGTCCGCGTCGCTGGTGGGTGAAACGGTGTCTGACCCGGTCAGCCTGATCGGCAAGATCCAAAGCCCGGGCTGGGTGGCGCTGGCGATGGCGTTGATCGTGATCGCCACGTTGTCGACCAACACGGCGGCGAACATCGTCTCGCCCACCAACGACTTCCAGAACATCGCGCCACGCCTGATCGGGCGAAGCCGCGCGGTGTGGCTGACCGGGTTTATCGGCTTGGCGCTGATGGGCCATGAACTGCTCAAGAAGCTGGGCTGGATCGTCTCGGACCTGAGCCTGGAAAGCGTTTATTCGAACTGGTTGCTGGGTTACTCGAGCCTGCTCGGGCCGATTGCCGGGATCATGGTGGTGGACTACTTCCTGATCCGTCGCCAGCGCCTGGATTTGGCTGGGTTGTACCGCGATGACGTGTATCCGGCCTGGAACTGGGCTGGGTTTGCCGCCTTCGGCGTCCCGGTGGCGCTGACCGTGATGTCGATCGGCAACAGCAGTTTCAGCTGGTTCTACGACTATGGCTGGTTCACCGGCTCGCTGCTGGGTGGGGCGTTGTACTACGTCCTCGGTGGCTTGGCGGCGCGCAGCCCGGCGCGGTTGGCCAAGCCGTTGCCTTGATAAACAACAAAAAAGCCTGAGGGGAAAACCCATGACTCCAGTCCACGATATCCTCAAGACCACCGCCCGCCACGTCGACAGCGCACGCCTGTGGCAATCGCTGATGGACCTTGCCCGCCTCGGCGCCACGGCCAAAGGCGGTGTTTGCCGGCTGGCGCTGACCGACCTCGACCGCCAGGCCCGCGACCTCTTCGTCGAGTGGTGCGAGGCAGCCGGTTGCACCGTGAGTGTCGATGCGGTCGGCAATATTTTTGCCCGCCGCCCGGGGCGCAACCCCAAGCTGCCACCGGTGATGACCGGCAGCCATATTGATACCCAGCCCACCGGCGGCAAGTTTGATGGCTGTTATGGGGTGATGGCCGGGCTGGAGGTGATCCGCACCCTCAACGACCTCGGCGTTGAAACCGAAGCGCCGCTGGAAGTGGTGGTATGGACCAACGAGGAGGGTTCGCGCTTTGCCCCCTGCATGATGGGCTCTGGGGTGTTCGCCGGTAAGTTCACGCTGGAAGAGACGCTGGCCAAGCGTGATGCACAGGGGGTGAGTGTTGGCGAGGCGCTCGATGCTATCGGCTACGCCGGCCAGCGCGCGGTACTCGGCCACCCGGTGGGGGCTTATTTCGAAGCGCATATCGAGCAGGGGCCGATCCTTGAAGACCAGGCCAAGACCATCGGCGTGGTGTTGGGTGCGCTGGGCCAGAAGTGGTTCGACCTGACCTTGCGCGGGGTCGAAGCCCATGCCGGCCCAACGCCTATGCACTTGCGCAAGGATGCCTTGGTGGGCGCAGCCGCCGTGGTCGAGGCAGTCAACCGTACGGCCCTTGGGCACCAGCCACATGCCTGTGGCACGGTGGGTTGCCTGCAGGCCTACCCAGGGTCACGCAATGTGATCCCGGGTGAGGTGCGCATGACCCTGGACTTCCGTCACCTTGAGGGCGAGCAACTGGGCGCGATGATTGCCGAAGTGCGCGGGGTGATCGAAAGCACCTGCGCCAAGCATGGCCTGGCGCATGAGCTGATCCCTACGGCGGATTTTCCGGCGCTGTATTTCGACAAGGCCTGCGTCGATGCCGTGCGCGATTCGGCAGGTGCGCTGGGCCTGCCGCACATGGATATCGTCAGTGGAGCGGGGCATGACGCGATCTTCCTGGCCGAATTGGGGCCAGCGGGGATGATCTTCGTGCCTTGCGAGAATGGCATCAGCCACAACGAAATCGAGAACGCCACACCGGAGGACCTGGCGGCGGGGTGTGCGGTGTTGTTGCGGGCCATGCTGGCGGCGTCGGAGGCGATTGCCAGTGGGCGGTTGGCGGCGTAGGGGCGGTATGTCTTGAGGGGGTGGTTCGGCTGACGGGTGCCTGGCGTGAGGGTTTCATCGCCTGTGAGATCGAGCGCCGCCCGCGCGGCGCTTCGCAGCACAAGGCTGCTCCCACATTTGTTTCGGGCCAGTGAGGCCTGTGAAGTCTGCGCGCGACCGCCTTGTTTGTCCGACTCGATATCAAGGTGGGCACCAAGGGGCCGCGCGCCCATGCCTCAGGAATAACTGGCCCGAAACAGATGTGGGAGCAGCCTTGTGCTGCGAAGCGCCGCGCGGGCGGCGCTCGATCTCATAGGCGCCACAGCCCTAACGGCATGCACCTATCAGCCGCAACCCTATCTACCCCACCACCACAAGACACCCATCCCGCCCAATGTGATACCGCTGCAGGTCCTGCGCCAAGGTCAGATGCCCGCTGTAATGCGCCAGGGCCTCCACACGTATATCGTCGATGCACGGGCTGCGCCGCGGATCGCCCTGGTAGCGTGCACTGAAATGCGTGAGCACCAGGTTGCGCACACCCGCCGCCTCGGCAAACCGTGCCACTTGCGCTGCTGTGCTGTGGCCGAAGGTAGCCCCCGTGCGCTCGACGACCGCCTGGGTAAAGGTCGCTTCATGCACCATCACATCCGCGCGCTTGGCCGCCTCCGCCAAAAGCTCGGGGTTGTCGTTGTCACCGCATACGATCACCCGTCGCGCCGGCCGCGATGCGCGCAGGTAGTCCTGGCCGTGCAGGGTCCGCCCCTCATGCTCGACCGACAGCCCTTTGGCCAGGTCGCCCCACAACGGCCCGCGTGGAATGCCTTCGGCATCCAGGCGCTGCACGTCCAGGCGCGGTTCAGGGTTGAGCTCGGTGAACACGAAGCCCACGCTCGGCACCCGGTGCGACAGCTGCACGGTACTGACCTGCAGCGTGTCGCTACGCCAGTCAGTCAGGCTTTCAACGGCGAGCAGGCGCACCTCGAAAGGCAGGTAAGTGTCGCTGGCGGTCAAGCCCAGGCGCACCCAGTCATGCAGGGCGGCGGGCAGGATGATATCCAGCGGCTGGGTACGCCCGCTCATCCCGGCGCTGGCCAGCAGGCCGGGCAGGCCGAAGCAATGGTCGCCGTGTACATGGGTGATGAAGATGCCGCGCAGGTCGCGTATCGACAGCGGCGTCTGCAGCAGCCGATGCTGCGTGCCTTCGCCGCAATCGATCAGGTACCAGTGGCTGCCGCTGGCCTCGATGAGGGCCGTGGCACTGACGTTGCGGGCCTTGGTCGGCACCCCGGCACTGGTGCCTAGAAACAGCAGGTCCATGATCAGGCTCCTTTGCTTCAGCCCAGCAGCGACAGGTCGCGCAACAACGCTTGCAGGCCCTGCGGCACAAGCGGGCCGATGCGGTCGAAGTCGGCGCTGTCGCACCACCGGGCGCGGAAGGGGCTGCCGTCGGACTCGCGGCCTTCTACCCAGGTCTGCTGGTAAAGGCTGGCGTCGTCGAAGCGTGCATCGAATACCTGCACAATCTCATGCCCCGGCGTATCGGCATAGTGGAACAAGCTCTCCAACGTGCCGAGCAACCGCACATCGCTGATCGACTGCCCCAGTTCTTCTTCGATTTCCCGGGCGATGGCGTCACGGCCCCGCTCACCAAACTCGATGCCACCTCCGAGTGGGCGGCACAGCGTCTGATGCGTCACCGGGTCGTCGAAAACGTTGACCAGAATCTTCCCTTGGTGATGGAAAACGCACAGCGCCAGCGAGCGAATGCGCGGTTCGAGCAGCGGCTTGAGGAAGCTGCGTTCATAGCTGTGGATGAACCGTTGCTCAGTGGCCAGGGCGACTGCAGCGATGCATTCCGGGTCGGTCTCTGCCTGCTTGCGGTACTGCTCGTAGGCGGCCAGGCTGGAAAAACTGAACAGGCAGTAGGCGATGTTGTTAGCACCTTCGGCAGGCAGGAAATAGCCATGGTGCTTGCCGCCCATGCGCGTGACCAGGCGCATCCACAGGCGCGAATAGGCCTCGAAGGCCGGCAGCTGGTAAGGGTCGACGGTGTATTTGACGTGGCAGGTGATCAACGGCTCGTTCCTTCGAGGGGAGGCGGGGCGCACACCTTAGCCTGATTGCCCCGCGTCGTCGACGTGCCAGCCGTGCAGCGGGCTAGCCTTCCTGGCGCCAGATCAGCTTGCTGGTGTCGTAGCCTTGCTTGCGGGCAATCGACAGCAGTTGCTCGCGTTCCTGGTCGGTGATTGCCGGCGTGCGCGAAAGCAGCCACAGGTACTCGCGGTTGGGGTGCCCGACCAGTGCCACGCGGTAGTCCTTGTCGTGGTAAAGCACCCAGTACTCACCCTTGGTCAGGCCCGGAGCCAGCCGGCTGAACCAGTTGTCGAACTGCACCCAGAGCTTGTCGGTCTTGCCCGGTTGCTGGGCTTCGGCGATGCCCTTGGCCTCGTTCCACTGGCCGTCCTTTTCCTTGCAGCGGTTGTTGACGTCGATGCGCCCGTCCTCACGCAGGCCGTAACGCGCTTCGGATTGCACGCAGTTGCGCTGGAAGAACATCGGCAAGCGCGCCAGCTCATACCAGGTGCCCTGGTAGCGTTGCAGGTCGACCTGCTGGGTGGTCGGCGGCGTGCGGTGTTCATCGTTTGAACCCGCGCAGCCGACCAGGGCAAGGGTCATGCAGGAAAGCATCAGTGCCGTGCGCATCGCCATAGCGAACCTCCTTGAAGCGGATGGGGATTTACCTTTGCTTCGATGCGGGCGTGCGGGAAAAGTTGTATCGAATATCCCCACGCCGCCAGGTTTTACAGCCAGTAAGTCACCGCCCACCAGCCCAGCCCACCCATGACCACGGTATAGGGCAGCGCCATCCACACCATGCGCCCATACGACAGGCGGATCAGTGGTGCAATCGCCGAGGTCAGCAGGAACAGGAACGCCGCCTGCCCATTCGGCGTCGCCACGCTTGGCAGGTTGGTGCCGGTATTGATCGCCACCGCCAGCGTCTCGAAATGCTCGCGGCTCATGCCGCCGTTCATGAAGGCCTGCTTGACCTCGGTAATGTAGATGGTGGCGACGAACACGTTGTCGCTGATCGCCGACAGCAAACCGTTGGCCAGGTACAGCATGCCCGGTTGTTGTTCGGCAGGCAGCGCCAGTACCCAGGCAATCAGCGGGCTGAACAACTGCTGCTGATGGATCACCGCGACCACGGCGAAGAACACCACCAACAGCGCGGTGAACGGCATGGCATCCTGGAAGGCGCGGCCCAGGCGGTGTTCGTCGGTGATGCCGGTGAACGCAGTGATCAACACGATCACCAGCAGGCCGATCAGGCCCACTTCGGCAATGTGCAGGCCCAGGCAGATGATCAGGATCAGCGCGGCGCTGCCTTGTACCCACAGCGCGGCACGCTGGGCCGGCGTACGCGCGGCGTCATCTTCCGCGGCGTAGGCGGCCAGCACCTGGCGCACGCGTTCAGGCATCAGTGTGCCGTAGCCGAACAGGCGCAGTTTTTCCAGCGCTACGCAGGTCAGCAGCCCGGCGCCGAGCACCGGCAACGACACCGGGGCGACCTTGAGGAAGAAGTCGGCGAAGTGCCAGCCCATCTCATGGCCGATCAGCAGGTTCTGTGGTTCGCCCACCAGCGTGCACACGCCGCCCAATGCAGTGCCGACCGCACCGTGCATCAACAGGCTGCGCAGGAAGGCGCGGAACTGGTCGAGGTCTTCACGGTGCAGTTGCGGGATATGCTGGTCGCTGTCGAGCGCGCTTTCTTCACGCGGGTTGGCGCCCGAGGCAACGCGGTGAAAGACCGCGTAGAAGCCTACGGCAGCGCTGATGATCACCGCCGTGACTGTCAGCGCATCGAGAAAGGCCGAGAGGAACGCTGACAGCACGCAGAACAGCAGCGACAGGGCCGCCTTCGAGCGCACACCGAGCAAGATCCGCGAGAACAGGAACAGCAGCAGCTCTTTCATGAAGTGAATGCCGGCGACCATGAACATCAACAGCAGGATCACCGGAAAGTTGTGCAGCAGCTCTTCGTACAGGGCCTGCGGGGTGGTCATCTCGAGCAGCAGTGCTTCGACCAGCAACAAGCCACCCGGCATCAACGGGTAGCACTTCAGCGCCATGCCCAAGGTAAAGATGAATTCGATCACCAGCACCCAGCCCGCCGTGACCGGGCCTGCAGTCAGCAGCAGCAATGGGTTGAGCACCAGGAACAGGCCGATGACAGCCTTGTACCAAAGCGGTGACTGGCCCAGGAAGTTGTGGGCGAGCGCACCGGGCAGGGAGCGGGGCATGAATATGTATCCTTATGATTCAGCGATGGCGCACGGTGCCGGATCGTGCCGACTTAGGCAAGATTTGCCGTCCTGCTTTTGGCACAAGTGCGGCCTCCTGGCTGGGTTAACATCCTGCGTTATGACCCTTTCCCAGCAGGAGTGCCGCCCGTGACCGAGTACAGCGCGTTCAAGGTTGAACTGACTGATAGCATCGCCCACGTCCAGATCAACCGCCCCGAGAAAGTCAACGCGATGAATGCTGCCTTCTGGGAGGAGATCATCGACATCTTCCAGTGGGTCGACGACACCGATGCGGTGCGCGCCGTTGTCATCAGCGGTGCGGGCAAGCATTTCTCTGCCGGCATCGACCTGATGATGCTAGCCTCGCTGGCCGGCCAGTTGGGCAAGGACGTTGGCCGTAATGCGCGCTTGCTGCGCAGCACCATCGTGCGCCTGCAGGCGTCGTTCAATGCCGTCGACAAATGCCGCAAGCCGGTGCTGGCGGCAGTCCAGGGCTACTGCATTGGGGGCGCCATCGACCTCATCTCGGCGTGCGACATGCGCTACTGCAGCCAAGATGCGCAGTTCTCGATCAAGGAAATCGACATGGGCATGGCCGCCGATGTCGGCACGCTGCAACGTTTGCCACGTATCATTGGCGACGGCATCATGCGCGAGCTGGCATTCACCGGGCGCAACGTCGAGGCCGATGAGGCGCTGCGCATCGGCCTGGTCAACCGGGTCTATGATGATCAGGCCGCGCTGCTTGACGGGGTCTTTGCCATCGCCCGTGAGATTGCCGCAAAATCGCCGATCGCCGTGGCCGGCACCAAGGAAATGCTCAGCTATATGCGTGACCATCGCATTGACGATGGCCTGGAATACATCGCCACCTGGAACGCCGCGATGCTGCAGTCCGAAGACCTGCGCGTGGCCGTGGCGGCGCACATGAGCAAACAGAAACCGACGTTCGCCGACTGACTGGGTCGGGGGGCGCGCAGCAAGGAACCCCGACATGTCAGCACGCTGGACTACCGCAGTACTCGACCCGCAGATCACCGGGGGCTTGGCCGTCGCCCGCAGCCCGGAAGGGTTCCTGGTGGACGACAATGGCGCGCTGTTCCCCCGCGAATGGCTCAAGCGCCAGGACCTGGACGTGCTGTGCGAGCATGGTATCGGTCACTTCGATGGCGAGCCGGTGTTCCTGCTTGAGCTGCGCAGCGCCACCGACCTGCCGGGTTGCAGCTGGCGCGGCCTGCGCGCGTTCATGCTCGAAGGCGACTTCGACCTGTACAAGGTGCTGGGTTATGCCGCGCAGATCGGTACCTGGGCACGCGAGCACCGTTTTTGCGGCAGCTGCGGCCAGGCGATGACGCAAATCCGCTGGGAGCGGGCGATGTACTGCCAGCCGTGCGACCTGCGCAGCTACCCGCGCATTTCGCCGAGCATGATCGTGCTGGTCACTCGCGGTGACGAGATTCTGCTGGCCCGCTCGCCGCGTTTCGTCACCGGTGTCTACAGCACCTTGGCGGGCTTTGCCGAGCCCGGCGAGTCGGCCGAGGATTGCCTGGTGCGCGAAGTGCGCGAAGAGGTGGCGGTCGAGGTACAGAACATCCGTTACGTCGGCAGCCAGTGCTGGCCGTTTCCGCATTCGATGATGCTGGGGTTCCATGCCGAGTACGCGGGCGGCGAGATCGTCATGCAGCCCGACGAGATCGAGGATGCCCAGTGGTTCAGCGTGCATGACCTGCCGCCGCTGCCGGCCGGGCGTTCCATCGCCCGGTACCTGATCGATTTGTACGTGGCTGAACGCTTAGGCCTGCCCGAACCAGTGCTGCCACGCTAGGCGTACGGTCAGTGCCAGCACCACGGTGATGAAGACCGGGCGGATGAACTTGCTGCCGCCGCTGATCGCCGTGCGTGCGCCGAAGAACGCACCCACCATCACCGACAGGCCCATGCACAGGCCGACGACATAATCCACCTGCCCGGAAATGATGAACACCGTCAGCGCCGCGATGTTGCTGACGAAGTTCATGCTGCGCGCCACACCGCTGGCGCGCACCAGGTCGATCGGGTACAGCAGCAGGGTGCTCACGGTCCAGAACGCGCCAGTGCCGGGGCCTGCCACGCCATCGTAGAAACCCAGGGTGAAGCCTTGGGGGACCTGCCATTTCTTCTTGATCGGTGCGTCGGCATCCAGCGGCGCCTTGGGCGTGCCGCCGAACAGCAAGTAGACGCCGCAGGCGAAGACCACCACCGGGAGCATCTTGTTCAGCCATTCGGCGGGCAGGTAGTGGGCGATCACCGCACCCAGCGAGGCGCCTACCAGGGTAGCGAACAACGCCGGGCGCCACTGCGCGGGGTGGAACAGTTTGCGCTTGTAGTAAGTGAAGCCGGCCGTGGCCGAGCCGAAGGTGGAGCTGAGCTTGTTGGTGCCCAGCACCAGGTGTGGCGGCATGCCGGCGGTGAGCAGGGCCGGGGTGGTGAGCAGGCCGCCGCCGCCGGCGATGGCGTCGATGAAACCGGCAACGAAGGCGACCAGGGCCAGGATGAGTAGTGTGAGGGGTTCTACGGTGAGTTCGAAGGGCATGGGGAGCTTTCAAGCTATAGGGCAGATTTGCGGTAAGTCGCCGCAATAGGAGGAACTATGGTAACGCTTGGAGCTTGTGGCTGTCAGGGGCTAATCCGCTATCTGGGCGACCAGCCCGAAGCCTTAATCTTCAAATGTTACCCAAGGAGACCGTATCGATGTACGTTCTGTTTGTGGGCTTGCGGCTGAGGTTTGGTGAAACGATCCATGTGATAAAGGTACGAAATTGTCGAGTATGCTTCTATACTTGATGACCTTTGAAACTAATCTTATGTATCTAAGGCTTTCATCAAATTCTAGTAATGCTCCGTAATCAAGCTTTGAAGTCCTGTTTGCTGTGTGTTCTTCGAAATTGGCTGTTGTTAGTCTATCTAAGGCAATTTCCTTTAAGTGCTCAAGTCTAGTTTCTGCTTCTGGAATTTTATAAATCGCCTTTAGCACATCTATAGACATCTCTGGGTCATCGGCGATGGTGGAGTACTTATCCAGTACAGGGTATTTGTCAATCGCGCTTCGAGCCTTAGTGCGGTAATAAGTCTTCGGCTTTGAAAATGCAACCTTGATACGCTCGAGGATATGCCCTGAAGGGTCATGACGGTTTATAGGATCCCCCTTGCAATAGGCGTACGCGTTCAGGGTGCGGCTCCCGAATGGGCTGAAGCTGTCAGGGGAGAGGAACCGCATCATTTTCGGGTTAAATCCCCGGTAACCGTTGCCAAGGAGATAGCAGTTCGTGATGTCATCGTAGCGCTGCCCTGTGAATCCCATAAGAGAGGCTGTACTGTGGAGGGGCTTGCTATGCCCGTAGGCGGTATACGCAAGCTTGTGAGTACTGTCGCGACGGGAATGGTTCAGTACCGAAGATTGTAAATCCACGGCCAATAATGAAATCCTGGCCGAGCTTCCCTCTGAGCGCTGCTCTGCCATTGGCGTTTTTGAAACTGAAAGCACCGTCACTGCATGATCACTGGCAATTTGCGAAGCCAGTTGTCCATCCTTGTAAAATAAATGCTGCTTTCTGTTCTGAGACATGGTCAGCCTGCGGCGCGGAGCGTAATTAATTGAGGCTACCCTCAGGCAAAGTGGGCTGGCGCGCAACTGGTAGAATTGCCAGTTGCCTACAGGCGCAAGATAAGTATGCCGACAGTGTTAGCCCTTTCGCGGGCAAGCCCGCTCCCACAGGTTTTCACCGGTTCGAAGGCAGTGAAAGTCGTGTGGGAGCGGGCTTGCCCGCGAAAGGGCCGCTACAGGGGATTACATCAACTCCGAATAAACGCCAGCAAATCCGCATTGATCACATCGGCATGGGTGGTCGGCATGCCGTGCGGATACCCTTTGTAGGTCTTCAGCGTGCCATTAGGCAGCAACTTTGCCGACAACGGGCCCGCGTTCTCGTAAGGCACGATCTGGTCATCGTCACCGTGCATTACCAGCACCGGCTGGGTGATGCGCTTGAGGTCCTCGGTGAAGTCAGTCTGCGAAAACGCCACGATGCCGTCGTAGTGCGCCTTGGCACTGCCGATCATGCCTTGGCGCCACCAGTTGCCGATGATGCCTTCCGACGGTTTGGCCCCGGGTCGGTTGTAACCGTAGAAAGGCCCCGTGGGCACGTCGCGGTAGAACTGCGCCCGGTTACTCGCGACCTGGGCTTGGAAGCCGTCGAAGACCGACTTGGGCAGGCCGCCTGGGTTGGCCGGTGTCTGCACCATCAGTGGCGGCACTGCTGCAATCAGTACCGCCTTGGCCACCTTGTCGCCGGGGTAGCGTGCCATGTAGCGCACCACTTCGCCGCCACCCGTGGAATGGCCGACATGCACGGCGCCCTGGATGCCCAGGTGGTCGACCACGGCGGCTACGTCATCGGCGTAGTGGTCCATGTCATGGCCATCCCACACCTGGCTGGAGCGCCCATGGCCGCGGCGGTCGTGGGCGACTACGCGAAAGCCCTGGGCCAGGAAGAACAGCAACTGGGCATCCCAGTCATCGGCACTGAGCGGCCAGCCATGGTGAAAGTGAATGACCGGCGCGTCGCGCGGGCCCCAGTCTTTGTAGAAGATCTGAACGCCATCCTTCGTGGTTACGTAGCTCATGGTCGCGTCTCCTCTGTGCAGGGGATTGCCAAGTGAGCTATTGAGAATAGGAGAGATTTCTGTGTTGTCAGTACTGGCCTCTTCGCGGAGCAAGCCCGCTCCCACAGGAATACCACCGTCTCTAACCTGCTAGTAAACCTGTGGGAGTGAGCTATTGAGAATAGGAGGGATTTCTGTGTTGTCAGTACTGGCCTCTTCGCGGGACAAGCCCGCTCCCACAGGAATACCACCGTCTCTAACCTGGTAGTAAACCTGTGGGAGTGAGCTATTGAGGATAGGAGGGATTTCTGTGTTGTCAGTACTGGCCTCTTCGCGGGGCAAGCCCGCTCCCACAGGAATACCACCGTCTCTAACCTGCTAGTAAACCTGTGGGAGTGAGCTATTGAGAGTAGGAGAGATTTCTGTGTTGTCAGTACTGGCCTCTTCGCGGGGCAAGCCCGCTCCCACAGGTATATCACCGTCTTTAACCTGGTAGTAAACCTGTGGGAGCGGGCTTGCCCCGCGAAAGGGTCGGCACTGGCAGTCAAGCCATTACAGGAACCAGCGGTACTCCCTGGCGCTGACTTCTTGCATGAATGCCAGGTGGTCTTGCCGCTTGTTCTCGCAATACACCATCACGAATTCTTCCCCCAGCCCCTCATTCACTGCGGGGTGGCTGCGCATCGCGGTGACTGCGCTGAGCATGTCCTTGGGGAAGTCGATGCCGCTGCCGCGGTCTTCGTTCAGCGGTGTGATCGGCTCCTGCGCCGCATCCAGCCCATGCTCCATCCCGCACAGGATCGCCGCCAGCACCAGGTAGGGGTTGGCATCCGCGCCAGCCAGACGATGCTCAATGCGCAAGTTGCGTACATCGGACTCGGGAATGCGTATGCACGCATCGCGGTCTTCATAGCCCCAACTCGCACGGCTGGCGGCGTTGACCATGGCGCCGTAGCGACGGAACGCATTGTGGTTGGCTGCAAAGATCGGCATGCAGTGCGGCAGGACCGCCAGGCAGCCCGCCACCGCATGGCGCAGCGGGCGTTGCCCATCGGCAGCCAGCAGGTTGTTGCCGTCGTTGTCGTACAGGCTGACGTGTACATGCATGCCGCTACCAGGGGCGTGCAGGTAGGGTTTGCTCATGAACGAAGCACGCAGCCCGTGCTTGAGCGCCACGCCACGGGTGCTGCGGCAGAACAGGGCAGCCCAGTCGGCGGCGCGCAGGCCGTCGTCGCAGTGGCCGAAATTGATCTCGAACTGGCCCGGCCCCAGCTCGGCCGTGATGACGTTGGCATCCACACCTTGCGCGTTGGCTGTTTCGACCATGTCGCGCAGCACGTCGCTGAAGCGTGACAGGCGCTCGATGTGCATGTTGGGCTGATCGTCCGGGTCATCGCTGAACGGGTCGCGGGGGAACTGCGGCAGCCCTTCCTTCAGTGCCCGCTCGAACAGGTAAAACTCCAGCTCGAACGCCACCACCGGGCGAATGCCACGTCGTGCCAGGCGTTGCAGTACGCGGGCGAGCACTTCCCGGGGCTCGAACTCGATGGGGGCGGCAGTGCCGTCGGAGCTGATCAGCATCTGCCCCAGCGGCTCGCGCTCCCAGGTGACTGGTTTGAGGGTGCCGGGGATCAGGCGCCGCACGGCATCCGGGTCACCGTCGCTGAAACAGTAGTCACCAATCTGGAACAACCCGCCCTGTACCCCTAGCAACACGCAGTTCTGCGGTAGTTTCAGCGGGCTGCCGGCGGCGACCTTTTCCAGCATGTCGACGGGGTAACGCTTGCCGTAGAAATGCCCGGGGATGTCCAGGCTCAGCAGGTCGACATGGCGTACTTCGGGGTAGCGGGCACGGAAGGCGCGTACTTCACTGAGCAGATCGGGAAAACCTGTTGTGATGGTCATGCTGTGCTCTCATCGGAAGACCCAGAGAACCCGGGTCGTCTGGTCGGTCAGGTTGGCGTAGCGGAACTGGCTGTGTGGCGGCAGCTGAAAGCTGTCGTTGCGCCGGAGCGTGACGGCCTCGGCGTGGCCATCGCGCCACAGCGTCAGCTCACCTTCGAGGACGAAACCGCCTTGCTCGGAACTGTCGTTCAGGTGCCCCTCGCCACTGCTGGCGCCGGGCGCCAAGTGGCTTTCGAGCATGGAAAAGCCGCCATTCAAGGTAGGCGACACCAGCACGTCGCTGATGCCTTCGGCGTAGTAGATGGTGCGCCGCTCGCCCGGTCGGGTAACCCAGTCCAGCGGCCGGGGTTGGCCGGCCTGGTAGAAGTAGGTGGTCGGTACGTGCAGCGCTTCACTGATTGCGGTCAGGTCGGCCACGGTCGGCCGTGACAAGCCGCGCTCGACCTGGGACAGAAACCCCAGTGAGCGCTTGACCTTGCCGGCCAGCTCGTCGAGCGTCAGCCCGCGGTGCTTGCGCAGGTCGCGAATCAGCAGCGCCAGTGTTTGAACTTCATCAGACATGGTCGCGCAACCTGTACCAAGCTTTGGCTGCGGCTTCCAGCGGTGCGGCCATCAAGTCGCCGCCTGGGAAGCGGCCGTTATCGATACCCTGGTACAGCGTCAGCAGGTCATCGTTGCCAAGGATCGCATCGCTGACCGCCCGCGCCCCGGCCAGGGTCGGCAGCACGCCGTGGCCCGAGAAGCCTTGTAACCAATAGCGCTCGCCGTCCCGGCCGATGTCGGGGGTGCGCTGGATGCTGCAGTCGATGTGGCCGCCCCAGGCATAGTCGATGGCCACGCCGGCCAACTGCGGGAACACCCGTTCAAGGTAGGGGCGGGTGGCGCTGGCCACATCCTTGGGGATGCCGCCCAGGTAGGTGCAGCCGCCGCCGAACAGTAGGCGGTTATCGGGGGTAAGGCGGAAATAGTCGGGTACGAACTGGTTGTCGATCACGCAGCTGTTGCGCGGCAACAATGACTTGGCGACGTCAGCTTCCAGGGGCGCGGTGGCGACCTGGTAGGAGCCGACAGGCAGCAAGCGGCGCGACAGGGCCGGGTCGAGGCGGTCGATGTACGCGTTGCAGGCCAGTACCAGGATTTGGCTGTGTACCTCGCCATGCTCAGTGCGGGTCACATAACCGTTGCCGGTCTGCTGGTAGCCGAGCACCTGGCTTTGCTCGAAAATGTGGCCACCGGCTGCCTCGATAGTGCTGGCAAGGCCTTGGGCGAGCTTGAGGGGGTTGAGGTGGGCGCCTTTGGCGTCATACAGCGCGGCTTGGTAGCGTGGGCTGTCGATCCACTGGGGCAGCTCGTCGCGCCCTATCAGGCGCAGGGCGTCATAGCCCCATTTGGTTTCGGCGTCGTGCAGGGCTTCTTCAATCATTTTTACGCGGCGCGGCAGCACGGCTGTCCATAAGCTGCCAAGCCGGTAGTCGATATCGAAGCCATGGCGCTGTGGCAGCTCACGCATTTCATCGGCGGCCCAGCACATGCTGTCCCACAAGCGCCGGGTGCGTTCTACACCAAGGGCCTTCTCCAGCGGTGGCATGTCGCACGACCAGCCCAGCAACGCCT
The DNA here is from genome assembly GCF_028895205.1 of Pseudomonas sp. ITEM 17296. Classification (NCBI taxonomy): domain Bacteria; kingdom Pseudomonadati; phylum Pseudomonadota; class Gammaproteobacteria; order Pseudomonadales; family Pseudomonadaceae; genus Pseudomonas; species Pseudomonas sp. ITEM 17296. Next base: position 152,450 of record NZ_WJRS01000007.1, on the reverse strand, counting down.
GGCCGCCGTTGCGCCCGGAAGCGGCCCACGCCACACGGCTGGCTTCCAGCAACGTGACACGCTTGCCGGCCATGGCCAGTCTCAGGGCGGTGTGCAGGCCGCTGAAATCTGCGCCGACAATGAGGATATCGGTGTCGTGGCGGCCTTGCAGGGTGGGGCGCAGGGGAATGCGGGTGGGGTACGTCTGGGCGTAATAGCTGGCGATGTGTTGCGCGGATTGCTTGAACATGCCGGTGCCTCATGAAAATTATTGTGATTATTTTCATGAAAATCTAGCAGGTAAATTTCACGGCGCCAGTTTGCTGGTCGGGTTTTATGGTTTACCTGTGTTTTGGTGCTGCCTGTGCTGGCCCTTTCGCGGGCAAGCCCGCTCCTACAGATACAGCGCAGGCTTCAGGTCGCTGCCTTTTTACGAGGTTGCCTTGGCTTGCCTGCTGCTGGTTTGCTTCCGGTGGCTTTACTTTTGCCGCCGCCCCGGCGCTTCTTTTTCCAAGGTGGTGCGGCGCCGGCCGCAGGCGCGGTAATGGTCATGCGCATGCCGCTGCAGCGTTCGACCAGCTTGCCCATCCAGGCCGACTGCCGGGCGACGAACTCTTCCAGGCTCATTTCACCGCTCTGCACCATGTCCAGTGCCTGCTCCCAGATGGCCGTGGTCCCGGGGTCGGCAATGGCCCTGGGTACGGCGTCGATGAGGCTGAAGGCTGCGGGCGTCGCGGACAAGGCCTTGCCGTTCTTGACCAGATAACCACGGTCGAGCAGGCCCTGGATGATGCTGGCCCGTGTCGCTTCGGTGCCGATGCCCGTGGTTTCCTTGAGCTTCCGCTTCAACCGCGGGTCATCTACCAGTTTGGCGACGTTTTTCATGGCCTTGATCAGGTCGCCTTCGGTAAAGGGCTTGGGTGGCTGGGTCCACATGTCCTTGAGTTGCAGCCCTTGTACGTTGCAGTCCTGGCCTTCGCGCAGGGCTGGCAGAACCTGGGCCGGCGGCGCCTCGCGGCCTTTTGCCGGGGCCAGCGCCTCGGGCAAGGCACGGCGCCAGCCAGGCTCGACGATTTGCTTACCCACGGCACGCAAGGCATGGCCTGCACAGTCGAAATCGGCCTGGGTGCGGTCGTACTCGTGGTTGGGCAGGAACTGCGCCAGGTAACGGGCACGGATGAGGGTATAGACCGCCTTGTACTTGGCGGGCAGGCGCGAGGGGTCGCTGGCCGCGGCAGTGGGGATGATGCCGTGGTGGGCACTGACCTTGGCGTCGTTCCAGGCGCGGGAGCGCCGCTGGGGCTCCAGGTGAGCCTGCAGCGGCGCCAGGCTGGCATCGGCGCGCTGCAGGGCGGCAAGGATGGCGGGGGCCTCGGCGTGCTGGCTCAGCGGCAGGTAACCACAGTCGCTGCGCGGGTACGTGATCAGCTTGTGGGTTTCGTACAGGGCCTGGGCGATGTCGAGGGTTTCCTGGGCGCCGAAGCCGAACTTCTTTGAGCACAGCTCCTGCAGGGTGCCCAGGTCGAAGGGCAGGGGGGCGGCTTCGCGTACGCGTTCAGTCGCCACCTTGGCCACGCGGGCAGTGCCCGCATTGCCCATGTCGGCGGCAGCCTGTTGCGCCAGCGCCTGGTTGAGGCACCGGCCCTGGTCGTCACAGGCATCTTCCGGGGCCCGCCACTGGGCATTGAAGCTCTGGCCGGCCTGTTCGAGTTGCACGTCGATGGCCCAGAACGGCACGGGGACGAAGTCGGCGATGCTGCGGTCACGGTCCACCACCAGGCGCAGGGTCGGGGTCTGTACCCGGCCTACCGGCAGTACGCCCTGGTAGCCGGATTGGCGCCCGAGCAAGGTGAACAGCCGGCTCATGTTCATGCCGATCAGCCAGTCGGCGCGGGAGCGGCCCAGCGCCGAGTGATAAAGGCTGAAGGTTTCCTGGCCCGGCAGCAGGCGTGCCAGGGCCTTGCGGATGGAGGCTTCATCGAGGGCCGACAGCCACAGGCGCTGGATCGGCCCGCGGTAACGGCAGTGCTCGACCAGTTCGCGGGCGATCATTTCGCCTTCGCGGTCGGCGTCGGTGGCGATGACCAGCTCGCGCGCCTCGCCTAGTAGGCGTTTGACGGCCTTGAACTGGCTGGCGGTCTTGGGCTTGACCAGCATCTTCCATTTTTCGGGAATGATCGGCAGGTCGGCGAGGTTCCAGCGCTTGTAGCGTTCGTCATAACTGTCGGGCGGGGCGGTTTCGAGCAGGTGGCCGATGCACCAGGTGACGCAGACGTCGGTGCCTTGCCAGCAGCCGTCGGCCTTGCGGTTGGCGCCGAGCACTTTGGCGATGTCTTTTGCCTGGGAGGGTTTTTCGCAGAGGAACAGACGCATGGCCGAGCACGCTTCATCGGGGGTGATGGGCACTAGGATGCGCAAGCAGGGGCGCAGAGGCAAGTTTTATCTGGATGGATGTACAGGTTTTTGTCAGTGGAGATGTATTGTCTTTGCTGGCCTCTTCGCGGGGCAAGCCCGCTCCCACAAGCCCTCCACTGCATTCAGGATCAGTGCAAGACTTGTGGGAGCGGGCTAGCCCCGCGAAGGGGTCAGTGAAACCACTGCTTATGGATCAGGCGCGCGAGTCGCGCACCATGTCCACATGCGGGATACCGGCTTCAAGGAACTCTTCGCTGACTACGCGAAAGCCCAAGCGCTCGTAAAACGGCGTGGCGTGTACCTGGGCACTGAGCATCTGCTGCTTCAGGTCGCTGTTCTGGGCCTCGACTATGACCGCATTCATCAGTGCATCGCCAACCTTCAGGCCGCGCCAGTCCTTGAGCACCGAGACCCGGCCAATGGTGCCGTCAGGCAGCAGGCGGGCGGTACCGATCGGGTAGTCACCCTCCAGGGCCAAGAAGTGCACCGCGGTCGGATCGTCCGAATCCCACTCAAGCTCCGGTGGTACGTGCTGTTCGGCAATGAACACCGCCTCACGGATGCGGCGGATGTCGGCGTTGTCCTTATGCCAGTCGGCGAGGCGCACACGAATCTTATTCATTGGCGAATCCCAGGCTTCCTTGTTTGATCAGCTGCTGTACCAGCATAAGGCCATCTTCATCCTGCAGCCACTCTGCAAGGTTTTCGATGTGTAACGCATCGGCAGCACAGACCAGCTTCAGCAGCTCACGCAGTTTGGCCGGCAATGGGCAGCTGCGGCCGCTGGCGAACAGCATCAGGTCGTCGTTGAGCTCGGACCAGGCCATGCGCGCGCTTGGGTTGCGGATCAGGATGGCGCCATCTTCCAGCGCTTCGATCAGCTGTTCCTCAGTGAGCTCTTCACCCACGACCTGCTCCGGGTAGCGCGGCTCGGTCATGAACTGGCCGAACCAGGTCAGCAGCAGGTCTTTGTCACCCATGTGCTTGTCGAGCAGGCCTTTGAGGCGGTCGAGGGCGTCGTGCTGGATCTGGTGCGGGTCGCTGACCGGCTGGGCGTCGGCGTCGCTGTAGCGCTCTTCGTCCGGCAGGAACTGGCCGAGGAAGTCGGTGAAGTGGGTCAGCACTTCGGCAGCGCTTGGCGCGCGGAAGCCGACCGAGTAGGTCAGGCAGTCGTCTTCGGCTACGCCGTAGTGGGCCAGGCGCGGCGGCAGGTAGAGCATGTCGCCAGGTTCCAGGGTCCACTCACCGCTCTGTTCGAAGTCGGCGAGGATGCGCAGGTCGGCGTGCTCGATCAGCGGGCTGTCGCTGTTGCACATCTGGCCGATCTTCCAGTTGCGCTTGCCGTGGCCTTGCAGCAGGAACACGTCGTAGTTGTCGAAGTGCGGGCCGACGCTGCCACCCGGGGCTGCGAAGCTGACCATCACGTCGTCGATGCGCCAGCTGGGCAGGAAGCGGAATTCTTCCAGCAGTTCGGCCACTTCAGGGACGAACTGGTCCACGGCCTGTACCAGCAAGGTCCAGTCACGCTCGGGCAGGGTGGCGAAGACTTCTTCTTCGAACGGGCCGCGGCGCAGCTCCCACGGGCGCTCGCCGTGTTCGAGCACCAGGCGCGATTCGACTTCTTCTTCAAGCGCCAGGCCGGCCAGTTCGTCGGGCTCGATCGGGCTGATGAAGTCGGGGAAGGCCTGGCGTACCAGCAGGGGCTTCTTCTGCCAGTAGTCGCGCATGAATTCGCGGGCCGAGATGCCGCCCAGCAGCTGCAGTGGAGTATCAGGATTCATGTTCAACCTATTGAAAAAACGTAATTTTCGTACGGGAATAAAAACGCCCGGCTAAGCCGGGCGTTGAACGCGACGGTCAGCTTAGATGCGTTTGGCCTGCGCTGCCGCGTTACCGATGTAAGTGGCAGGGGTCAGCTGCTTGAGCTCGGCCTTGGCGTCGGCTGGCATGTCCAGGCCGTCGATGAAGGTCAGCAGCGCCTCAGGGGTGATGCCCTTGCCACGGGTCAGCTCTTTGAGCTTCTCGTACGGGTTCTCGATGTTGAAGCGGCGCATGACGGTCTGGATTGGCTCGGCCAGGACTTCCCAGCAGGCGTCCAGGTCGGCGGCGATACGTGCGGTGTTGACTTCCAGCTTGCCGATGCCCTTCAGGCTGGCTTCGTAGGCGATGACGCTGTGAGCGAAGCCCACGCCCAGGTTGCGCAGCACGGTGGAGTCGGTCAGGTCGCGCTGCCAGCGCGAGATCGGCAGCTTGCTGGCCAGGTGCTGGAACAGCGCGTTGGCGATACCCAGGTTGCCTTCGGAGTTCTCGAAGTCGATCGGGTTGACCTTGTGCGGCATGGTCGACGAGCCGATTTCACCGGCGACGGTCTTCTGCTTGAAGTAGCCCAGGGAGATGTAGCCCCAGACGTCGCGGTCGAAGTCGATGAGGATGGTGTTGAAGCGGGCGATCGCGTCGAACAGCTCGGCGATGTAGTCGTGCGGCTCGATCTGCGTGGTGTACGGGTTGAACTGCAGGCCCAGCTCGTCTTCGATGAAGGCGCGGGCGTTGGCTTCCCAGTCGATCTGCGAGTAGGCCGACAGGTGGGCGTTGTAGTTGCCCACGGCGCCGTTGATCTTGCCCAGCAGTGGCACGGCGGCTACCTGAGCGATCTGGCGCTCCAGGCGGTACACGACGTTGGCCAGCTCTTTGCCCAGGGTGGTCGGCGAAGCCGGTTGGCCGTGGGTGCGCGACAGCATCGGCACGTCGGCCAAGGCGTGGGCCTGGGCGCGGATGGCGTCGGCGATCTGGCGCATCAGCGGCAGCAGCACGTCGTCGCGGCCAGCGCGCAGCATCAGGGCGTGGGACAGGTTGTTGATGTCCTCGCTGGTGCAGGCGAAGTGGATGAACTCGCTAACCTTGGCCAGCTCAGGCAGTTGGGCAGCCTGCTCTTTGAGCAGGTACTCGATGGCCTTGACGTCGTGGTTGGTGGTGCGCTCGATTTCCTTGACGCGTTCGGCGTGCTCGAGCTTGAAGTCGGTGGCCAGGGTGTCCAGCAGGGCGTTGGCTTCGGCGGAGAACGCCGGCACTTCGCCGATCTGCGGGTGGGCGGCCAGGCGCTGCAACCAGCGCACTTCGACCAGGGCGCGGAAACGGATCAGGCCGTATTCGCTGAAAATGGGGCGCAAGGCCTGGGTTTTGCCGGCATAACGGCCGTCTACAGGGGAAACCGCAGTGAGCGAGGAAAGCTGCATGGGGTGTTCTCGGACAGTCAGGCTTTTGGAAGGGCGCATATCATACATGAAAAATGCGCCTGGGTCGGGTGGCTGACCAAAGGTCGGGCCTATAAAAACATCTCGCAGTGCCTTTGTGGGAGCGGCCTTGTGTCGCGAAAGGGCTGCGCGGCAGCCCCGGCAATCTTTGAGAGGCTGGGGCTGCTGTGCAGCCCATTCGCAGCGCAAGGCTGCTCCTACAAGGGTCGGCGTTGCCTTCAGGAAGGCGTACGCATCATGTCGTACAGTTCGTTTAGTAGCTTGCGACGGCTGAACACCAGCTGCCAGCGATGGCCGCCCAGCTGGCGCCACAGGCGCGCGGCGCGGATGCCGGCCAGCAGCAGGGCGCGGATTTTGGAGGCATTGCTGGCCTGCTGCAGGAAGCGCATGTCGCCGTGTACCTGGATACGCTGGCGCAAGGTGCTCAGGGTGTCCTGGTACAAGGCGCCACTGGAGGCGATGACGTTTTCATGAACCAGGCCAAAATGGTCGGCCTGTGACTGGATTTGCGGCAGGCGGTTACCGATGGTGTCGAGCAGGTCGCCGCGCTTGGCCAGTTGGCGTTCCAGGCCCAACATGGACAGGGCATAGCGCAGGGGCTCGCGCTGCAGGCTGCTGGGGTCGCGCTCCAGGGCGCCGACCAGGGCGCGGTAGCCGTCCCGCAGGTTGAGGTCGTCACCGCCGAACACCTCCAGGGTGTCCTTGGGGTCGCGCACCAGCAGGCTACCCAGCATGCAGCCGATGTTGGCCTCGCTGGCCTGGCCGGTGCGGGCGATGCGGTCGACCAGCACGGCGGCCTGGAACACGCCGCCCAGGGCAATCAATTGCTCCTGCAGGTTGCTCATGCGCGCGGGCTCCAGGGCTCGGCAGTCTCGATCACGCCGCCGCCCAGGCACACCTCACCGTCATAGAACACCACCGACTGGCCTGGGGTGACCGCGCGTTGCGGTTCGTCGAACACGGCGCGGTAACCGCTCTCGGTCAGTTCCAGGGTGCAGTGCTGGTCGCTCTGGCGGTAGCGCACCTTGGCGGTGAGCTTGCGCGGGCTGCTGAGGTCGATCGGGTTGACCCAGTAGATTTCCGAGGCGAGCAGGGCGCGGGAGAACAGCCAAGGGTGTTCATTGCCCTGGCCGACCACCAACACATTGCGGGCCAGGTCCTTGTGCAGCACGTACCACGGCTCGTCGCCAGCGTCCTTCAGGCCGCCGATACCCAGGCCCTGGCGCTGGCCGATGGTGTGGTACATCAGGCCATGGTGGCGGCCGATGACTTCGCCGTCGGTGGTCTGGATTTCACCGGGCTGGGCGGGCAGGTACTGCTTGAGGAAGTCGCTGAAGCGGCGCTCGCCGATGAAGCAGATACCGGTGGAGTCTTTTTTCTTGGCGGTGGCCAGGCCATGCTTTTCGGCAATGGCGCGCACCTCTGGCTTTTCCAGCTCGCCGACCGGGAACAGGGTGCGGGCGATTTCTTTGCCGCCAACCGCATGCAGGAAGTAGCTCTGGTCCTTGTTCGGGTCCAGCCCCTTGAGCAGTTCGGTGAGCGCGCCGGTGTCGCGACGGCGCACGTAGTGGCCGGTGGCGATCAGGTCGGCGCCCAGCGACAGGGCGTAGTCGAGGAACGCCTTGAACTTGATTTCGCGGTTGCAGAGGATGTCCGGGTTGGGCGTGCGGCCGGCTTTGTACTCTTCGAGGAAGTGCTCGAACACGTGGTCCCAGTACTCGGCGGCGAAGTTGGCGGTGTGCAGCTTGATGCCGATGCGGTCGCACACGGCCTGGGCGTCGGCCAGGTCTTCACGGGCTGTGCAGTATTCGGTGCCGTCGTCCTCTTCCCAGTTCTTCATGAACAGCCCTTCCACCTGGTAGCCCTGCTCCATGAGCAGAAGGGCGGAGACGGAGGAGTCCACGCCGCCGGACATGCCGACGATGACGCGGGTCTTGGCGGGGTCTTTGAGTGCTGGGCTGGTCATGGCTACCGATGTGTATCAGAGGGGAAAAACGCCGATTCTATCAAACCCGAGGCTGCACGTCAGTCGCGCAGCAGCGTGAGGCTGTGCAGCGGGCCGGCGAGGTAGTCGTCGAGGCAGCGCGGTACCAGCTCGCTGCGCCAGCGGGTGGGGTCGGCCAGCAGCTCGTCGCGGGTCAGCCAGACGGCGCGGACGATGTCGCTGTCCAGTGCAAGGTCGGCATGGTGGCGCACGGGGCGGGCGGCGAAGCAGATGCGCTGGTAGGTCACGCCATTGCTGGGGGCGGTGTACAGGTAGATGCCGACGACGCCGGTCAGTTCGACTTCCCAGGCGGTTTCTTCGAGGGTTTCGCGCAGGGCAGCCTGGGGCAGGGTTTCGTTGGGTTCGAGGTGGCCGGCGGGTTGGTTGAAGACGTGCTGGCCGGCTTTGAATTCTTCGACGAACAGGAATTTACCTTCGTGCTCGACGAGGGTGGCGACGGTGATGTGGGGTTGCCAGGTCATTGAAGTGTCCTTGTCGATTGCCGGGACCGCGTTGCGGTCCATCGCCGGCAAGCCAGCTCCCACAGGTGATGCATACATCTCAGGGTATGCACATTGCCTGTGGGAGCTGGCTTGCCGGCGATGGGCTGCAAAGCGGCCCCCAAGATCCAGAAAGCACAAACCCCGGTGCGTGGCCGGGGTTTGTGGGGTTACTTCAAGCGGACCTTACAGGGCGGCAATGGCGCTGTTGAAGGTCTGGCTTGGGCGCATCACCTTGGCGGTCAGCTCGGCATTCGGGGCGTAGTAGCCACCGATGTCGGCCGGCTTGCCTTGAACGGCGTTGAGCTCGGCGACGATGGTCGCTTCGTTCTCGGCCAGGGCTTTTGCCAGCGGTGCGAAGCGCGCCTGCAGGGCGGCGTCGTCAGCCTGAGCAGCCAGGGCCTCGGCCCAGTACAGGGTCAGGTAGAAGTGGCTGCCGCGGTTGTCGATACCACCGACTTTGCGCGAAGGCGACTTGTTGGTGTCGAGGAACTTGCCGGTGGCCTGGTCCAGGGTGTTGGCCAGGACTTTGGCGCGCGGGTTGTCGTAGGTGTTGCCCAGGTGCTCCAGGGAAGCGGCCAGGGCCAGGAATTCACCCAGCGAGTCCCAACGCAGGAAGTTCTCTTCAACCAGCTGCTGCACGTGCTTCGGTGCCGAACCGCCAGCGCCGGTTTCGAACAGGCCACCGCCGTTCATCAGCGGGACGATCGACAGCATCTTGGCGCTGGTGCCCAGCTCCATGATCGGGAACAGGTCGGTCAGGTAGTCGCGCAGCACGTTGCCGGTCACCGAGATGGTGTCCTTGCCTTCGCGGATGCGAGCCAGGGAGAACTTGATGGCATCGACCGGTGCCAGGACACGGATGTCCAGGCCAGCGGTGTCGTGATCCTTCAGGTACTTCTGGACTTTCTCGATCATCACGCCGTCGTGGGCGCGAGCCGGGTCCAGCCAGAACACCGCCGGGGTGTTGCTCAGGCGGGCACGGTTGACGGCCAGCTTGACCCAGTCTTGGATCGGCGCGTCTTTGGTCTGGCACATGCGGAAGATGTCACCAGCTTCGACGTTCTGCTGCAGCACGACCTGGCCTTTGCCGTCGACCACACGAACCACGCCATCGGCCTGGATCTGGAAGGTCTTGTCGTGGGAGCCGTACTCTTCGGCTTTCTGCGCCATCAGGCCAACGTTCGGCACGCTGCCCATGGTGGTCGGGTCGAAGGCACCGTTGACTTTGCAGTCTTCGATGGTGGCCTGGTAGATGCCGGCGTAGCAGCGGTCCGGGATGATCGCCTTGGCGTCTTGCAGCTCACCGGCGGTGTTCCACATCTTGCCCGAGTCACGGATCATGGCCGGCATCGAGGCGTCGACGATGACGTCGCTCGGCACGTGCAAGTTGGTGATGCCTTTGTCGGAGTTGACCATGGCCAAGGCCGGGCGAACGGCGTACAGGGCCTGGATGTCGGCTTCGATCTCGGCCTGCTTGTCAGCTGGCAGGTCCTTGATGCGGGCGTACAGGTCGCCGATGCCGTTGTTGGCGTTGAAGCCCACTTCAGCCAGTGCAGCGGCGTGCTTGGCCAGCACGTCGTTATAAAACTCTTCGACGATGACGCCGAACATGATCGGGTCGGAGACCTTCATCATGGTGGCTTTCAGGTGCACCGACAGCAGCACGCCGGAGGCCTTGGCATCGGCGATCTGCTCGGCGATGAAGGCTTTCAGGGCTTTGCGGCTCATGGTCGCGCAGTCGACGATTTCGGCAGCCTTGACCGCGGTCTTGGCTTTCAGGACGGTGGTGGTGCCGTCTTTGGCGACCAGCTCGATGCGCAGGCTGTCGTCAGCCTCGATCAGGGCAGCCTTTTCGCTGCCATAGAAGTCGCCTTGGGTCATGTGGGCAACGTGCGACTGCGAGTCGGCAGCCCAGGCGCCCATCTTGTGCGGGTGCTTGCGTGCGTAGTTCTTGACCGACAGCGGCGCGCGGCGGTCAGAGTTGCCTTCGCGCAGTACCGGGTTAACGGCGCTGCCTTTGATGCGGTCGTAACGGGCGCGAGATTCTTTTTCGGCCTCGGTGGACGGCTCGTCGGCGTAGTCAGGGATGTTGAAGCCCTTGCCTTGCAGTTCCTTGATCGCGGCCTTGAGCTGCGGTACCGAGGCGCTGATGTTCGGCAGCTTGATGATGTTCGCTTCAGGGGTGGTAGCCAGTTGGCCCAGTTCCGCCAGGTGATCGCCTACTTGCTTCTCGGCGCCCAGTTGCTCCGGGAATGCCGCGAGGATACGGCCGGCCAGGGAGATGTCGCGAGTTTCGACGGCGATGTCAGCGGAAGCGGTGAAGGCTTCGACGATCGGCAGCAGCGAGTAGGTGGCGAGGGCGGGGGCTTCGTCGGTGAAGGTATAGATGATCTTGGAACGGGTGGGCATGCGGGTTAACTCTCTATGTGCTGAGCGTACTCGAGTCTCGAGGTGCGCAGGGTAGGCGCTTCGCCCTGGCGACGCCATGAGCGGAAAGTCGAGAGGCTGCGAGCGGTGATGGTGGATGCATCAGTCGAGCGTCAAGTGCTGAGCTGCGGTAACAGCCCAGGCTTTGTGGCCGTTCTTGGCCAAGGGCGAGCCGCATTTTCCTAGGGATCGCCCCAATGACCCTTCGGTCGCGGCGGAGTATATCAAACCCTTTGGGCTAATCAGCAAGGCCAAGTGAGATCGGCGCCATTTATAAGACCAAAGACGTAGGGGCAATGTGGCGCGATGTCGCAGCCCTTGCAGGTCGGCAGATGTGGTTTAGGCTCATTGGATTGCAGGATGTCCAATCACACCCGAAAGCGGAGTAGTGCAAGCATGGGATACCAGAAAATCAAGGTTCCGACCGACGGCACCAAGATCACCGTCAATGCAGACCATTCGCTCAATGTGCCCGATAACCCCATCATTCCTTATATCGAAGGCGATGGGATTGGCGTCGATGTCTCGCCGGTGATGATCAAGGTCGTGGACGCCGCCGTGCAGAAGGCCTACGGCGGCAAGCGCAAGATTGCCTGGATGGAGGTGTACGCGGGCGAGAAGGCCACCCAGGTCTATGACCAGGACACCTGGCTGCCGCAGGAAACCCTTGATGCGGTGCGCGAGTACGTGGTGTCGATCAAAGGCCCGCTGACCACGCCGGTCGGGGGCGGTATCCGCTCGCTGAACGTGGCGTTGCGCCAGCAGCTTGACCTGTACGTGTGCCTGCGCCCGGTGGTGTGGTTCCAGGGCGTGCCGAGCCCGGTGAAAAAACCGGGCGATGTCGACATGGTGATCTTCCGCGAGAACTCCGAAGACATCTACGCCGGCATCGAATGGAAAGCCGGCTCGCCCGAGGCGAACAAGGTGATCAAGTTCCTCAAGGAGGAAATGGGCGTCACCAAGATCCGTTTCGACCAGGACTGCGGTATCGGCGTCAAACCCGTTTCCCGCGAGGGCACCAAGCGCTTGGTGCGCAAGGCTCTGCAATACGTGGTGGACAACGACCGCGAGTCGCTGACCCTGGTGCACAAGGGCAACATCATGAAGTTCACCGAAGGGGCCTTCAAGGATTGGGGCTACGAGGTGGCCCGTGACGAGTTTGCTGCCGAGCTGCTCGACGGCGGCCCCTGGATGAAGTTCAAAAACCCCAAGACTGGGCGTGAGGTCATCGTCAAGGATGCCATCGCCGACGCCATGCTCCAGCAGATCCTGCTGCGCCCAGCTGAATACGACGTGATCGCCACCCTCAACCTCAATGGCGACTACCTGTCCGACGCCCTGGCGGCAGAGGTGGGTGGTATTGGCATTGCGCCGGGTGCCAACCTGTCGGATACCGTGGCCATGTTCGAGGCCACCCACGGCACCGCGCCCAAGTACGCCGGGCAGGACAAGGTCAACCCGGGGTCAGTGATTCTGTCTGCAGAGATGATGCTGCGCCACATGGGCTGGACCGAGGCGGCCGACCTGATCATCAAGGGCACCAACGGCGCGATTGCCGCCAAGACCGTGACCTATGACTTCGAACGCCTGATGGACGGGGCGACGCTGGTGGGCAGCTCGGGCTTTGGCGATGAGATGATCAAGCATATGTGAGGCAAGAGAAAACCGGTCGCCTGGCTAAAGAGGCGACCGGTTTTTTCGTATACCCACACGGAGCAGTGGTCAGGCTCTGGCGGTTTCGCTTGCGGTCTGGCCTTGGGCCTTGGCAGCCGCAGCGGCAGCGGCGTCCTTTATGTTGACCGCGTGCAGGCCTTTGGGGCCCTGGATGATGTCGAACTCCACGGACTGGCCAGCCTTCAGCGTCTTGTATCCGTCCATCTGGATGGCCGAGTAATGAGCGAAAAGGTCATCGGATTTACCTTCCTCGTTGATGAATCCGTAGCCCTTGGCATTGTTGAACCACTTGACTTTACCGCTTGCCATCCCTATGTCCCTCTGCAAAGGACTCCATCACTGGAGTATCATCCACTTCATCCGCATACGAACCATGCGAAAAATCTGGTTGACTGCGCGGATCTTTATCGACCACGGTGGGTTCTTATTGGTTGTAACACCGTTTTGCCGATAGTCAAGGTCATGCGGCGCGTGCGCCGGAGGCTGACTTTGCGCTCAACCCACAACTTTAACCTGTCGATCATGATGAAATTCTTTCCATGCATGCACCTAGTGAGATTCGACTAACATTCAATCAGGATCGCCCGCAATCGAATGAGGACGACGGCTCAGGTCTTGCTGTCCAGGAAGCCAAGCCGATCCTGCAGGCGCCACCGATGTACAAGGTGGTTTTGTTCAACGATGACTACACACCAATGGATTTCGTCGTCGAAGTGCTCGAGACGTTCTTCAGTCTGAACCGCGAGCTGGCGACCAAGATCATGCTGACCGTCCATACCGAGGGGCGGGCAGTGTGCGGATTGTTTACCCGTGACATCGCCGAAACAAAGGCCATGCAGGTCAACCAATACGCCAGGGAAAGCCAGCATCCGCTACTCTGTGAAATCGAGAAGGACGGTTAATCGCCGACCACTTGGGTATGAGGTGAAGCTATGTTAAACCGCGAGCTCGAAGTCACCCTCAATCTGGCCTTCAAGGAGGCTCGTTCGAAGCGTCATGAGTTCATGACCGTCGAACATCTGCTGCTGGCACTCCTTGACAATGAGGCTGCTGCGACCGTTCTGCGCGCCTGTGGCGCCAATCTCGACAAACTCAAGCACGACCTGCAAGAGTTCATCGATTCCACCACACCCCTGATTCCGGTCAACGACGAAGACCGCGAAACCCAGCCTACCCTGGGCTTCCAGCGTGTGCTGCAGCGTGCCGTGTTCCATGTTCAGAGCTCCGGCAAGCGCGAAGTGACCGGCGCCAATGTGCTGGTGGCGATCTTCAGCGAACAGGAAAGCCAGGCCGTGTTTCTGCTCAAGCAGCAGAGCGTGGCCCGTATCGACGTGGTCAACTACATTGCTCACGGTATTTCCAAGGTGCCGGGCCATGGCCCCAACACCGAAGGCGACCAGGAGATGCAGGACGAGGACGGTGGCGAAACGTCATCGTCGAGCAACCCGCTGGATGCCTATGCCAGCAACCTGAACGAACTGGCACGTGCCGGGCGCATCGACCCGCTGGTGGGCCGTGAGCAGGAAGTCGAGCGTGTTGCGCAGATCCTGGCGCGCCGGCGCAAAAACAACCCGCTGCTGGTCGGTGAGGCCGGGGTGGGCAAGACGGCCATCGCCGAAGGCCTGGCCAAGCGTATCGTCGACGGCCAGGTGCCTGACCTGCTGGCTCAGAGCGTGGTGTATTCCCTCGACCTGGGTGCACTGCTGGCCGGTACCAAGTACCGCGGCGACTTCGAGAAGCGCTTCAAGGCGCTGCTCGGCGAACTGCGCAAACGCCCGCAGGCGATCCTGTTCATTGACGAGATCCACACCATCATCGGCGCCGGTGCGGCTTCCGGTGGGGTCATGGATGCGTCCAACCTGCTCAAGCCGCTGCTGTCGTCTGGCGACATTCGCTGCATCGGTTCGACCACCTTCCAGGAATTTCGCGGCATCTTCGAGAAGGACCGTGCCCTGGCACGGCGTTTCCAGAAGGTCGATGTCAGCGAGCCTTCGGTGGAAGACACCGTGGGGATCCTGCGCGGGCTCAAGGGCCGGTTCGAGAGCCACCACAACATCGAGTACAGCGACGAAGCCCTGCGCGCCGCTGCAGAGCTGGCCTCGCGCTACATCAACGACCGGCACATGCCGGACAAGGCCATCGACGTGATCGACGAGGCGGGTGCCTACCAGCGCCTGCAGCCTGAGGCAAACCGGGTCAAGCGTATCGAGGTGCCACAAGTCGAAGACATCGTCGCCAAGATCGCGCGGATTCCGCCAAAGCATGTCACCAGTTCCGACAAGGAGCTGCTGCGCAACCTTGAGCGTGACCTGAAGCTGACCGTGTTCGGGCAGGACCCGGCCATCGACTCGCTGGCGACGGCGATCAAGCTGTCCCGTGCGGGGCTCAAGGCGCCCGACAAGCCGGTGGGTTCGTTCCTGTTCGCCGGGCCTACCGGTGTCGGCAAGACCGAAGCGGCGCGGCAGTTGGCCAAGGCGCTGGGTGTGGAGCTGGTGCGCTTCGACATGTCCGAGTACATGGAGCGGCATACCGTTTCGCGTTTGATCGGTGCACCGCCTGGCTATGTCGGGTTCGACCAAGGTGGCCTGTTGACCGAGGCGATCACCAAGCAGCCGCATTGCGTGTTGCTGCTGGACGAAATCGAGAAGGCGCACCCTGAAGTCTTCAACCTGCTGCTGCAGGTGATGGACCACGGCACGCTGACCGACAACAACGGGCGCAAGGCAGACTTCCGTAACGTGATCCTGATCATGACCACCAACGCCGGGGCAGAGACTGCGGCGCGGGCTTCGATCGGGTTTACCCATCAGGACCATGCGTCCGATGCCATGGAAGTCATTCGCAAGAGCTTCACGCCGGAGTTCCGCAACCGCCTGGACACCATCATCCAGTTTGGCCGCCTGAGCCACGAAACCATCAAGAGCATCGTCGACAAGTTCCTTATCGAACTGCAGGCGCAGCTGGAAGATAAACGTGTGCTGTTGGAGGTCAGTGATGAAGCGCGCGGCTGGCTGGCGGCGTCGGGCTACGATGTGCAGATGGGTGCACGGCCTATGGCGCGGCTGATCCAGGACAAGATCAAGCGGCCGCTGGCTGAAGAGATCCTGTTCGGTGAGCTGGCCGAGCATGGCGGCGTGGTGCACGTCGACTTGCGCGATGGCGAGTTGGTGTTCGACTTCGAGACCACGGCTGAGGTGGCGTGATGGCGGGGGCCGCTTTGCGGCCCATTCGCAGCGCAAGGCTGCTCCTACAGGGTGTCACATTCCCAGGTAGGAGCAGCCTTGCGCTGCGAATGGGCTGCAAAGCAGCCCCAACCATTCTTGAAGGCACAAAAAAGCCCGGCACTTGGCCGGGCTTTTTCATGGCTTGGGCTTAGCGCGCACGATACGTGATGCGGCCTTTGCTCAGGTCGTAAGGTGTCAGTTCGACGCGGACCTTGTCGCCAGTGAGAATACGGATGTAGTTCTTGCGCATCTTTCCGGAGATGTGCGCGGTTACGACGTGCCCGTTTTCCAACTCCACGCGGAACATGGTGTTGGGCAGGGTGTCGACGACAGTACCTTCCATTTCGAAGCTGTCTTCTTTCGACATGCAGTTGAGCCCTCGGTGTCCAGTGTTGGCCCGACGCATAACCGCACCGGGCAAAAAAGTGGCGTGGATTATGCCGGAAAATAGTATTTCAAGCCAATGCTTTCAGTTGAGGGTGACCCAGCGCTGGTTGATCAGCAGCTCGATGGGGCGATACTGGGTCTTGTAGTTCATCTTCTTGCAGTTCTTGATCCAGTACCCGAGGTAAACCGCCTCCAGGTTCTGCCGAAGGGCTTCGGTGATCTGCCAGAGGATGGCGAAACGGCCCAGGCTGCGGCGCTCTTCATCGGGCTCGTAGAAGGTGTAGACCGCCGACAAGCCGTTGGGCAGCAGGTCGCATACCGCCACCGCCAGCAGGCGCCCTGCCAGGCGGAACTCGTAGAACCAGCAGAAGGGCAGGTCACGTACCAGGAAGGTGGAAAACTGATCACGGCTGGGCGGGTACATGTCGCCGTCGGCATGACGGGTTTCGATGTAGCGCCGGTACAGGTCGAAATACTCTTCCTTGAACGCCGGGCGTGCGGCGGTCACGGTCAAGTCGGCGTTGCGCTTGAGAATGCGCCGTTGCTGGCGGTTGGGGATGAAGCGGGCCGCCGGAATGCGTGCTGGCACACAGGCGTTGCAGTTTTGGCAATGGGGGCGGTACAGGTGATCGCCACTGCGCCGAAAACCCATCTCCGACAGGTCGGCGTACACGTTCACGTCCATTGGCTGGCTGGGGTCGAGAAACAGCGTGGTTGCCTGCTCCTCGGGCAGGTAGCTGCAGGAGTGGGGTTGAGTGGCATAAAACTTCAACCGCGCCAACTCTGTCATGATCAACCCCTTCGGTGAGACTTTGCCTTAAGTGTAAGCCAGCTCTGAGAACTCGCCTAGGGAACCCAGGTGGCGCTGTTGGGCTGGTCGAGGTAGCGTGCCAGGTAGTCGGCAAAGTCGGCGCGGCTGATGGCGCGCGCGCCCAGGCTGTGCAGGTGGTTGGTCGGCATCTGGCAGTCGATCAGCACAAAACCGGCCTGGCGCAGGTGTGCGACCAGCGTCACGAAGCCGACCTTGGAGGCATTGTCGGCGCGGCTGAACATCGATTCGCCGAAGAACAGGCGGCCCATGGCCAGGCCGTAAAGGCCGCCGACCAGCTCACCGTCCTGGCGCACCTCCACCGAATGGGCGTAGCCAAGCCGGTGCAGCTCGCAGTAGGCCGCGCGCAGGGTGTCGGTGATCCAGGTGCCGTCGGCGTAGTCACGCGGCGCGGCGCAGGCGGCGATCACGCCGGCGAAGTCGGTGTCGAAACTGACCTGGTAATGGCCCTGGCGCATGAACTTGGCCAGCGAGCGCGAGACGTGCAGTTCGTCTGGCAGCAGCACGGTGCGAGGGTTGGGTGACCACCAGAGGATCGGCTGGCCGTCCTGGTACCAGGGGAAGCAGCCGTGGCGATAGGCCTGCACCAGGCGCTCGGGGCTCAGGTCGCCGCCGGCGGCGAGCAAGCCGTTGGGTTCGTGCAGGGCCTTTTCCAGGGGTGGAAAGGTCAGCGAGTCGCGGGTCAGCCAGGTAAGCATGGTCTATCGTGCGGTGGGGGAGGGGAGTGGTCAGCATGGCGTGGCTGAAAAGCAGGGTCAATCACTGCGGTTCATTCGCCGTAGCGCAGGCAGCCCTTTAGGCATTTTCCTACACATTCATGAGGCCGCAGGCACCATCCGGGACATTTGCTGTCACACCTGTGCAAAAACACAGCATAAGCCTTTGTCACAAAAGAAAATGCATGCTCAAATTGCAGCTAAGTGAAAGCAGCCCCCTCAAGCCCATGTGCGGCGCGCCGCCATGGCGGCTGGCGGGCAGTAATGTTAAAAGTAGTGGTTCATTGGCCAGACACCGGCCGATCACTATTGGACGCGCAGCACGCGCAGGAATAGACGCGTTTTGAAGAAATCCACCGCAACTCCAGCTCCCTTGCCAGTGCCTATGTGGCGGCAGCAGCTGCACTATCGTCTCAAGGAAGGTGCGTTGATCGCTGTCGGCGCCCTGTGCCTGTACCTGTGGATGGCGCTGCTGACCTACGACACTTCCGACCCTGGCTTCAGCCACACCAGCAACATTGACCAGGTGCAAAACGCCGCCGGGCGAGCAGGGGCCTACTTCGCCGACATCCTGTTCATGGTGCTGGGCTATTTCGCCTACATCTTCCCGCTGCTGCTGGCGATCAAGACCTGGCAGATCTTCCGCGAGCGCCACCAACCCTGGGAGTGGAGCGGCTGGCTGTTCTCCTGGCGCCTGATCGGGCTGGTGTTCCTGGTGCTGTCGGGCGCAGCCCTGGCGCATATCCATTTCCACCCGCCGGCGAGCATTCCGTTCTCTGCGGGCGGTGCCCTCGGCGAAAGCCTGGGCGAACTGGCGCGCAGCCTGCTGAACGTGCAGGGCAGCACGTTGATGTTCATTGCCCTGTTCCTGTTTGGCCTGACGGTGTTCACCGACCTGTCCTGGTTCAAAGTGATGGACCTTACCGGCAAGATCACCCTCGACCTGTTCGAGCTGGTGCAAGGCGCCGCCAACCGCTGGTGGGAAGCCCGCAACGAGCGCAAGCGCCTGGAGGCGCAGTTGCGTGAGGTGGATGAACCGAGTTTCAACACCGCGCCAGCGGCTGCGCAGAAGCGCGAGCCGGTCAAGCCTCAGCTACGTGAGCGTAGCGTCGAGCGCGAAGAGGCGCCCGCCCGGCCTGCCCCAACACGCGAACCCGTGGTGGCGCGCGAGACAGTGGTGCCCCGCGAGCAACCTGCGGCGCCAGTGATCATCCCGCCAGCCCCGGCCAAGGCGCCAGAACCGAGCAAGCGGGTGATGAAGGAAAAACAGACCCCGCTGTTCGTCGACAGCGCTGTGGAAGGCACGTTGCCGTCGATCTCCATTCTCGATCCGGCCGAGCAGAAAAAGATCGAGTACTCGCCTGAATCCCTGGCCGGTGTTGGCCAGCTGCTGGAAATCAAGCTCAAGGAATTCGGCGTGGAAGTCTCGGTGGACTCCATCCACCCAGGCCCGGTCATTACCCGCTACGAAATCCAGCCCGCGGCAGGGGTCAAGGTCAGCCGTATCGCCAACCTGGCCAAGGACCTGGCGCGCTCGCTGGCAGTAACCAGCGTGCGCGTGGTCGAGGTGATCCCGGGCAAGACCACCGTGGGTATCGAGATCCCTAACGAAAACCGGCAGATGGTGCGTTTCTCTGAAGTGCTGTCGTCGCCGCAGTTCGACGAGTCCAAGTCGCCGGTTGCATTGGCCTTGGGCCATGACATCGGTGGCAAACCGGTGATCACCGACCTGGCCAAGATGCCGCACCTGCTGGTGGCCGGTACTACCGGTTCTGGTAAGTCGGTGGGTGTGAACGCGATGATCCTGTCGATCCTGTTCAAGTCCGGCCCGGAAGACGCGCGGCTGATCATGATCGACCCGAAGATGCTCGAACTGTCGATCTACGAAGGCATCCCGCACCTGTTGTGCCCGGTGGTCACCGACATGAAGGACGCCGCCAACGCGCTGCGCTGGAGCGTCGCCGAGATGGAGCGCCGCTACAAGCTGATGGCCGCGATGGGCGTGCGTAACCTGGGCGGCTTCAACCGCAAGATCAAGGACGCTCAGGAGGCCGGCGAGGTCATCCACGACCCGCTGTACCGTCGCGAGAGCATGGACGACGAGCCACCCGCGCTGAAGACCCTGCCGACCATCGTGGTGGTGGTCGACGAATTCGCCGACATGATGATGATCGTCGGCAAGAAGGTCGAAGAACTGATCGCCCGTATCGCCCAGAAAGCGCGGGCCGCCGGTATTCACCTGATCCTCGCCACCCAGCGCCCGTCGGTTGACGTGATCACCGGCCTGATCAAGGCCAACATCCCGACGCGCATGGCGTTCCAAGTGTCGAGCAAGATCGACTCCCGCACCATCATCGACCAGGGTGGCGCCGAGCAGTTGCTCGGTCACGGTGACATGCTGTACATGCCACCCGGCACCAGTCTGCCGATCCGCGTGCACGGTGCGTTCGTTTCCGATGACGAAGTGCACCGCGTGGTGGAAGCCTGGAAGCTACGTGGCGCGCCGGACTACAACGACGACATCCTCAACGGCGTCGAAGAGGCCGGCAGCGGCTTCGAAGGCGGCGGCGGTGGTGGTGACGGCGACGATTCGGAAAGCGATGCACTGTATGATGAAGCCGTGCAGTTCGTGCTCGAGAGCCGCCGTGCCTCCATTTCCGCTGTGCAGCGTAAGCTGAAGATCGGCTACAACCGTGCCGCACGCATGATCGAGGCAATGGAGATGGCCGGCGTGGTCACCCCGATGAACAGCAACGGCTCGCGGGAAGTGATAGCCCCAGGCGGCCCGCGCGATTGATGAACACCTTGCCGGGCGCCTGCTGGGCGCCTGGCTCATTTACTGTCCTACGAGGATTTCCATGCGCGCGATTCGCATGCTGTTGGTTTCTGCCCTGGCCATGGGCTCTGTGTCGGCCCATGCCGGCGAGTTGGACGTGAAGCGCCTGACCCAGTTGCTGGAAAAGTCGCAGACGATCGATGCCAATTTCTCTCAGCTGACGCTGGGTGCCGACGGCACTAGCCTGCAGGAGACCAAGGGCCAGATGACCGTCAAGCGCCCGGGCCTGTTCTACTGGCACACCGATGCCCCGCAGGAGCAAGTGGTGGTGTCTGATGGCAAGATGGTCACCCTGTGGGACCCGGACCTTGAGCAGGCCACCATCAAGAAGCTTGATGTACGCCTGAACCAGACCCCGGCGCTGCTGCTGTCCGGTGACGTGTCGAAGATCAGCCAAAGCTTCGACATCGCGTCCAAGGAGCAGGGCGAAGTCATGGATTTCACCTTGAAGCCGAAAACCAAGGACACCTTGTTCGACTCCCTGCGCGTGTCGTTCCGCAAGGGCCTGATCAATGACATGCAGCTGATCGACAGCGTCGGCCAGCGGACCAACATCCTGTTCAGTGGGGTGAAGGCCAACCAGGCAGTGCCTGACAGCAAGTTCAAGTTCGATGTCCCGAAAGGCGCGGATATCATCCAGGAGTAACCGGAGCCCGTGATGGACCTGTTTCGAAGCGAACCCGTCGCCCAGCCCCTGGCTGCTCGCCTGCGCCCGTCCAACCTGGACGAGTACGTTGGTCAGGAGCACCTGCTGGCGCGCGGCAAGCCGCTGCGCGAGGCGCTGGAGCAGGGGGCGTTGCACTCGATGATCTTCTGGGGGCCGCCCGGGGTGGGCAAGACCACCCTGGCGCGGCTGCTGGCGCAGTTCTGTGACGCGCACTTTGAAACGGTCTCGGCGGTACTGGCAGGGGTCAAGGAGATCCGCCAGGCGGTCGAGGTGGCCAAGCAGCAGGCGGCCCAGTATGGCCGCCGCACCATCCTGTTCGTCGACGAAGTGCACCGCTTCAACAAGTCGCAGCAGGACGCCTTTTTGCCCTACGTGGAAGACGGCACGCTGATCTTCATTGGTGCCACCACCGAAAACCCGTCCTTCGAGCTCAACAATGCGTTGCTTTCGCGCGCGCGGGTGTACGTGCTCAAGAGCTTGGACGAGCCGGCACTGCGCAAGCTCGTCGACCGTGCCTTGAGCGAAGAGCGCGGCCTGGGCAAGCACAACCTGCAGGTGGGCGACGAGGCCTTCAAGATGCTCATGGCTGCCGCCGACGGCGATGGCCGGCGCATGCTCAACTTTCTCGAAAACGCCTCTGACCTGGCTGAAGATGGCAGCGAAATTGGCGTCGAGCTGCTGCAAAGCCTGCTCGGTGACAGCCGCCGGCGCTTCGATAAGGGCGGCGAGGCGTTCTATGACCAGATCTCGGCGTTGCACAAATCGGTGCGCGGCTCCAACCCCGATGCCGCGCTGTACTGGTTCGCGCGTATGCTCGATGGGGGGTGCGACCCGCTGTACATCGCCCGCCGGGTGGTGCGCATGGCCAGTGAAGACATCGGCAATGCCGACCCGCGTGCCCTGAGCCTGTGCCTGTCGGCGTGGGACGTTCAAGAGCGCCTGGGCAGCCCCGAGGGTGAGTTGGCTGTGGCCCAGGCCATCACCTACATCGCCTGTGCGCCAAAGAGCAATGCGGTGTACATGGGCTTCAAGACTGCCCTGCGCGAGGCGGCCGAGCATGGTTCGCTGGAAGTGCCGCTGCACCTGCGCAACGCCCCGACCAAGTTGATGAAGCAATTGGGCTACGGCGACGAATACCGCTATGCCCATGACGAGCCCGATGCCTACGCGGCAGGTGAAGACTATTTCCCTGACCAACTCGAGCCTCGCCAGTATTACCAACCCGTGCCCCGCGGCCTGGAGCTCAAGATCGGCGAGAAGCTGCGGCACCTGGCCGAGCTGGATCGCAGCAGCCCTCGTCAACGGAGAAAGCCGTGATAGCACTGATCGCTGCTGTCAGTGCCGGGGGTATTGCAGGTACTCTGCTGCGCTTTGCCACCGCGAACTGGGTGGTCGCCCACTGGCCACGGCACTTCTATCTCGGTACGCTGGCGGTCAATTTGATCGGCTGCCTGTTGATCGGCCTGCTGTATGGCCTGTTTTTGCACAAGCCCCTGGTGCCGGTCGAGCTGCGCGCGGGCCTGATCGTCGGCTTCCTGGGCGGCTTAACCACGTTTTCCTCCTTTTCGCTCGATACCGTACGCCTTATGGAAAGCGGGCAGATGCCCCTGGCTTTGGGCTATACCGGTATCAGCGTGGTGGGCGGGCTGCTCGCGACCTGGGCTGGCCTGTCCTTGACCCGATTCTGAACCAACACCTACACATAACGAGAGAACGATATGCTCGATTCCAAACTGTTACGCGGCCAACTTCAGGAAGTGGCGGATCGCCTGGCCTCCCGTGGCTTCAGCCTGGATGTCGCGCGCATCGAATCACTGGAAGAGCGCCGCAAGGCCGTGCAGACGCGCACCGAGCAACTGCAGGCCGAGCGTAACGCCCGTTCCAAGTCCATCGGGCAGGCCAAGGCCAAGGGCGAAGATATCGCGCCGCTGATGGCCGACGTCGAGCGCATGGCCAACGAGCTGGCCGCAGGCAAAGTCGAGCTGGACGGCATCCAGGCTGAACTGGATGGCATCCTGCTGACCATTCCTAACCTGCCGGACGCCAGCGTGCCGGTTGGTGCCAGCGAAGACGACAACGTTGAAGTACGCCGCTGGGGCACCCCTAAGGCCTTCGACTTTGAAATCAAAGACCACGTCGCCCTGGGCGAAATCAGCGGTGGCCTGGACTTCGAAGCGGCAGCCAAGCTGTCTGGCGCCCGCTTTGCCGTGCTGCGTGGCCCGATCGCCCGCCTGCACCGCGCGCTGGCGCAGTTCATGATCAACCTGCACACCGGCGAGCACGGCTACGAAGAGCACTACACCCCGTACCTGGTACAAGCGCCGGCCCTGCAGGGCACCGGCCAGCTGCCGAAGTTCGAGGAAGACCTGTTCAAGATCAGCCGCGAAGGCGAAGCTGACTTCTACCTGATCCCAACCGCCGAGGTTTCGCTGACCAACCTGGTTGCCGGTGAAATCCTCGATGCCAAGCAACTGCCGCTCAAGCTGGTCGCCCACACGCCTTGCTTCCGCAGTGAAGCCGGCGCATCGGGCCGTGACACCCGTGGCATGATCCGCCAGCACCAGTTCGACAAGGTCGAAATGGTCCAGGTGGTCGAGCCATCCAAGTCGATGGAAGCCCTCGAAGGCCTGACCGGCAATGCCGAGCGCGTGCTGCAGCTGTTGGAACTGCCCTACCGGGTACTGGCGCTGTGCACCGGCGACATGGGCTTCGGTGCGGTGAAAACCTACGACCTGGAAGTGTGGGTACCGAGCCAGGACAAGTACCGCGAGATCAGCTCCTGCTCCAACTGCGGTGATTTCCAGGCGCGTCGCATGCAAGCCCGCTGGCGCAACCCGGAAACCGGCAAACCAGAGCTGGTGCATACCCTCAACGGTTCTGGCCTGGCAGTAGGCCGCACCCTGGTGGCGGTATTGGAGAACTACCAGCAGGCCGACGGTTCGATCCGTGTGCCTGAGGTGCTCAAGCCGTACATGGGTGGTGTCGAGGTCATCCGCTAAATGGATTACCTGCCACTGTTCCACAAGCTGCAGGGCGGCCGGGTACTGGTCGTCGGCGGCGGTGAAATTGCCTTGCGCAAAGCGCGCCTGCTGGCGGATGCCGGCGCCGCGCTGCGCGTGGTGGCGCCCGAGGTTGACGGCCAACTGGCCGCACTGGCCCGGGAAGGTGGCGGTGAGGTCTTGGTGCGCGGCTATCAGGCGCCCGACCTGGTCGGTTGCCGGCTGGTGATCGCGGCCACTGATGACGCTGGGCTGAACGCCCAGGTGTCGGCCGATGCCCAGGCGCTCAACCTGCCGGTCAATGTGGTGGACGCGCCGGCCCTGTGCACGGTGATCTTCCCGGCCATCGTCGACCGCTCGCCGTTGGTGGTGGCAGTCTCCAGTGGGGGGGATGCGCCCGTGCTGGCGCGTTTGATTCGCGCCAAGCTGGAAGCGTGGATCCCTTCGGCCTACGGCGAGCTCGCCGGGCTGGCGGCGCGGTTCCGGCACCAGGTCAAACGCCTGTACCCAGACGTCAACCAGCGTCGCGGCTTTTGGGAAAATGTCTTCCAGGGCCCGATTGCCGAGCGTCAGCTGGCCGGGCAGGGTGCCGAGGCCGAACGCCTGTTGCAGGCCATGGTCGATGGCGCGCCGGTGCAGCAGGGCGGTGAGGTGTATCTGGTGGGGGCAGGGCCGGGCGATCCGGACTTGTTGACTTTCCGCGCCTTGCGCCTGATGCAGCAGGCCGATGTGGTGCTGTACGACCGCCTGGTGGCCCCGGCCATCATCGACATGTGCCGGCGTGATGCCGAGCGTATCTACGTTGGCAAGCGCCGCGCTGACCATGCCGTGCCGCAGGACCAGATCAACCGCCTGCTGGTCGACTTGGCCAAGCAGGGCAAGCGCGTGCTGCGCCTCAAGGGTGGCGATCCGTTCATCTTTGGCCGTGGTGGCGAGGAGATCGAACAGCTGGCCGAGCAGGGCATCCCCTTCCAGGTGGTGCCCGGTATTACCGCGGCCAGTGGTTGCTCAGCCTATGGCGGCATCCCGCTGACCCATCGCGATTACGCCCAATCGGTGCGCTTCGTGACCGGGCACCTCAAGGATGGCACCAGCAATTTGCCTTGGGATGACCTGGTCGCACCGGCGCAAACCCTGGTGTTCTACATGGGGTTGGTGGGTTTGCCGACCATTTGCGCCGAACTGATTCGTCATGGGCGTGCGGCCAGTACGCCAGCGGCGCTGGTGCAGCAAGGCACTACGCGCAATCAACGGGTGTTTACGGGCACCCTGGCGGATCTGCCGGCGCTTGTCGCCCAGCATGAAGTGCATGCACCGACCCTGGTGATTGTTGGGGAAGTGGTGCAGTTGCGTGAGAAGCTGGCGTGGTTTGAAGGGTCGCAACATAGCTGAAACGGGTGGGGCCGCTTTGCGGCCCTTCGCAGCACAAGGCTGCTCCTACACAGGCGTGCGCCGGACCTGTAGGAGCAGCCTTGTGCTGCGAAGGGCTGCAAAGCAGCCCCGCTGTGTCACCGGTTAACCCAGATCCCCTGGCCCGCCAACCGCTCCCGATCATGCGCCACACCAAATTCCTGCAATGGCCCTTTAGGCACGATCCCATTCGGGTTGATGGTCTTGTGGCTCATGTAGTAATGCTTCTGGATATGCTCCATATCCACCGTCTGCGCCACCCCCGGCCACTGGTACACTTCGCGCAGCCAGTTTGACAGGTTGTGGTAGTCGCTCAGGCGTCGCAGGTTGCACTTGAAGTGCCCGTGGTACACCGCATCAAAGCGCACCAGCGTAGTGAACAGTCGTACATCCGCCTCGGTGAGGTACTCGCCAGCAAGGTAGCGATTGCGGCTTAGCACGTCTTCCAGGTAATCCAGCTCATTGAACACCTCGTCAAACGCGGCCTCGTAGGCCTCTTGCGTGGTGGCGAAGCCTGCGCGGTAGACACCATTGTTCACCGCGGGGTAGATCCGTTCGTTCAGCGCTTCGATCGCCGGGCGCAAGGGCTCGGGGTAGAGGTCCAGGCGGTTGCCGGTCAGCTCGTCGAAGGCGCTGTTGAAGATGCGGATGATCTCGGCCGATTCGTTGTTGACGATACGCTTCTCTTTTTTGTCCCACAGCACCGGCACGGTAACGCGCCCGGTGTAGTGCGGGTCATCCTGGGTGTAGCGTTGGTGCAGGAATTCGAGTGCATCGAGGTGGTCGCCGGTGGAGCCCTGCTGCTGGTCGAAGGTCCAGCCATTCTCTTGCATCAGCCAGCTCACCACCGACACATCGATGAGCGGCGACAGGCCCTTGAGGGCACGGAAAATCAGGGTGCGGTGCGCCCATGGGCAAGCCAGCGATACGTACAGGTGATAACGGCCGGCCTCGGGTGCGGGCAACGCGTTGCGGCGCTGGGCGTTTTCGCGTTTGAAGGCCCCGTCTTTGCCGGTTTCATACCACTGGTCGTGCCAGCGGCCGTCGATCAAAAGGCCCATGTTGAGCTCCTAGAACAAAGTTGTTTGTCGTTGGAGCCCAGTCTAGGGAATATCGTTCGAATAAATAGCGCAAAGACTCGGGGTCTTTAATCGATTAAATCGATGCGTTGCGTTCGCTCCAGTAGCGACGCGCTGTGGCGAAGGCGTCGTCACGGTTCTGCCCCAGCCCGCGCAAGGCCAGGGCCATGGTGGCGACCACGGCCATTTCGCCGTAGCTGTCTTCGG
This sequence comes from Pseudomonas sp. ITEM 17296, assembly GCF_028895205.1. Lineage (NCBI taxonomy): Bacteria > Pseudomonadati > Pseudomonadota > Gammaproteobacteria > Pseudomonadales > Pseudomonadaceae > Pseudomonas > Pseudomonas sp. ITEM 17296. Next base: position 125,863 of record NZ_WJRS01000007.1, on the reverse strand, counting down.
CTTCGCCCTGCCACACGGCGAGCAGTTGCTGCGGCTGCAGGCTCGGTGGTTTGACATGGCGGCGTTCGCTCAGGGCTGGCCACTCTTCATCCCAGGCCTCGCCCGCTGTAGTGCCATAGAGATGGCTGATGACATCGGGATTGACCTCGATCTCGCCGCCATCGCCCTTGATCACGACGGCATGGTCGCCGAGCAGGCGGCTAGCTTCACGGTGCACCGCCTGGTAGCCAGGGTGGAAGATGCTCTGCAGGCCGCAGCGTGCACCCAGCGGGTTCAGTACCCGAGCCAAGGAATGGATTGGCGAGCGCAGGCCCAAGGTGTTGCGCAGGTCAATCATGCGTTGCAACTGGGGTGCCCAGTCCTGCAGCGGGAAAAACGCCAGCCGCTGCTGGTCGAGCGCGGTGCTGACGGCCGCCCAGTCGCGGCACAGCGGAATCTGCAGCTGTTCGAGCAGTTGTTCAGTGAACATGCGCCCGGCGGTGTGGGCGCCGCCGCCATGCATCAGGATGCGCACCCCGTTGTTGGCCAGGCACTTGGCCGCCAGCAGGTACCAGGGCAGGTGGCGCTTCTTGCCCGCGTACGTGGGCCAGTCCAGGTCCACGGCAATGTGCGGCGCTTGCAAGTGCGCGCGCAGGGCCTCGGTGAAACCGGCCAGTTCATCGGCGCTTTCTTCCTTGTGCCGCAGCAGCATGAGGAAGGCGCCGAGCTGGGTGTCCTCGACTTTGCCTTCCAGCAGCAAGGTCATGGCCGCGCGGGCTTCTTCGCGGGTCAGGCCGCGCGCGCCGCGCTTGCCTTTGCCAAGGATGCGCACGAATTCGGCGAACGGGTGTTCGGCGGGTGTTTCCAGGGTGAGCGGGCGTGGTTCGATCATATGCAGTTGGTCGGCTTGGGCAGGCCCGCCAGCTTGGCGGCAAGTTTGGCAGGAGTGCCGTTGAACAGGCGGTTCAGGTGCGGGCTGTTGCCCTTTTCAGGGCCCAGCTTCAGCGCGGTGTACTTGATTAGCGGGCGTGTGGCCGGCGAAAGCTGGAATTCCTGGTAGAACTGGCGCAGCAGCTCGAGGATTTCCCAGTGGTCAGCGGTCAGCGGGATGCCTTCACGTGTGGCGAGGGCATCGGCGACGGCAGGGGACCAGTCGTGCAGGTCGACCAGAAAGCCGTCCTTGTCCAGGGCAATCGTTTGATCGCCAACGTTCAGCGTACTCATAGCCAGCTGTTGACCTTGTCGTAATGCAGCGACAGCTCGACGAATGCAGCATAGTCCACAGGCTTTGCCAGGTCGTTGGCGACCGCGCGGGCGTGCAGGTCTTCTTCGAGGGCGAACAAGCGCTGCTCTAGCGCGGCGGCTTGCAGCAGGCGCTGGGGCTCGCTACCGGCGTGCAGTGCATAGACCGCGTCACCGCACAGCAGCAGTGCATCGTCGGCGCCGAGCAGGCGCAGGCAACTGGCCAGGCGGTCGTCGCCGAAGGGCGAGTGGGCAATTACATGCAGGGTTGTCATCACAGCGTTACCACCTGGTCAAAACGGGCGATCAATGCGGTCAGTGCCGCGTCGTCTAGCACCTGCACCGGTAGCGCCAGGGTGTCGGCGGCAAGGCCGCGCTGGCGCAGGCTATGGCTGCAGGCGAAGAGCGCTTCGACGCCGAACATCGGCAAAGCCTGCAGGTTGGCCGCCAGGTTCTTCTGTTGCAAGGTTGAAGGTTGCTGGCCCGGGGCGAGCTGGAACACGCCATCGTCCAGAAACAGCATGCCCAGTGGCAGGTCGAACGCGCCACCGGCCAGTGCGATGTCCAGTGCCTCACGGGCCGATGGGCCGTTCCAGGGTGCCTGGCGGCTGATGATCAACAAGGATTTGGCCATTTCAATCGCCTCCGAAGCAGATCAGCCGATCGGCACTCTGCGCCGCCTCATGCAGTTGGCCGAGCCCGGACAGCTCCCAGGGCTTGGGCAGGTTCGCGGCCGGCCGTTGATAGCGGCTGGCTTCGGCCTCGTCGAGCACGCCACGGCGCAACGCAGCGGCAATGCACACCACCGCGTCCAACTGGTGGTGGTCGATGAAGGTGCGCCATTGGGCGGCGACATCCAGCTCGTCCTGGGGCGTAACCACGTTGGCTGAGGCACTGTGTACCCCGTCCTGATAGAAGAACAACCGGGCAATCTCATGCCCGCCGGCCAGCACCGCCTCGGCAAAGCGCAGGGCGCGGCGCGAGGAGGGCGCATGGGCCGGGGAAAAAACCGCGATAGCGAATTTCATGGACAACTCATGCAAAGGAATGCCGCCATGATAAAGCAAAAAAGCCCATCCCCGCTCATACAAGGACCTCGTGGCCTTGTGCAGAGGGGGTGGGCTTTTCAGCGAGGTGCTGAAGGGTCAGGCGCGCTCTTTGCTCTCTGGCAGGAACCAGTTCAGCACCAGGGCGCAAATACCGCCGGTGGCGACGCCCGACTCCAGCACATTGCGGATTGCCGCGGGCATGTGGGCTAGGAACTCAGGCACCTGGGCCACGCCCAGGCCCAAGGCCAGCGACACGGCAATGATCAGCAGGGCGCGACGGTCCAGCTGCGTGCTGGCCAGGATGTTGATACCCGAGGCCGCTACCGCGCCGAACATCACCATGGCCGCGCCACCCAGTACCGGCTCCGGTACCGCCTGGATTACTCCGGCAACCGTCGGGAACAGGCCCAACAGCACCAGCATCACAGCGATCCAGATGCCGATATGGCGGCTGGCGATGCCGGTCAGCTGAATAACGCCGTTGTTCTGGGCGAAGATCGAGCTGGGGAAGGTGTTGAACAAGCCGGCCAGCAGCGAGTTGGCGCCGTTCACCAGCACGCCGCCTTTGATCCGCTGCATCCACACTGGGCCTTCGACCGGTTGGCGCGAGACCTTGCTGGTGGCGGTAACGTCACCAATGGCTTCCAGCGATGTCACCAGGTAGATCACCAACATCGGAATGAACAGCGCCCACGAGAAGCTCAGGCCAAAGTGCAGCGGCGTGGGCACCTGGAACAGCGCAGCCTCGTGCATGCCAGTGAAGTCCAGGCGGCCCAGGTAGCCGGCCAGCGCATAGCCCACCGCCAAGGCGATGACGATGGCGCAACTGCGCATCCATACCACCGGGATGCGGTTGAGAATGACGATAATCGCCAGCACCACGCCCGACAGCAGCAGGTTTTCGCCATTGGCGAAGGTGCCGTTGGCCATCGCGCCAAAGCCGCCGCCCATGCTGATCAGGCCGACCTTGATCAGGGTCAGGCCAATCATCAGCACGACGATGCCGGTTACGAGTGGCGTGATCAGGCGTTTGACGAACGGCAGGATGCGCGACACGCCCATCTCCACGAAGGAGCCTGCGATCACCACGCCAAAAATGGCCGCCATCACGCCTTCTACCGGCGTGCCTTGCTTGACCATTAGCGCACCGCCAGCAATCAACGGCCCGACGAAGTTGAAGCTGGTGCCCTGAACAATCAGCAACCCCGCGCCAAACGGCCCGAAGCGCTTGCATTGGACGAAGGTGGCGATGCCGGAGATCACCAGCGACATGGATACGATCAGGTTGGTGTCCCGCGCCGAAACACCCAGCGCCTGACAAATCAGCAGGCCAGGTGTCACGATCGGCACGATGATGGCCAGCAGGTGCTGCAGCGCCGCCAGCAGGCCGATCAGCAGCCGTGGCTTGTCCTCAAGACCCAGCACCAGTTCATTGGCAGGCGCCGATGCGCCTGGGCTGTGTTCGTGTGAGCTCATTGCAGAAAGCCGCCCCGGAAGAAAAAAGGAGCGCATTCTACGGGCTGAAGCGCAATTGGGGTAGGGGCAAGCACGATGGCGGCATGATCGGTGTCTGTTCGCTCAATAAGCTGACTTTTAAGTCAGTCTTTGGCGCACAAAAAAGCCCGCCGAAGCGGGCTTTTCCATGAGGCGCAGTATCAGTCGTCGCGGCCCATGATGCCGAACAGCTGCAGCAGGCTGACGAACAGGTTGTAGATCGATACATACAGGCTGATGGTCGCCATGATGTAGTTGCGCTCGCCGCCATGGATGATTGCGCTGGTCTGGAACAGAATGCAGACCGACGAGAACAGCACGAAGCCAGCGCTGATCGCCAGTTGCAGGCCGCTGATCTGGAAGAAGAAGCTGGCAACCACCGCACCCAGCAGCACGAAGAAGCCTGCCGTGATGAAGCCGCTGAGGAAGCTCATGTCCTTGCGGGTGATCAGCACATAGGCCGACAGGCCACCGAACACCAGTGCGGTCATGGCGAATGCCGAGCTGACCACTTCAGCGCCACCGGCCATGCCCAGGTAACGGTTGAGAATAGGGCCGAGGATGAAGCCCATGAAGCCAGTGAGGGCGAAGGTGGACACCAGGCCCCAGGCCGAATCACGCAGTTTGTTGGTGAGGAAGAACAACCCGTAGAAGCCGATCAGCACCACGAACACGTTCGGGTAGCCGACGCGCATCTGCTGGGCCACAAAGGCCATGACACCGCTGAAGGCGAGGGTGAGTGCCAGCAGGCTGTACGTGTTGCGCAGGACTTTGCTGATCTCCTGCTGCTCGACCTGCTGGCCGTGGTGTACGGCGTAATCCTGTTCGCGCATGGCGAGGCTCCTTGGTAAACCTGTGGTTTCAGACGTTCAGATGCTAGGAGTCTATCAGACGTCCTGCAACCCGCGACACAGAGAGTTTGACAGCGTGTTTCATTACGGTATTATGGCGGCCGCAAAACGAGCTGGAAGCGTGGCCGAGTGGTTTAAGGCAACGGTCTTGAAAACCGTCGATGGGCAACTATCCTAGAGTTCGAATCTCTACGCTTCCGCCATATTCAAAGCCCTGATTATTCAGGGCTTTTTGCGTTCTAGGAATCTCTGAAAAACGCACATCACAAGCTTAAACGCTTCCGCATCTTTCTGGTCGTTTCCGCAATCCTGATCCTGAACAGCCTGTCCAGATATAGGCTGATGGACCGCGTGCGTCTGCAGGGCCGAATCCGCGCCCCCTTCGACAGCTGCGGCTTTCAATAGCTACGCGGGAGGGGGGCAGGACGGAAAAACCTAGGCTGTCTCTGGTTGCTTTCTCATCTATTGGGATAGAATGAGGGGTTTGTCGTGATGGCAAAAAGCTAGGATGGCATGTGTGTCCACGCCTTCTTGCGTAGGTACGCACAATTGCTATTTGGACTCGGAGAGGAACAAATGGATCAAGTGAAGATTAGATACGCAAAATTGGACGAGTTGTTCCTTGATCCATTGAACCCTAGGCTCGGTAGAAACCTCGCCAAGCCAAATACAAAGCAGGATAAAATTCTCGAGGTAATGAGTGACTGGACTCTAGACGAGTTAGCAGTTTCTTTTATCGAAAGCGGATTTTGGCCCCAAGAGGCCCTGATTGTTGTCGAAGAGCAAATCTACGGCCACGTAAGTCTGGTGGTAGTAGAAGGTAATCGTCGACTCGCAGCTCTAAAGAAACTAAGGCAAGCTGTTGATGGTAATGTTAAAGAGAGGAAGTGGAGAGAGCTAGCAGCGTCAGCTGAAACTCTCCCTGCACAATTTTTTGATGAGATCCCGTATATAAAGGTCCCTAATCGCAGAGCGGTTTCTGCCTTCCTGGGGTTTCGTCATGTTACAGGTATTAAAGAGTGGGATCCGGCGGAGAAGGCTCAGTTCATCGCCGGGCTTATCGAGCAGGAAGGTTTATCTTACGAAGAGGTGATGCGAAAGATCGGTAGCAAGACACCTACCGTAAGAAGCCTTTACATCGCATACCGTTTGCTGTTGCAGCTCGAGGACGCCGAAGGCGTAGCTATCGATAAGATTGAAGACAAGTTTAGTGTTCTTTACCTGTCCTTGCGCACAGCTGGTGTTCAGAAATATCTTGGTGTTGACATAAAGGCTGAGCCCCAGGACGCGAAGTTCCCTGTTGCCCAAGAGAACGAGAAAAATCTCACGAATTATGCAACTTGGATGTTCGGTGATGATAAGAGGCCTCCTCTCTTCTCTGATTCTCGTAACATTGATAAATTTGGTCGGATGCTTCTGAGTAGTGATGCTGTATCATATTTGGAAGGGAGTGAAAGCCCGAATTTTGAATTTGCATTAAAAAAGGCGGGTGGTGATACTGAGGAGGTTGTCAGCTTGCTCTCTCAGGCGGCCGATAGCGTGGAAATTGCCTTCAGTACGTTGCATATGCATCAAGAAGATAAGGAAGTCATCGAGATTGCAAGGAGGCTTGCTTTCCATCTGGTACAAATGACTAAAATTTTCCCTGAGCTGAAATTGTTGGTACAGGAAAAAATTTAAATGTACGTTTTGCCTGAGAAAGGGATAAGCCCAAGTAAGACTGTGCATAACTGTGATAAAGTCGCTGTTGCTGATTGGATCTTGGCTTCGTCGTTGTTTGGTGAGGAAGATGTCTCTAGGGTCGATGTGCTTGATGCTTTAATGGAAAGCCAAGTTTACTCGGACCAGAAATTTTGTCAGGAATTTGTTGCGGATATTTGGCGGTTGTTGGAGGGGTTCTTCCAAGATGTCAATTCTCCTTGTCTTGAGTATCATTCTCGAGCTATCCGCTCCAGGGCTTCTTGGAAGGATGATAAAGCACTGTCTTATTGTATAACCGCTTCACTGAGGCATTACTATGAGGCTTGGTCCAAGCAGTGTGGTAATTTCATTGTACAAGGGCAGATTCTAGAAGAGCTTACCCGCCTTTCTCTGAGTGCACATCATCCTAACATTGTGTTCAAGACCACTGGCTGGAGCGGTATAAACAATAATCAGAAGTTTAGTGAGCTTGTTAAGCAAATTTGCACCGACGCAAACTTTATGGAGCAGGGTCTAGAGCTTTGGGATACTGGAATGGTTAAAGACAAAGGCTTGGATGTCTATGGCTATTTTCAGAGTAAAGGTCGTAGGCCTAGTGCACCATTTCTAATGTTTCAGTGTGCTTCGGGCGGGAATTGGAAAGACAAGCGAGCAACCCCTGATATTCATATATGGAAAAGTATTATTCAGACATACTCTATGCCGCTTCGAGGTATGGCTATTCCATTCTTAGTTAATGAGGTTGATTTTCAGCAAAGCTTGATTATTATCCAAGGGCCGCTGTTGGATCGGCCGGTATTACTCTCGGGCATAAATGGAAATGGTGCTCTCGGTCAGGATTTGCAAAACTCTATTGAAGAGTGGGTTGAATCTAGAATTGATAAGTTAGAAGTTTTATGAGTCAGGCATTTAGATTTATTGATCTGTTCTCGGGTTTGGGAGGGTTCCACCTAGCGGCAAGTTCTCTTGGAGGGCACTGTGTTTTTGCTAGCGAGATCAATGAGAACTTGCATGGAGTTTACGAGCAGAACTATGGGGTTAGGCCGTCGGGAGACCTCCGTCTTGTAGACCCGTCGATGATACCTGATCATGACTTGCTGTGCGCAGGTTTCCCTTGTCAGCCATTTTCCAAAGCTGGCGGCCAGAAGGGTTGGCGGGATACTGTACGCGGCACGTTATTCTTCAATATCGCTCAAATTATCGAGTTAAAGTCTCCCAAATATGTTATTTTAGAAAACGTTGCGAATTTTCTGAAGCACGATGGCGGCAATACCTATCGACAAGTAATTCAGGCATTGAATGAGTTAGGGTACGAGGTAGCCGCGTCCAAGCTGTCTCCGCATCAGTTTGGTGTACCTCAGCATCGCGAGCGAATGTTCATTGTAGCGGTACGTAGTTCTCTAGGCTCTTTTACTTGGCCTAAGCCTACGCATGAGCCTACAGATATCGCCCAGGTTCTCGATGATCTACCCGCTGCAGCCAAGCCGATCCCTCCTCATGTGATCGAATGTTTAGGGGTGTGGCAAGAGTTTCTAGATGCGCTTCCGGGAAGCTTTAGAATTCCGTATTATCCTATTTGGAGTATGGAGTTTGGCGCGACATATCCGTTAGATCGGCCTCTTCATAAGCTGAAAGTAAAAGAGCTTCAGCAGTATAAGGGGAGTTTTGGTATTAGCCTTTCGGGTATGCGGCGGGAGGAAATTTATAAAAATCTTCCCAGCCATGCCTTGCGAGAAGTGGGGTTTCCGTCTTGGAAGGTTCGCTTCATTGAGAATAATAGAAGGCTGTTCGAGGAAAATCGAACGGCTCTAGAGGCATGGGTTGAAAAAATAAAGGGGTTTCATTCTTCTCTTCAGAAGTTGGAGTGGAATAATAAAGACGGAGAACGTAGCGTCTGGTCTCATCTGATTCAAGCTCGGGCCTCTGGATTGAGAGTCAAGAAAACCACTTGCGCTCCCGCACTTGTCGCGGCTTCTGATAGCCAAATTCCTATTGTTGCATGGAAGCGGCGTTACCTTTCAGTCCGAGAATGCTCCCGCTTGCAAAGTATGGAGTCACTGATAATGCCTGAGTCGGTTTATGATGCGTACGAAGCGCTAGGTAATGCGGTAAATGTTCATGTGGTTAAGCTTATTATGCAGAACTTACTATTATCTGGTGAAAGTGTAGAGCTTGAGAAGTTTTATGGCTCGGCTGTAATGTCTGTCTAAAGTTGTTATCAACCTAAGCTCGTGCTTAGGTTGATTCGCTTGAGTGCTATCGTGTAGGCTGGACTATCTCACCAACTCGCCGATAGACGGTTTCGGTGATGCGTTTGTCAGTGTGTCCCAGTAGGCGGCTTGCGTGACCCAAATCACCGATTTCGCTTGCCGCCTTGGGGCGAATGTCTCTGAACTGAAACTGGCGAATCTGCTCGGCCAGAATCTTGTCCTGGCCCGCAAGGGCAAGCTCAATTGCGGTCTTCCTAGCATCGTCGAAGCGAAGTCGAAGCATTGAGGCCGTGACAGCTCTACCGTCTTGTGTGCTGATCAGATAAGGACTGCGAACTCCGCGCTCCTTCCGCTGAGCCAGCAAGCGTTCTATGAGCAGGCCCAGGTGATTAACCTGCTCCCCGGAGCGGAGCTCAATACGCAGTTTCTTGGATGTCTTGCCCTGTGCGACCTGAAGGTATTCGTCATCGCAATCCGCGGCTCTCATGGATAGAATATCGGCCGGTCGCTGGCCTGTGAGGTAGGCCAGATCCATAGCGTCGCGTAACTCGCTGGCAGCACGATCGTAAACGGCGTTCCAAATCTCTGCTCCAGCATAGAAATCACGGGGTCGCTCTTTGTTCTTACGCACGCCAGCAGCAGGATTTTCTCTTTCGGTTATGCCCCATTCCCGCGCCATATTATAGATGTGCGATAGAAGAGAGATCTCTCGATTCGCGCGAACTTTACCTGATCGCTTGTCTCTGTACTGAGCGATGACCTGAGGAGTGATTGCGTCGATCGGTGCATCGTTGAACGCTGCGCGAAGTTGTCTCAATGAGAGCAGGTTGTCTTTTTGTGTACGTGGCATCTTCCCTGGGATGACATCTCGCTCATACCGATTAAATACGTCACCCAGCAGACGGGTAATTTTCGGTACTGACTTTCGGTCAAGCTTGGCCCATTCAATTTTCGCCACATCCAAGTCTGTACCGAGCGGGATCTCAATGCGTTTACCATTCTCATCACGACCGTCGTAGTAATAGCCCACCCATTGTTTGCCGCTTTTCAAGGTGCGCACCCGCCTTAACATGCGCGGTGGTAGGTCTCTATTACTGGCTTTCTTAAAACGCATTTATCAGCTCACTCGTGTCATGTCGAGCGTCCAGGTTTCGGCCGCCGCGTTTGCCTCAGATGCGTTAAGCCCGGCCAGCTTGAGGCGGGCATATAGACGGCCCACTACGGGGCGTCGGGCTCCACTCAAAATATGCTTCCAACCGTTCGCTGTGAGCCATTGAATTTGTCTAGAAGGAGTCAGATAGCCAGTAATGATGGCTATCTCATCTTCCGTAAGAAGCTCTCCAAGGAATGAAACGAGGGGGGCTGAATGGTCATTGGAGATCACTGCTGGGTTCGTTACCTTCATGACATCACCCCCTCACCATTGCCCTGACTCCAACCCATGGAGTGCTGCCGCTGCCACTCGTGGAACCTGGCCATTTCCAAGGGCTTTAAGTCGGTCCACCCTAAAGGCCACCCCATCAGCCACTCGACCCATATCGGGTTCAATTGGCCACCGTGAAGGGCCATCACCGCATGGTCCAACCGATCCTTCGAGCGGCTGGCGCCCGATCTGCGTTGGAGTGCGTTGGGCGACGAGCCTTTGGACATGCTCGCGACTGGGGTTGGCCAGGATTGGAGAGTGCCTGTCGTTTCTCCATCCAAGTAGCCAGATGCGGTCGCGTCTATGGGGCGCTCCGAGATCTGCCGCTGATACAAGACACCACTCCGAGTCGTACCCCATTTGGGTAAGGTCACCAACGACCATGGCAAGTCCTCGGCCCACAAGCATTGGTGAGTTCTCCAGGAGGACCTCTCCGGGCAATACTTCGCTGATGATTCGAGCCATGTCCTTCCAAAGTCCAGAGCGGGATCCTTCAATTCCAGTGCCGGGACCAGCGCTGGATATGTCTTGGCACGGAAAGCCGCCAGAAATGACATCAACAAGCCCTCGCCAGCGTCGGCCGTCAAAACTGCGCACGTCAGACCAAATTGGGAAAGGCGGCAGAACTCCATCGTTCTGTCGTTGCGCCAGAACTTGTGCGGCGTAGGCATCACGTTCAACTGCGCAGATCGTGCGCCATCCCAATATGTGTCCGGCAAGAACTCCTCCACCAGTACCTGCGAAAAGAGCCAGCTCATTCATAGTTTCTCCGCAGGTTTCAAAATTTCGCAGGTATCGTTGAGTTGGTTGAGCACCTGCTTGCTGGCAAGGCTGAACAATTCATCGGCGGAAACCGGCGTTACTGCTTGCTCGAAATTTCGCACCGCGTCAAACCGAGAGCGGTATAGCCCGGCCTGGCCGAGCCAAGCGTGAGGTCTGGCTGCGCGGCTGTTCCACAAGTCCGCGAGGCCTGCTTTCTCGCCGAACAAGACTCGGGTGCTGGCGTCGCACTTGCTGCAGGTGATCATGTCGCCCCCATGGTTCGGATCGCGCTCGTCCTCGATGGTGAGCCGAGTCGCAGGGCTGCCGCAGAACGGGCAGGGGGCAAGAGTTTCGTCGTTGTTCATGCTGCCACCTCCGCGCTTGGCGTACTTGCCGGAGTGTCGCGTAGTTGGGTGTGAATGCGTTCAGCCAGACCTCCCAGGCCGGCGGCCTGCAGCCTGGCGCGCGATGCCTGCTGGGTTGCCTTCATTGCTGTTAATGTCCGCTCCGTCAGACTCAGCGTTTCCATAGCGCTGATGAGCAGTTCGTAATCCGCCCTGGTCACCGCTAACCCGGTGTAAGACATGATCCGGGCCTCCAGCTCGCGGATGCTGTCTTTGAGGTGTGCGATAGCCGTGTGGTGCTTACGCTGATCTGCTTCGGCTTGAACACGGGCTTCATTTAAGTCGTCCTGAAGGCCTTTGATCCGCAGTTTCAGATCAGCCTTCAGGCTCTGTTTGTCTGCGTCCAAGCCTTTGCTGAAGGCGCGCTGGCGGGCTTTCGCAAAGAGGAAAGGCAGGATGGCCAGGGTGATCAGCCAGAGAATGCCAATGGCAAGAACTTGTTGATGTGGTTGCATGTGATGTGCTCCAGAGTGCTCGCCGTCGCATAGGTGAGAGGTGGGCGGCGAGCGGTTGCCCCTGAGGACCGGGGCCATCTAACTCACGTCGATTGCTTTGCTTCGTCGGCGCGGCGGTCCAGGTAATCGGCCAAGTCGTGCAGGTAGATCACGTGCTGCGCCTTTAGCGAGTTGTGCAGCTTTTTAAGCTTCAGCTGGATCTGGCCCTTCTGGACGAGTTCCTTGAACCGGCGATCAGTCTTGATGTGGGGAAAGTAGTGCTCCCGCACGGCAGTTAGCGTCGGGCAGGGGGTTGTCCACTGATTGCGCAGTTGGGCTAGCGTGTCCCTCATGAGTGTTCCTCGGCCCTCTGGTACCGGGGCCTGAGCTGGGCGCGGACAGCCTCCACAAGGTTGTTCTTGCAGTGGCCTTTTGTGTGGGCGCAAATGTCCCCAAGCTCATCCAGCACGATTACTCGGAATGGACGGGCCTTATCTGCGGTAGGGGTGATGTAGGCGACTTGGTCGGTTTCCAGCACTGTATTCACGGATTCGAGTGCCTCCCTCATAACGGCTGCTGCCTGCGACTCGGTACCAGAGTCAGCTCGGCCATTGGCCACGTCTTGCAGGAAGTCCCGCAGCGCCAAGTACTTCGCTGCATCGCGCCGTTTCAATGTGATCGAGCTATGTAGTGGCCCGAAGCGCACGCTGAGACGGTGAACCTCGTTGTCGTTCTCGACTTGAATCACTGCATCGGTGGTGGTTTCCGGCCGTTGTAGTGGGCAAGTCGTGAAGCCGCCTTCGTCCAACGTTTTCTGAAGCAGCATCACGCGCTTCAAAGAGAGCGTGTAATCGGTCATGCGGCACCCCCTGCGCATTGAGCGGGAATCGCTTGAGCTGTACCGAATTGGTTGATGATCACCTGCAGTCCGGTGCGGCGCTGGAATGCCAGAACCTTCTGCACACTGGTGCAAGCGGTGGGGTGAATCAGGACTGTGCCTGGCTGTTTGTACTGTGCTGATTTCATGGTCCGTGTCCTTTGAGTGAGAGGTGACACGGGCCAAAATTAGCAAAAGCTAAAATTTACATCAATAGCAATTGCTAAATTATTTTGGCGTGGCAGTACCTGCCTCATGGCCGGTAGCTGCGAACGGGGAAGGGGGGGTTACAGCTTTTTTGCGTTCCAGGCGAGCAGCACGCGAGCCTGAATGTGCATTCGATCAATCATGGATAGATCAATCGTAATCGGGGGGTAGATCGAGTTGTCCGAGATCATTCTGAGCTGCCCGCCAGTCAGACGCTGGAGGCGCTTTATGTATAGGTCGCCGTCCAGTGTGAAGACATAGATCGCATCTGTTTTGACCTCTGTAATCCCACGGTCGACCAGCAGTGCATCACCGTCCGCGAACGTGCCAGTCATGCTGTCGCCGTTGCCTGAGATGATCGCCAGATTGTCGACCTTTGAGAACGTTAGGCCCTGCATCCTCAGCCAGTCGAGGTGCACGGTCATGTCGCGTATCACTTCAATGTGCATATAGGGGGCTGCCTTGCCATGCCCCATCGATGCCGCGATGTCCAGGTGCGGTATCAGTATGAAATTCTTGTCCTTGGCCGCTCGGGCCGAGAGGTGAACGACATTGTCCGGGGCTTTGTGGGTGGGGCTCTCCGATGGCGGAGAGGTAAGCATCCCTGCAGTAAGCCCGATCTTGAGCTCTAGATTGAGCGCAGCCTTTTCCCCCAGCTTCCGATGGCCGTTCAACAGTTGCGACAGATACGACGCGTCCAGGTCATGAGCCTCGGCGAATTCCTTCTGGCTCATGGTCCCCATGATCTTGCGGAGGGAGGCGATACGCCTTTCGTTGATATCCATGTGGTGATGATTGCTTTCCGTTAGCAAACAGTAAATTACAAGATGCTATTGTTTTGCTGATTAGCAATTGCTAATCTCGCCGCCCATGGAGGTGTCTATGACGCTTAGCGAGTACCTGAAAACGATGGACAAGGAAAGGCTGGCAGCCTTCGCCCGCGACTGCGGGACATCTGCCGGCCAGCTGAAGCAGGTGGCTTACGGAAACCGTCGTGCAAGCGCCGGCTTGGCTGTAAGCCTGGACCGAGAAACAGGCGGAGTTATCCGCTGTGAAGAGATGCGGCCTGATATCGACTGGGCCTATCTGAGAAACGCCAGAAATTAAGGTGCTGGACCGGGGCCTCTCACCTCCCCAGTCCAGCGACGACGACGCACAGCACAGTACATCGGTCGTGGTTGTAGGATAGGTCCTACCTGTTCCTGTGACTACACCGTAAATCGAGGTTTTACGGTTATGAGTCGCATTGATCTTTTGCCGGGTGCAGGCCCGGTGCTCACCTTGCGGCAGGCGCTCTATCGCGCAGGTCGTGATTATCGCGGCGGTATCACCAAGCTGGCCTTCGACATGGGTCTTGAGGTCGACACGCTGCAGAAGAAGCTTCACCACAATGAAGAGCGCCGCTGGCCGACCCCAGACGAGCTGGAAGAGATTGTGCAGTGGACTGCCGACCCTCGCTTGCTTGACGCTCTGGTTCGCCCAGCGGGAGCTGTTTGGTATCGCCCTGAGCCGGTACCTGCTACCAATGATGCTTTGAAGGCTGTCGGCAAGTTGCTTGAAGAGTCCGGCGAGTTTGTCAGCAGCTTGCACGATGGGGCGTCCGACAACGTTTGGACTGCGGCGGAGGTTCTGGACCTGGAGCAACGGGGGATGGATGTTATCCGCCAAGTGCTTTCCATCATGGCGGGAGCACGCCAAGCGATGGAGGACCGCTGCCATGGCTGATGCAGCTGACATGGCCAATGATCAGGCCGAATACTTCCTACAGCTTTCCCTCCTGCGCCATGCCCGGGGCGACGCTAGGCCAAGCGCTCAGTATTGTGTGGACTGCGATGATGCGATTCCGCTAGGCCGCCAGCGGTCAGTTGCTGGCTGCCAAACCTGTGTGGATTGCCAAGAGCTGCGGGAGCGACGCAGATGAGCGAGCGCCCAACTCCTACCACAGCTGATTGGGCGCGGCGTTACATTCATACCTTCAACCTCGCCTTGGTTCCTATGGAGCCAGGCACGAAGGGGCCGACGCAAGAAGGCTGGAATAAGCCCGGCGGCTATTTCACTGATGTCGCAAGCGCCGAGCAGTTTTGGACCGCAAATCCGAGTCACAACCTGGGCGTTGTACTCGGTCCGAGCCGTGTCTGCTCCCTTGATGTTGACGACGTTGAGTTCACGCGGCTGGTGCTGCAGCAGACGCATGGCGTCGACGTTGATGCGCTCGCGAATTCATATCCTACCTCTGTGGGCAATCCCGCACGATTCCGCATCATGTTTCGTGTTCCTGATGGCGTAGAGCTGAAGAAGCATGCCCTTGTTTGGCCGAACAAGAATGACCCCGACGGCATTATTCACAAGGGGCTGATGGCTCAGGTAAGGGCTGCAGTCGATGCGAAAGATGAAGCCAGGGAGGCGGCACTCCGCATGGCTGCTGAGCCATTCAAAAAGCTCACCGTGTTCGAGCTTCGCGCTGGTCTAGTGCAGGACGTATTGCCTCCGTCGATCCATCCGGGTACTGGCAAGCCGTACACCTGGCGTAAGGCGCCGGACGCAAACGGTTTGCCTGATCTGCCTGGGGAGTTGCTGGCAATCTGGCAGGGTTGGGAAGAGTTCAAGCCGAATGGCGAGGCGTTGTGCCCTTGGAGGCCTCAGCCAGCTGTTCCAGTGAGTAGACCTGCTGTCGCTCCCCGCCCCGCAGCTGCCCGTTCTGGAGAGCCGCTGCCCGAGGTCATTCCTGAGTTCAACCGCATCCACGACATCGCCACGATGATCGAGGCGCATGGCTATAAGCGAGTGGGCAGCAAGTGGTTGTGCCCGCAAAGCAGTTCAGGCCTTCCAGGCGTGACGATTACTGACGACAAAAAACTGTACTCGCACCACACCTCTGACCCGCTGGCGAATGGACACAAGAACGATGCGTTCGATGTGTTCTGCATTCTGATGCACAACGGTGACCAGCGGGCAGCAACCCGAGCTGCTGCGCAGATCCTGGGCATTGACGCCAAGGCACGCCCGCCGACTCCGCCGCCATTGGGCGAACTTCCCCAAGCCCCATCAGTGGTCGAGCAGGCCGTACAGGGCGAGGCGGGTGCAGCCCCCGATGAGGCTGCCGATGTTGAGGCCCGACAAGGTGATTCCAGCACGGCCGCCTCCTCGGCCGACGGGGGGCAAGGGGGGGAGGGGCTAGTGCTAAAAAGCGCCAAGCGCCGGTTCGCCCTGGTCGAAGGCACCACGAACGTGTGGGACATGGACAAGGGGCAGTCAATGAAGCGGTCGGGCTTCGAAGCCTTAGTCGGCAAACCTCTTGCCAAGCAGTGGATGGAGAGCACCGACAAGAAGCTGGTCTCGTCCGAGCAGGTCAAGGAACTGGAGCAGGCCCGCAAAATGTCGAGCAAGAAGGGCGGGGCACTGAACCTCGCACCGCTCGACCGCTATGTGTACATCGACGGTACCAAGGAAGCTTGGGATCGGGAGAAGAAACGGCGCCTGCCCGAGGGCAGCGTGAAGATGGCTTTGGGGGATGCATATCAGCTTTGGCTGAACAGCCCAAGTCGCCGGGTGGTTGACGTCGACCACATCGTGTTCGACCCGACAATGACCAAAGACCCTGCGATCTACATCAATACCTTTGAGGGCTTGCCGCTTGAGCCGGTGCGGGATGACGCTGCCTGCGAGAACCTGCGGTGGCTGATTTCGTTCCTGTGCAACCACGACGCGGTTGCGTTGGACTGGCTGGTCAAGTGGCTGGCCTACCCGCTGCAGCACATGGGCGCCAAGATGGACACCGCGGTGTTGTTCCACTCCACGATGGAAGGCTCAGGCAAGAGCTTGCTGTTCGCGGACATCATGGGCGAGCTGTACGGCAGGTACGGCGCGACAGTTGGTCAGACCCAGCTCGAAGGCAACTTCAATGCCTGGCAGAGCGGCAAGCTATGGGCGGTGTTCGAAGAGGTTGTCAGCCGGGACCAGCGTTACAACCAGGTGGGCAAGATCAAGCACATGATCACCGGCAAGACGGTGCGCATGGAGTCGAAGTTCATCAACGGCTGGGAAGAAGCCAACCACATGAACTCGGTGTTCCTGAGCAACGAGATCATGCCCTGGCCGATCAGCGAGAGCGACCGGCGAATGCTGGTGATGTGGCCGCTTGAAACGTTGCCGCCCGAGCGGCAGAAAGCAATCGCGCGTGAGCTGGCTAACGGTGGTGTCGCGGCGCTGTACGGCTGGTTGTTGGACGTCGAGCTGGGTGAGTTCAACCAGCGCACACGCCCTCCGGAAACAGAAGCCCGCCAGCGATTGGTCGAGCTGAGCCGCACGGCCTGGCAGACCTTCTTCTATCTCTGGCGTGCCGGGGAGCTGGGGCATGGTCTATGGGGCTGCTGCCTGACCTCGGACGTTTACGCGATGTTCTTGGAGTGGTGTTCCCACAACAAGGAGAACTCCATGAGCCACACCAAGTTCTCGTTGATGTTCAGTGCGAAGGTGGAGAAGACAAGGGCCATCCCCTGGTCAGATGGCAGCAACCGACGGTTCGCGGCGTTCTTCTTCCCCAGTGACGGCGATCCTTCCCTGCCCCCATCCGCAGTGGCGGCCGAGCTGGGCAAGAACGTCGTCGAATGGCGTGCCCGGGCAAAGCTGGCTGGGTGGAACGTGGACGGTTGGGACCACATCAAGAGGCTCGCAGCATGATTACGTCGGCAAGTGTGTTGGGTGTGTTGGGTTTGTGTTGGGTTGGTTTCGGTAAGCCAACACAGGTTAGAGCCCCGAATTCCGTGGCGTGGATGGCATGTGTGTTGGGTGTGTTGGGTTTGCGCACGCGCGCGCGCAGGCGCGCTTTTTTTAACAGTGATTCCGAAGGTGAGAAAAATCCCTATGCGAGCCTCGATAAACCCAACACACCCAACACACTCGACTCATATTCGCTTAATCCATTGAGTTCATTGGCTTTCGAGTGTGTTGGGTTTGTGTTGGGTTTGACTAAATGTGTGTTGGGTAGTGATCTGGAGGCTGCCGATGAGCAATGACCAAGGTTTGCGCCTACAGCAGCAGGTGGACCTCGCACTGCATCGCATGGATATGGCGGCGCTCATCGACCAGGCCGAGCGCCTGCATCTGGTTGGCGAGCTAATGAAGCATTGGGGGGAGCAGCGTTCTCAGCTTGGGCTGGAGGCCAGCTTGGGTAGCCAGATGGGCACCATCATGGAATGGAAGGGCTCAGCGCCACGCGGCGGCTCGTCAGGTTCGCGCATCTTGGTCTCGGGTGCAGGTCTCGACCACGCCGCGGCTGAAGTTGACGCGGCAGTGGCCCAGTTGGAGCGGCGAGACGCGCGGGGGGCCACGTTGGCCAAGCTGGCTCACCATCGATACCTCTTTGGCACAACGGTGCGGATACAAATGCGCGAAGTCGGGCTGGCTGAGGATGCTGATCGCACCTACCGGAACTGGGT
The DNA here is from genome assembly GCF_028895205.1 of Pseudomonas sp. ITEM 17296. Classification (NCBI taxonomy): domain Bacteria; kingdom Pseudomonadati; phylum Pseudomonadota; class Gammaproteobacteria; order Pseudomonadales; family Pseudomonadaceae; genus Pseudomonas; species Pseudomonas sp. ITEM 17296. Next base: position 107,792 of record NZ_WJRS01000007.1, on the reverse strand, counting down.
AAAGGCCCTGCACCTTCAGGTGTTTGCCATCCTGGCTGCTCGCGCTGGCCGAGTCAGGCAACAAACCGTTCGTCGGGTAACTATGCGCCGAGTGTGCGCCGAAGATGCGCCGAAGTAGCGCCGAAGCGGATAACCGTAAATAGGCACTTTTCGGTTTTTCCGGTGGCATGTACAAAGGCGTCACGATATCAAAAGTGCGCTTAGGCGCTTCCCCCACAAGCACTGTGCTGTGCAACCCGCTCCGACCTGTCGGAGCATCGGAACCCTGCCAGCCGGCGGGGTTTTCTTTTTCCGGCGCCGTGCTTTGCCAATGAGGCTTATATGAACAGCGAGCAACAAACGTTAGCCGAACTGCCGATCTGGATGGTGATCGTGCTGTCCCTGGTCGGCGGTGTTTCGGGAGAGATGTGGCGGGCAGACATGGCGGGTGCTCGCGGTTGGGGGCTGATTCGCCGATTGGCGTTGCGCTCTGGTGCCTGCGTGACCTGCGGTCTTTCGACCAACATGCTGCTGTACGCCCTGGGCGCTTCGGTATGGGCGGCAGCAGCGGTTGGTTGCTTGGCTGCGATGGCCGGCGCCGATGTTGCTATCAACCTCTACATGCGTTGGGCCGCGAAGCGCCTTGGGCTGGAGCAGGCGCCGCCCCGGGCCGGCGAGCCGGGACAGTGACCCGACCGGCAGCCCCGGCGGGCCGGGGGACCCTGGCGATATGGCCGGGGTACGGGACAGGAAACCCGCGGCTTTTTGTTAGCGGGAGGTTCACCAGCTTAGTGAACTGCGGTGAACTGGTTAACCCCCTGAATTCATTGGGTGAACTGGACTTTTCGACATGACGTACCTGACGAAATCGGAGTTCGCTGCCCGTCACGGATGGTCGAAATCCTATGTCTCTAAACTGACCAAGCAGGAACGGCTGGTGCTGACCGACGACGGCAAGGTCGACGTCGAAGCCACTGAGCTGCTGCTGACTGAGTCCGCCGATCCGAGCAAGGCAGCTGTGGCTGCCCGACATGAAGAAAACCGCGTTGAGCGGGATGTCCGAAGCCAGCTCCAGCCCGGCCTCGGCCCACTAGCGGTGTTGCAGCCGGATCCAGCACCTGGCGGGGCTCACAATTTCCAGAAGGCGAAGGCGCACCGCGAGTACTACCTCGCCCAGTTGGCCGAGGCTGAGTTCAACAAAGTTCAAGGCAATCTGGTCGAGCGAAAAGCGGTGGAAGATGCTGCCTACACGGCAGGCCGGATGCTGCGCGACCAGTTATTTGGGCTCGCCCCGCAGCTCGCCGCCGAGCTGGTCGGTATGAGTGATCCGTGGGAGATCGAAAAGCATCTCGCGAGCGCCTTCCGCCGCGTTCTAACCGAGGTCAGTAAGATGAGCGATGCCGACCTCAACCTAGCCATCACAAAGAGCTGAGCCTATGCCCACCGGATACGCAGACGGTGCCGAGGTGTACCGCGAAGCGTATTGCCGAGGGCTGACGCCTGACCCTGAACTATGGGTTGATGAATGGGCGGACGAGTACATGCGGATCCCGCGTGACACCGGCGCCGCCGAACCTGGCAAATACCGCACCGCGCGCACACCCTACGCACGTGAACCAATGCGCTGCCTTTCTCCCGCGCACCCGTGTAAACGGGTGGTGACCAAGGTCGCCTCGCAGCTGATGAAAACGCAGATCGCCCTGAACTGGATCGGCGCCCTGATTCACATGGCCCCATCCAACATCCTGACACTGCTGCCCAGCCTGGGGCTGGCCAAGCGCGTGTCGTCCCGGATCGGCAAGACAATCGACGCAACGCCCGAACTCAAGGCGCGCGTGGCAGCTAACCGCTCCAGGGATGCCCGCAACACCATGGACACCAAAGAGTTCGAGGGTGGCACGTTGTACGCCACCACCGCTGGCTCGGCGGCGAACCTGTCTGAGCTGTCGGCGCGGTACATCTACGGCGATGAAGTCGACCGCTGGGACGTTGACGTAGACCAAGAGGGCGATGGCATCAAGCTGGCCGAAGCGCGCGGCAGTACCTTCGGCCGTAACGCAAAGTTCTATTTCTCCAGTTCCCCGCTCATCAAGGGGGCCTCGCGGATCGATGACCTCTTCATGATGGGGGATCAGAGGCACTACTACGTACCATGTCCAACCTGTGGGCATATGCAGATCTTGAAGTGGGAGCGCCTGCTTTACTCCGAAGACTTCAGCACGGTGCATTACCAGTGCGAAGGAACTGAGTGTGATGTGCTGATCGATGAGCATCACAAGGCAGAGATGTTGGCCAAGGGTGAGTGGCGAGCCCATGCTCAGGGGGACGGCGAGACAGTGAGCTTCCACCTCAATGCGCTCTATGCGCCTCTGGGGTGGCATTCCTGGACCATGCTGGCCCGCGAGTTCGAGGGGGCAAAGCGCGCCCAGGATCGCGGCGACTTGGAGCCGATGCAGGTGTTCTACAACACCCGTTTGGCAGAGGTCTGGGACAGTGCAGTCGAGCAAACCAAGGCCGAGGTACTTCAGGCCCGTGCGATGCAAGAGGACTACGTTCTTGGAACCTTGCCCGTGGGGGCGCTTGCCTTGACGGCCTCCGTCGATGTCCAGGCCAATCGCCTGGAGCTGATGGTGATGGCTTGGGGGACTGGCATGGAACGCTGGGTGGTCGATCACCAGGTAATCCCCGGCGACCCGGCCGACGAGCGTACTTGGTCACTGTTGGACGAGCGGCTGAAAGTCCGGTACCGGCACCCCTGCGGCGTGAGGCTCGGCATCCTGGCTACAGGCATTGACTCCGGCGGTCACCACACCCACGAGGTCTACCAGTTCACCCGTGTCCGCCGTTGGCGCAACGTGTTCGCGCTTAAGGGCGCAAGCAAGCCGGGGCGGCCCGTAATCGCCCAGCGGCCGTCGCAGGTGGATGTCACCTGGAAAGGCCAAACCGAGCGCAATGGTGCGGAGCTTTGGATCGTCGGTACCGATACTGCCAAGGATTGGATCTACAACCGCTACAGCTTTGAGAAAGGTCCTGGTGCGTTGCATTTCGCCAAGGACCTACCCGACGAGTTCTTCCAGCAGTGCGTGGCCGAGCGAAAGGTCGCCCGCTACGTGAAGGGCTATAAGCGGATTGAGTGGGTCAAGGGCAAGGCCGACCGCAACGAGGCGCTGGACCTGATGGTTTACAACTTGGCCATGGCCAACTTCCTCGGCCTGCACCGCTATGGAGAACAGGACTGGGACAAGCTGAGGCAGGCGCTAGCGCAGGCCAACTTGTTCGAGCAAAACGAAGCGGAGCCAGCCCGGCCCGAGGCCAGCGAGCCAGACGACGACCAGGACGACGAGATCGATTCGCCGGCTTCTGTACCTGCTCCGGTCAAGCGCAATGTTCCGCCACCACCGCCGGCTCCACGAGCCGCACTCCAACCCATGCAACGCCGCAGCTCCAGCAGCGGCTATCTCAAGAGACGCTGACATGGCATACACAAAGGCACACCTCGACGCTGTCGAACGGGCGATTGCGCGTGGTGAAAAGACCGTCCGGTACACCGACCGCACCGTTGAATACCGGACGGTCGACGAGCTGATCAAGGCTCGTGACCTGATCCGCACTGAGTTGACCGCTGCCGCAGGCCCCCGCTCGCGGGTGACCCGCGTCTACCACGGGGGCAAGGGGCTGTGAGCGGACGCTACCTGTCCCTCGGTCGTTCGGGCATTTTGGTGCCCGAGCGAATCAAGGCCAGCTACGAAGGCGCCGCCGAGGGACGGCGCTCATCAGGATGGGATGCGCCTGACACCGGCGTGAACAGCTTGATCATGCCGGCTTTGCGTAACCTGCGCTCCCGCTCCCGCAGCGCGGTGCGCAATGACCCTTATGCTGCCAATGTCATCGACAAGCGCGTCAGCAACCTGATCGGTACCGGCATCACGCCGCACCCGCGGCTGCTCGACAAGGCTGTCCGCAAGGTGATGCAAGAGCTGTGGGAGGACTGGGTTGATGAGGCTGATGCCGATCAGCTCACCGACTTCTATGGCCTGCAGGCGCTGGTGGCCCGTACGGTAGAGCAGTCGGGCGAGTGCTTCATTCGTCTGCGTCCGCGCCGGCTGGAGGACGGCTACGCGGTACCGCTGCAGCTGCAGTGCCTATCGCCAGAGTTTGTCCCCCATGACAAGTTCGAAGTCACCCGTTTCGGCAACGTCATTAGGGCCGGCATCGAGTTCAACACCCTGGGCCGGCGCGTGGCGTATTGGTGCTACCGCAACCATCCCAGCGACAAGTCCTCTCTCAATGTGGGCTACAACCAGCTGGTGCGGATTCCGGCTGAGCAGATGCTGCATGTGTTTGAGCCCTTGGAACCCGGGCAACTGCGCGGAGTACCGCGCTTGGCACCGGTCTTGAAGCGTCTGCGTAGCCTGGACAACTTCGACGACGCGGTGTTGTTCCGGCAAGAGGTCGCCAACCTATTTGCCGGCTTCGTTCGCAAGCCAGCCCCGGACGGCCCGCCGCAACTCGACCCGCTTACCGGGGCGCCGGTCAGATACGACCGGGACGGATTCACCCCGATGGTAGGGCTAGAGCCCGGCACGATGCAGGAGCTGCTGCCTGGTGAGCAGGTCGAGTTCTCGGACCCGCCGGACGCCGGCAACAACTACCCCGACTTCATGCGGCAGCAGCTGATGGCCGCTGCCGCTGGCTCGGGGTTGCCTTACGAACTCATGACTGGCGACATGCAAGGCGTGAACGACCGAGCGATCCGGGTGGTACTGACCGAGTTCCGTCGACGCTTGGAGCAACTCCAGTTCCAGGTGTACGTCCATCAACTTTGTCGGCCGGTACGCAAAGCCTGGATGGACATGGCTGTGCTCGCCGGTGCGCTCGACCTACCTGACTACGCACAGCGCCGCCGTGAGTACCACCGTACACGTTGGGTACCGCAGGGCTGGGCTTACATCCATCCGGTGCAGGATGTTCAGTCGCGCAGCATGGAGATCGCTGCAGGCTTCGCATCGCGCAGTGAGGTGTGCCTGCGTAACGGTACGGATGCGGAGGTGGTCGACGAAGAGAACGCCGCCGATATCGCCCGGGCGAAGGCTTTGGGCCTCAACTACAGCAGCTTGCCGGCCGTCGAGGATGACCCTGATGAGTCCGGCGACAAGGGGAAGAAATGAAAAAGCTGATGCCGTTTCGCATCTTTAACAAGGCGCCCTCGGTGCAGCAGATCGAAGACCAGCATTGGTACAAGATCAGCGCGGCGGCTGAGGGGCAGGGCGATGCCAAGGCCGATACCACTCCCATCGAGATCTACATCTACGGTGAGATCGGGGGCTGGGGCATCACCGCGAACGAGTTCATTCAGGACCTGAAAGCGATCGATGACGGCGCTTCACCGGTGGTGGTGGCCTTCAACACTATCGGTGGCGATCTGTTCGATGGGTTAGCTATTCACAACGCGCTAAACCGGTTGGGTGAGCGCTGCACCGCGCGTGTTGATGCTCTGGCGGCCAGCGCTGGAAGCGTCGCTGCGTGCGGCGCCCACCGCCTGGTGATGGCTTCGAATGCGATGCTGATGGTGCACAACCCGTGGACCTGGACCAGCGGTGATGCCGAGGACTTGCGCCGGGTGGCTGACGTCCTCGACCAAACCTTCGAGGCGATCATCGCGGCATACAAGGCCAAGGCGCCGGGCATCGACGATGCCGAGCTGCGCCGTATGGTCAACGATGAAACCTGGTTGACTGCGCAGGAAGCCCTCGCGCTGGGCCTGGCTGACGAAGTGGGCAACGGGGTCGAGGTCAAGGCGTGCCTTGGCCAGGGCGCGGCGATGCAGCGCTACCGTCAGACACCCAAGGCGCTGCTTGATCAATTGGCCGACCTGCCGGAGGCAGCGAGCGGCCAGCCGGCAACACCGCCTGACCCGCCAGCGGCTGACCCTGGCGACTCTACTGCGCTGGCCTTGATGATCGCTCAGGACTGCGCCAAGGCGGGAATCAGCAACTTGGTCGAGCCGTTGATCGCTTCCACCAAACTGGCCGACAAGGCCACGGTGCAGGCTGCTTTGACGCGTGCGAAGGGGGTCCGCGATCTCTGCGTAGCTGCTCGGCTGCCGGAACTTACCGTTGAATTTGTGCAGGCTGGCTTGGAGCCGGATGCGGTGCGGGCTCGGCTGTTCGAGAAGCTGGTCAGCTCCGGCAAGGGTTTTGAGATCGACAACAGCCTGCCGCCGGCCGATGACGAGCCAGAAAAGGTCAAGGCGCAGTTACCCAATCCATCCAGCATCTGGGCTGCCCGCCGGCAGGCCGCCAATAAAGGAGCACGACCATGAGTAATATCCGCCAGGAGCCGGTTCACACCGGTGAGTTCCTGCTTTCCGAGGGGCCGGGAAAGATCTCTCGCGAAGCCATCAATGTCGCTGCCGGTCCTGGAATGGTAGCTGGCCAAGTGCTTGGTCTGGTAACGGCCAGCAGCGAATTCACTGCCTACGACCCCTCAGCAGAAGATGGCAGCGAAAAAGCTGTATGTGTTCTCTATGCCTCTCTCGGCGAATCCGAAACCGTTCGGCGCGGCCGCGCGGTGGTGCGGCTGGCCGAGGTCAGTGAAGCCCTGCTGACCGGCATAGACGCCGATGCGGAACAGGCATTGGCAGCGCATTTCATCATCCTGCGCTGACCCGACTCTCTTTCACCCCAACCCCGCCCTGAGCGGGGTTCTTACTTTTTGGAGTACCTCATGGCTGAGATTGCCATTTTCCAAGACGACGCTTTCGGCGTTGCAGCCCTGACCGCTGCTATCAACGAGCAGGAGTACGTACCAGGACGCCTTGCGGCTCTTGGCCTGTTCCAGGAGGAGGGTGTCGCCACCCTTACCGTACAGATCGAGAAAGACGGTGACACGCTCGCTCTGGTGCCGGCGGGGGAGCGCGGCACGTCTGGCCTGGTGGTGGGTGGTAGCAAGCGCACGCTGATCCCGTTCAATACCGTTCACCTGCCTCAGCGCTTTGCGATCAAGGCGGACGAGATCCAGGGTATTCGCGCGTTCGGCACGCTGACGGAGCTGCAGGCCGTACAGGATGTGGTCAACAAGCGTCTGGCCAAGGCGAAACGCCAACTGGATGCCACTCACGAGTTTCATCGGATGGGGGCCATCAACGGCAAGGTGCTCGACGCAGACGGCTCCTCAGTGCTGCTGGACATATACAAGGTTTTCGGGGTGTCGCAGCAGAAGCAGTCGATGGGGCTGAATGACCCGAACGCCAACATTCAGGTGCAGTGCGTGGACGCCCTTGACATGCAAGAAGATGCTCTCGGCAACGTGACGACCACCGGCGCCCGCGCTTTCTGCGGCAAGACCTTCTGGAAGAAACTCATTGCCCACTCATCGGTTGTTGATACCTACAAGGGTAGCCAGCAGGCCGCAGCGCTTCGTGGCGACGGGCGTGAAACGTTCGAGTTCGGTGGTATCAGCTGGGAGCGTTACCGGGGCAAGGTAGCGGGTGTTCCATTCGTTCCTGACGATGAAGCGCGCTTGGTGCCAGAGGGGGTTTCTGAACTGTTCCTGTCGGTCTATGCGCCGGCAGACTACATGGAAACCGTCAACACCGAAGGCCTGCCATATTACAGCAAGCTGGAGGAGATGCCCTTCGGTAAGGGTGTTGCGGGTGAAGCTCAGTCCAACCCGTTGCACATCTGCACGCGTCCCCGTGCAGTCATCCGCCTGACCGCTTGATCATGGCCTTCCGCGACCTGGTCGATGATCTGGACGAGGTGGTATTCGATGTCCTCGGCGATCTTGCGCATATCGACGGTCGCGAGGTTCTCGGGATGTTCTCGGCACCGTGGCTGCAGCCCAAGCTTGGCCAGATTAATACCGGCCTGCGTGAGCCGCACCTGGTCATCCGCGTTGGTGACACCGCGGGTGTCGATACGCGGCAGAGCGTGATGATCGATCTGCCGCCCGAGGACGGTGGTGGGAATTTCACCATCGCCCGAATTGAGCCTGGTGGCGACGGGCTTGTAACCCTGGTGCTGAGGAAAACGGCATGAGTGTAGGCAGTTACCAGAAACAGTCGTCTAGTTCGGGTCTCATTACGCTGCAGGCGAACGCACAGCAGTCTTCAAACTTCGCTAAGTTCGCAGCCTTGATGCCGAAAGCCATCAAGGCGGCTGAACGACGGGCAATCAATAAAACCATCCGCTGGTTGCGCACGCACATTGCCAGATCGGTGAGCCAACAAGAGCGAATCGCGGTTACGGCGGTCCGTCAGCGCTTGAGAGCTTACCCAGTGGGCAGCAATGGCCAAGGCAAACTCTGGTTCGGTTTGAATCCCATTGAAGCCAGTCGAGCAGGCCGCCCTCGACAATCCCGCTCAGGTGTGTCCGTAGCCGGACGTTCGTATCAGGGGGCTTTTTTCCGGACTGTGTATGGCAGTAAGCCGGATATCTGGATCCGTACTGCCAGTAAGCACTTCAACGCTGATGATTATCCCACCAGTGAAGTCTCTGCTAGAGGCGGTGGGAGTTCAGGGTGGGTCGGTGAGAACAGCAGCCGATTTCCATTGGCTAAGGCGAAGATTTCGCTGGAAGAGGTGAGGCCGCATTTCGAGTCATGGACGAGCAAGGCACATCAGCGGTTGCTTGTGGTGATGGAGCAGGAGCTGAACTTCGAGCTGTTGAAGTATCTACGGAGATTAGGCAATGGATGATGATCCAATACCTCTTGAGCAGTTATATGCCGCTATCGAGCAACATATCAAAGACGCCATTCCAGGGCTGGCCTACGTCGGTACCATGCCTGACGGGATTGAGGTAGTTCCACCTCCAGCCGTTGTACTCGAACTAGCCGGATTCGACCATGTGGATATGGATCCGGGGACTGGCGAGACCGCCGTGGAGGCGCGTTTTGAGGCCCGTGCAATTGTTCCGGTAGAGGAGAAAAACTGCCTCCACGTTGCTGCCTTCGTTGCCGCGCAGCTTGCGGTTCTACTTCGTGGGCAATCGTGGGGGCTCCCTATCGGCTTTGCTGACTTTGTGCGTGCAGAGCGTGACTGGAGCCGCCCCGAGCTGGATACCTTCGCGGTCTGGGTCGTCGAGTGGACTCAGCTCATCTATCTCGGGGAAGAGGAGTGGCCGTGGCCCACTGAGCTCGGCCCGGCCGCTGCCGGCACTACTGCAGATGTGGGACCGCTTTCCCAAGGTTATGTCGAGATTGGGAGGATTACGGATGAGCTACCCGCTGGCTGAGCATGACCGAATGATCGCCGGCATGATTCGCAAATGCCGGGTCGTCGCGCTTGACCTCGCCGCCGATCCGCCGGTGTGCCGGGTTTCGGACGGCGAATGGACCAGCGCCTGGGTGCGCTGGCATACCTTGGGGGCCGCCCCTGGTGCGCGGCACTGGCTTGCCCCTGGCATGCATGAGCAGGGGGTGTTGATCAGTACCAGCGGCGATGTAAGCCAGGGTACATTCCTGCCTGGGCTATACAGCGGGCCTGCGCCGGCGCCGGATGACCGCGACCATGTCCAGCGCTGGCTGTTCGAGGACGGCGGTTCGCTTACCTATGACTGGCAAGCCAAGCGCTACAGCATCGAGCTGCCAGCCGGCCAGGTAGATATCAAAGTGGGCGGCTCGGTCGTTACCGTAACGGAATCGGCCATTGAAGCGATGGCGCCCATGCTGCGTTTCATTGGGCCGATGTTGATTCAGGGCGCGTTACGCGTAACAGGCGATATCTACGGTGACGCCCGAGTCATCGACACGGCCGGCAACACCGCCAACCACAAGCACTGATTCATAGCGGGCGGGCGCTCATGCGCCGCAGCCCTGATAACCACCAGCCCGCTGCGCGCGGGCTTTTTCATGCCTGGAGGAACCCATGGCGACCCCAAAAGCGGCTTCGACCTCTCCGGAGGCCCCTGTGGCCGTCGACCCCCAACGAGTGTTGTACCGAGACGTGGCGTTCCGCTCTCGCTCCATTTTCACCCCCGGAGGCGCCCAATTCGATGTGGTCAATTTCGAGGTGCGCGTGCCGGCCTCGGACGACGAAGCGCTGACCACTTTCGATGAGCACCCGGATTTCCAGCGCGTGCAGGAGTAATTCCCCATGATCGGAATGGACCGCCACACCGGCGCCGTGCTGTCCGGGGTCGAGCACTTGCGGCAGTCCATCGTGGACATTCTGACTACGCCGGTTGGGTCGCGGCTGATGCGGCCGGAGTACGGCAGCAAACTACGCCGGTTTGTCGACCAGCCGGTTAACGCGGGCTGGAAAAGCGCCGTACAGGCCGAGGCCGCGCGAGCGCTGCAGCGCTGGGAGCCACGCCTGGTCCTGCAGAGCGTGCAGGTGGTTTCTGCGGTGGGTGGCCAGATCGGCTTTCGCATCACTGGCACCTATTCCGAGGACGGCGTGAACCTTGAGGTAAGCATATGAGCACCATCGACCTGGCCAGCCTGCCGGCGCCTACGGTGATCGAGGAACTGGACTTTGAGACGTTTTATCAGGAAGGGTTGACGGGCTTTCGCGGGCTAATGGGCAACAGCTGGAATGCCACGTTGCTTTCTGATCCGGTGGTCAAGCTGCTGGAGCGAGCCGCCTATGAAAAGGTGATGACCCGTGCCCGTATCAACGACGCGGCCAAGTCGCAGTTCATTGCCTTTGCCCAGGGCGCCGACCTCGACCAGTTGGCCGCCAACTACAACGTCAAGCGCCTGGTGATCGTCGCGGAGGACCTGAGCGCAGTTCCGCCGGTGACCGAGCAGCTGGAAAGCGACGAATCGCTGGCCGAGCGCACCCTGCTGGCCTTCGAGGGCATGGCGGTGGCTGGGCCGGCCGGCGCGTATGAGTTCCATGCACGGTCTTCTGATGGGCGGGTGGCTGACGTTAAAGCCAGCAGCCCGTCGCCGGCCACCGTGCTGGTCAGTGTCCTTAACCGGGTCAATGGCGGGGTGGCCACCCAGGACTTGCTCGACAAGGTAGCCAAGGCGCTGACCCCTGAGAATATCCGGCCAGTAGGCGACCGGGTGCTGGTGAAGTCTGCCGAGCTGGTCAACTACGAGATTGAGGCGGTGCTGTACATGTTCCCTGGCGCCGAAAACGAGCTGGCCTTGGCGCAGGCCAAGACCTCCTTGGATACCTATATCAATGCGCAGCGTCGGCTGGGCCGGGACATTCGCCGTTCGGCCATCCATGCCGCGCTGCATGTGTCGCGGGTGCAGCGGGTGGAGCTGGTCAAGCCCGCTGCAGACTATGTGATCGAGGACCACCAGGCATCCAACTGCATCGGCTCCAGCGTCGTGATGGGTGGTACCGATGAGTGACACCAGCCTGCTGCCGATCAACCGCACCGCGCTGGAGGATGCCCTGGCGCAGGTGGGGCTGGAGCCGGCCGACCTGGCCAACGTGCTGCGTTCGATGAAGCGGCCAGAAACCTGCCCGGCCGAGATGCTGCCGTGGCTGGCAATTGAGCGCAGCGTGGACCGCTGGGACCCGGCATGGTCCGAGGAAATCAAACGCAAGACAGTGCGCGACTCGTTCGAGGTCCACCAGCGCAAAGGCACCATCGCCTCGCTGCGCCAGGTCATTTCGCCGTTTGCCGACATTATCGACATTGTCGAGTGGTTCGACCTAACCCCCATGGGGCCGCCCGGCACGTTTAGCCTGAGCCTGGCGCTGCTGAATACCGGCCTTAGTGACCGTGGGATTGCCGAACTAGAGCGCATGATTCTGTCGACCAAGCCGGTCAGTCGGCACCTGGTCGGTTTGAGCATCACTTACAGCCCCAACGGCCAGTTCTACATGGGCGCTGCCGTGTCCTCGGGTGACGAAACCGAGATTCTATCGGCCGACCTGCAGGCCGAGGCCTTTGCGGACCTGGAGCTGATGATGCTGGCCAATGACCTGCATTACTTCGCGAACCACCGAATGCCTGAATTACTGGAAAAGCCATGAGCGAACTATCCGACCGCCAGGCGGCCGCCATCGCCTTGATGGAAGCCGCCGCACAGACGGCCCATGACATTGTGCATGGCGCGGCTGACGCCACGGTTGAGACGGCTTCGGGGCCGTCTCCGACCTACTTGGCGCTGGCCAAGATGATCACCGACCTGACCGGCGGGCTGCTACTGCCGCGCCGCAAGGCTATTGCCGCCGCTGGCAGCGCCTTGGCGCTGGATGTGGCGTATACCGCCGGGGTGTCCTTTTTCGATGTGACGCTAGACAAGCCGCAGTGCGCGCTGACCTTCACCAACTCGGCAGTGCCGCCGGGCTATACCTGGTCTTTCTCGGTGCGCCTGCAGCAGGGTACCGGAGCCAACCGGGTGACGTTCCCGAACAACGTCCGCTGGCCGGCCAACCGCCCGCCGGTGCTGTCGTTCGAAAAGGGCTCGGCCGACCTGTTGACGTTCCTGTGGGACGGGGTGCGCTGGTCCGGTTTCTATGACGGGGGGTGGCTCGATGTTTCTTAATCCGCTCAACAGCCGGCGCCCGGTCAGCCAGCGCACGGGGCTGGCCAATGCCATCAGCCTGATCGAGGGTCATCACCGCTTTCTGCGCAACAACACCGGCGACACCGTCGACGCGACGGTGCAGCACTATGTGCAGAACAACCAGGGCGTGCTGTCGAACAACCGGCATTTCATCGCCCATTCGCAGATGGAGTACCAGCCCAACGGCGACGGTACCACCGAGGGCCAGGCGCTGCATGTGCTGGGCTATGCCCATGCCTACCTGGCCACCCAGGACCCGCGCTATCTGGAGGCCGCCATATGGCACTGGGAGGCCTACGAGAAGTATTTCTATGCCGGCCAGCCGATCCCTGACACGCCGCAGCGGCGTATCTGTAACTGGATCATCAATTCAAAGGAGCCGGTGCTGGCCAACTGGCCGGTGGACCCCGTCGAGCCGACGCACAGCGGCTTTAAGGGCGTGCCGTTCGCCTTCACCAATGGCGCCCTGTCGATTCCGCATGGTGCGCCGCACTGGGGCGAGTACCTGGACAAGGCGACGTTTGCCTTTGACGGTGCGTTGGCCTGGGGGGCGATCAATGCCGGCGTGCGAGCGCTTCGCGAAGACGGCTCGACCGACTGGGACAAGGACGGCACGGTGTATGAGGTGGATTGGATCATTGCCCACACCGGCCAGAAAATCACCGTCGACGGCAAGGTGCTATCAGAAGGGCATACCGGCGCCGATATCGGCCGGGTGCAACTCAAGGACACCAGCCTAAACGGTACCCACCTGTTCAACTACGCCACCCGGCAACCGGTCGAGCATGGCGGCTACCTGATCCCGCGCAACGCGGTGCAACACAACCGCCCGTTGCATGTGCCGCTGCTGGGCGGGGTCAACCAGATGGGCAACGCTGCAGACGGCGAGCTGTGGTACATGGACGCCTGTTATCTGTTGTGGCGTATTACCGGCGAGGAACGCTTTCAGAAAGCCATGGATGCCTGCCTGTATACGGCGCATGAATACACCCTGATCGACTCGACGGACCGGTTTTTCCGGCAAAGCACAGTGGCCGCCACGCCTTTTACAGACGGCATTTCTTACGAGTTCGCCTACCCCAGCGAGGCAAAGCGGGAGTACGGCCGCGACTCGCAGGGCTACATCACGCTGCAGACCGATGTAGGCGCCCAGGTGTCCATCGAGCAACAATCGGTATGGTTCCGCGTCGGCAAGGATTCCAAGGTGCGGACCAGCTTCGGTGGGGTCGACCGGGCTAACGGCGCGCTGACTGCCAAGGTCGAGGTCACGATTGCCCCGGAGAAAGTCGAAAATACCGGCACCCGTTACTGCTACATGCTGCCGGAATCGACCTCCAGCTGGCAGGTACTGCAGCACGATATCCCGCTGTCGCAGTTCTACCGGGTGGCCAAGGATGATGGGTCCGAGTTCATCATGGCGGACCTGCGCGCGGTGGTGCACTCGGCTGACATTACGTCGCAAGAGCGGCATGTGCCGGTGATCTTTCCCGGCCGGGCGGGCAACGTGGTGCGCTCGTTCTTCCCTGGTGGCGGCAATGGCGGGTGGTATGTGATCGGCAACTACCTGCAGCCGACCAAAAAGGCGCCGCTTAAAAGCATTACCTACCGGGCGAACGGCAATTTCAACGTCCGTATTCAGGACAAGGACGGCTGGCGATGGTGGTGGATGCTACCGGCCACCGATGGCGCGTTTTCTACTGTGCAGATCCGCCCCCAGGACGGCACGCTGTCAGGCTATCAGCCCAACGCGGCCGGCCGGCCGAACCCGTCAGCACCGAACTACGGCGAGCTGGCGGAAATGGACATTCTGCTGGACAACGATGCCGACACGAACCTGACGTTTGAGTATTACTGCATCAACGAGCTGCCCGACCTGTACGACGGGGTCGACGGCTACACGATGCTGTACCGGCTGACCCTCAACGGTCAGCAGCCATTTCGCGGCCTGGTGGGCGATTGCACGGTGATCGGCTATCGCAATGACTCGTTGGCCTACAGCCCTGGGGTGATTCCGTTTTCCAATATCTACTCGGACGGCAGCGAGCAAATCGGCGCATGGCACGGCATGCCCTATCCCGGCTATCAGTACCCACTGATCTTTTGCCTGGACCCGGAGACGTACAGCGTCGAGCTGGGGAACATGATCGATTTCCTGTACGACTCGCAGCAGTGGTACCAGCAGAAATTCGGCGTCCTCGGACCTGGTGCAGCAGCGTACATCTGGAACCGCTGGGATAACTACCGCTACGGCCCGGCCGACACCTGGACCCAGTACCACTGGGGCGATGGCAATGCCTGGGCCGGCTACCAGCCCCGGGCGATGATGGGCGCCTGCAGGGCCTGGTACGAGCTGGTGCACCGGGGCAAGCCCGTGCCGCCCAAGCTGGTCGCCTACGCCGAGAACTGGCTGCGCTGGCTGGTGAGGTTCGTCAAGGACTCCAAGGGCATCTTGCCGACCGACTTCCCGACCAACAGCGTGCCCAAGCCGGTGGAGGATGACTTCACCGGGCACATGACCGGGCTGTGGCTGGCCGGTGCTTGCCTGGCGGCGATGGCCGGCAGTCAGGTGGCTGACCTTGATGTGCTGATCGAGGCGTGCATGGACGAGCTGCAGGCGTACTACACGGTAACGCCCATTCCTGGTCATGCCATGAACGGCAGCTGGACCCCCGACCCGCGCCTGGGGACCGATAACGGCATGTTCTTTGGCTTTTGGGCCGGGGAAATCCTGCGCGGGCTGGGCTTGTACATCCAGTACCGGACCTTGGGCGTCGGGGCCAACATCTACGGCGGGCCTGTGCCCGCTTAGCGCTTCACGGCCTGCCGCGAGGGCAGGCCCCTTACTTCAAGAGCGAACCAATGGCAGATACAGACGCGATTTACGTCGCCATGCTGACTGACGCGGGCGCGGCTGCGCTGGCGAAAGCCATCGCCACCAAGACCACCCTCAAGATCAACCGCATGGCGGTAGGGGATGGCAACGGCAGTACGCCGCTGCCTTCCAAGCTGCAGAAGAAGCTGATTCACGAGGTTTTCCGGGTCAACCTCAACCGCCTTTCGGTGGAGAGCGGCAAGCCGGTGATTGTGGCCGAGGGCATCCTGCTGCCGGAGGTTGGCGGCTGGTGGGTGCGTGAGGTCGGCCTGTACGACGACACCGGCGTGCTGGTTGCGGTGGCCAGCTACCCGGCGACCTACAAGCCGCTGCAGGAGCAGGGCAGCGGGCGCACCCAGGTGATCCGCCTGCTGATTCAGGTCAGCAGCACCGCCAATGTGCAGATCCTGCAGGACCCCAACACGGTGACCGCCACCCTGGCGGTGGTGCAGGAAGCCATCAGCCAGGGCGAGGCCGCCACGGCCCGCGCACTGGCCACCGAGCGCACCATTTCGCTCAAGGGCGATGCCAGCGGCTCGGCCAAGTTCAACGGCGCCGGTGACGCGGCGATCAATGTCACCCTGGCCAACTCGGGGGTGCTGGCCGGTACCTATTCCAAGGTGCGAGTCAGTGCCAAGGGTCTGGTGCTGGAGGGGGCGGCGCTGACAGCTGCCGATATCCCCAGCCTGGACGCCGCCAAGATCACCACCGGCACGCTTAGCCGGCCGACCACGGGCAACGCCGGCAGCGCGACCAAGCTGCAGGCGGCGCGTGTGTTCACCTTCACCGGTGATGTGGGCGGTCAGGGCCAGTTCGATGGCGCTCAGGATGTGGCGATTGCCCTCAGTCTGGAGAGCACGGGGGTGCGGGCTGGTACCTATCCCAAGGTGCGGGTCAGCGCCAAGGGTCTGGTGCTGGAGGGTGCGGCGCTGACGGCTGCCGATATCCCCAGCCTGGACGCCGCCAAGATCACCACCGGCACGCTGAGCCGGCCGACCACGGGCAACGCCGGCAGCGCGACCAGGCTGCAGACGGCGCGCGCGGTAGGTTTCACCGGCGAGGTGACCGGGCAGGGGGTATTTGACGGTTCACAGAATCTGTCGATTGCCCTGAGCCTGGCGGGCATGGACGTTAGCAAACTGGTCAGCGGCATTCTGCCTGTCCACCGAGGCGGTACCGGGGGCAACACGCCTGACGGTGCGCGTAACGCGCTGAACGCGGCCGTTCGCTCGCAGTTCTCAGGGGCTCAGAACGGTTTCTACTGGGACACCGACAACGGCTTTATGGCCCAGTGGGGACGCTTGAACGTGGGTGACTTGCCCAGCCAGTTCACCGAGTACCAGGTGGGATTCCACTCGGGTGGGTTCTCGGCGGCGCCGTTCATTGTCATTCCGGTGATCTACCACAAGAGCAACCCAGGGGTGCCGGCAGCAACGCTGACCCCGGCGATCATGGAGGGCAAAACCACAGGACAAAGTTTCAACATCATGATTGGCGAGTGGGCGAATTCGGTACAGGACTTCGCGCTGTACTGGTTCGCCATCGGCTTCCGAGCGGGCTAACGCTCATCACATTTCAAGCTGTTCAACACGACCGCCCTTTGGCGGTTTTTTCGTTTCTATGGGGAGCATTTATGCCTAACTTTTTCCATGGCGTGACCACTTCGCTGGTCACTTCCGGAGCGCGCACCATCAGCGTGCCCTCGTCGTCGGTGATCGGCATCGTCGACGTTTATACCCCAGGGGTCGGCCTGGCTGAGCCCAACACGCCGGTGCAGATCGTCAGCGACCGCGAGGCCGTGGCGGCGTTTGGTGTCGCGTCGCCGCTGACCAAAGCCTGCCTGCAGATCCTCGACCAGGCCAAGGCCGTGATCATCGCGGTGGGTGTTACGTCCGCCGGCACGCCGGCCAGCATCACCAGTGCCGTGATTGGCGGTGTGGCGGCCGATGGCAAGCGCAGCGGCCTGCAGGCCTTGCTCGATGCCAAAAGCCTGTTCAACCAGCACCCACGGCTGCTGCTGGCACCCAAGCACTCGGCCACCAAGGCGGTGGCCACCGCCATGGACACCCTGGCGGACAAGTTGGAGGCCCTGGGCCTGATCGACGGGCCGGGTACCACTGACGAGGCGGCTATTGCCTACGCCACCGGGTTTGGCAGCAAGCGGCTGTACATGGTCGACCCCGGCGTCAAAAAGTGGAGCGTTACCAGTAACGGCGACGAGGACCTGGCCGCCACGCCAGTGGCGGCGGGCCTGTTCGCGCAGACCGACGCCAATATCGGTTTCTGGGCTTCGCCGTCCAACAAGGAAATCAAGAACGTTACCGGCACCGTGCGGGCCGTCGAGTACCTGGACAACGATCCGACCTGCCGGGCCAACCTGCTCAACAACGCCAATGTCACCACCATCATTCGCGACGGCGGCTATCGCCTGTGGGGTAACCGCACGCTGTCGACCGATAGCAAGTGGGCATTCGTCACGCGGGTGCGCACCGTCGACATGGTGATGGCGGCCGTGCGGGCCGGCATGAAATGGGCCGTCGACCTCGGCATTACCAAAAGCTATGTCAAGGATGTGACCGAGACGGTGCAGGCGTTCATGCGCGACCTCAAGGCCGCCGGGGCGGTGATCGACTTCGAGGTTTACGCCGACACCGAGCGCAACACCGCCAGCCAGCTGGCCCAGGGCAAAATCATTTGGGTGATTCGCTTCACCGATGTGCCGCCTGCCGAGAACCCGATTTTTGAAATCGAGGTGACCGATGAATACCTGACCCAAGTTCTCGACGTAGCCTAAGGAGCGCGCGCAATGGCTGTTATTCCAGAAGTACTCTTCAACATGAATGCCTCGGTGGGCGGTGTCAGCCTGCAGGGCGATGTGCCGTCGCTGACCCTGCCCAAGCTCACGGTCAAGACCGACGAATATCGCGGCGGCGGCATGGACGCGCCGATTGAGATGGATATGGGGCTTGAGAAGCTGGAAGCCAGCTTCACCTCCAACGGCATGCGCCGGGAAACCCTCAAGTATTTCGGTGACTTCGACCAGACCGGTTTCAACTGCGTGTTCCGGGGTAGTTTCAAGGGGCAGGGCGGTGCCACCAAGGCGGTGGTCGCCACCTTGCGCGGCGCGCTCAAGGAAGTCGATCCGGGGGACTGGAAGCCGGGCGAGAAAGCGGAAATGAAGCACAGCATCGCGGTGCGCTACTACAAGTTGGAGGTCGGCGGCCGCCTCATTTACGAAATCGATCCTGTGAACTGCATCCGCGTTATCGACGGTGTCGACCAACTGGCCGGCGTTCGCGCTGACCTCGCCATTTAAGGAGCCTGAACATGTCCATTTCCAATCCTATTCCAAGCTGGCTCAACATCGAGGACGGCCGCGCCGTGGTGTCCCTGAGCGTTCCCCTGGACGTTTACGGGGAGGCGCGGCAGGCGCTGACCATGCGCAGCCCTACCGTGAGCGAAGACCTCATGGTGGGCCTGCAGGTCGGGGACAACGACGAACAGCGCGAACTGCTCATGCTGGGGTCGCTGTGCGAGCTGACCGAGGATCAGCTGACGGCCCTGCAGGTGCGCGACTACAAGCGCTTGCAGCGGGCTTACAAGGAGCTGCTGGGCGATGACAGCGGCGAGAATCCCGCCTGGCTCAAGCTGACCCTGGAGCATGCGGTGGTGCGCCTGGCGGCGCCTATCGTGCGCGAAGGGGTAAAGGTCGACCGCCTGACCATGCATTCGCCTTCGATCCGCCTGAGCCGCGAGGTGGAAGCCGAAGCGGGCGACGACAACAGCAAGCTGGAAACGCTGCTGTTCCAGCGCCTGACCGAAACCACGCCGACCGAGCTGCATTCGCTGACCATCCGCGATTACAACCGGGTGCGCGCTGCCTACTTTCGCCTGGTCCACCAAGACGGGGTTTAACACCCCCGGATTCCAAAAGTCGCTTGCCAAGCGCCTGGCGCGGGAACTGGGGTTCTCGCCCGGCGAGCTCGAGCAAATGCCATTCGCTCGCATGGTCTGGTGGCTCTCTGATTGAGCCGCCGGGCTGTGCCTGCGTGGGAGTGAGAAACCATGGCCAACAACAAGTTTTCCATTGGCCTTGTGATCGGCGGGGTGGTCAGCGCAACGGTCGGCGCGGCGTTCAAAGACGTTGAGGGCCGAATCGGCAAACTCAAGAAGCGCGGCGAAGAGGCCAAGGTGCTGCAGGGCGTCATTGGCGAAACCATGCGCCTGCGCGATGAGTGGAAGAAAGCCAGCGAGGCGGGAGAGGCCAGTGCGCGCGGCCTACGAAACCAGCTCGACCGCAACGTTGCTGCCCTGCGAAAACAAGGTGTCGAGGTCGGTCGCCTGGAGGACCACTACCGCACGCTGGGTCGCACTGCGCAAGCCGCTGCCCGGCAGGCCAAGGGTCTGCAGCAGATCGAGGCGGGCAAAGCCGGCCTGCGATCCACTGCCGTGCAGGCCACGGTCGGCACCGCGGCCTTAGCGGTACCCACCAAGATCAGTGCCGACTATCAGGCGATAGTGCGGGATATCGCCATCAAGGCGGGTGTGGCCAACAAGGCCGAGGAAGTCGACCTAAACCGGGGCATCATCACCACGGCCAAAGACACCGGCCTGGCGCGCAACGAGGTGGCCGATGTTCTTAACAACCTGGTGGGGGCCGGTATGGACCTGCAGGAGGCGGCGCGTTATTCCAGCGTGGCCGCCAAGTTTGTGGTGGGTCAGGGCGCGGACGGTACCGACACCGCGCGAATGATCAACGCCCTGGGGCAAAACGCCAAGATCACCGACCCCGTGGTGATGCAGCGAGCGCTGGAGGCCATCGCCTACCAGGGGCAGGCTGGTAGCTTCGAGGCCAGCGACATGGCCAAGTGGTTCCCTGAGCTGCTGGCCGGCATGGCGAAGCAGGGCATTTACGGCATGGACGCCGTCACCCAGTTGGGTTCGATCCTGCAGGTGCAGATCAAGTCTGCCGGCAGCGCCGATGAGGCGGCCAACAACCTCAAGAACTGGATGGAAAAGATCGGCTCGGGCGAGACGGTCAAGGCGTACAAGGACGCCGGCATTGACTATCAGAAGTCGCTCATTTCCGGCCTGCAGAGCGGCATGTCGACGCTGGAGGCCAGCTTTGCACTTGCCCAAAAATACATCCAGAAGACCGACCCGAAAAAGGCCGCTGCCATGGCTGAGGCGGCGGCCAAGATCAACCAGGAGACGGACCCCGAAAAAGCCAAGCGCATGATGCAGGCGCTGGAGGAGGCCATGCGTACCGGCGACTTGTTCGCGGATATGCAGGTCAAATCTGCGCTCATGGCCTACATGCAGAACAAAGCGCTGTACGAGGAACTGAAAACCCAGTCTGCAGACGCGGCGGGCATTCTCGACCAGAACCTGGCAGAGCGCCGCGAAACGTCCTCGCAGAAGTGGAAAGAAACCGCCAACGAGATTGACGACGCGTTCCGCGCCATTGGTAACGGCTTGCGGCCGTTGACGGACGGTGCCGCCGACGTATTGCGGGCGACGGCCACCGGCATTGGCTGGATTGCCGAAAAGGTGCCGTCCTTGGCCCTTGGGGCTACAGCGCTGGCAGCGGGGGGCTTTGCCATCACCAAAGCGGTGGCGGCCATTCGGGTTGCCAGAGGCCTGTACAACGTCGCCAAGGGCGCTGCAGGCGCTGCTGGAGTGCAACGCGTATTTGTCACCAACCCCCAGGCCGGGGCTGGTGATGGCGGCGGCAGTTCGGTAGGCGGCGGGGCTGGGGACACCGCACGGCGCAACCCTCGGCGTAGCCGGTTGGGCCGTGTCGGCGGTCTGCTGGGGCGTGCCGGACGCTTGGCCAGCTTTGGTAAGGGGGTGCCGGTGCTGGGCGCTGCGGTGGCCGCACTGCAGATTGGCAGCGCTGTGGCCAGCGACCAGCCACCCGAACAAAAAGCCGAGGGTGTCGGCAGTGCGGTGGGCGGTTTGGCCGGAGGCATTGCCGGCGCAGCCACGGGCGCGGCCTTGGGCTCGATCATTCCGGTGGTCGGCACGGCTATTGGTGGTCTGGTAGGCGGTATACTTGGGAGCCTTGGCGGGGACGCGCTGGGCGCCAAAGTCGGCAGCCTTTTTGCCACGAAGGCGCAGCCTGATCCAGCGGCTGCGCCGGCGGAACAGGGGGCGCCTACAGAAGGTAGCGAAGGCGGGGCGGCGAAGGCTGAGCCCTCCGAGTCGCCTGTTACGCGTAACGGCCCTGAGTCGCTGCGGGTGGTGCCGGCGCCTGCCGAACCGGCGGTGTCCTACGATCCCAAGGACCCTGATTCCAAGGACCCGTTCCTGGTGCCGGGGCTGACTGCTGGCAAGGTGCGTTTCCCTGGTGCACCGCTCACGCGGCCGCCGGCCGAGCCGGTCGTTACGCGTAACGAGCCTGAGCCGTTGCGGGTGGTGCCGGCGCCTGCCGAGCCGGCGGTTTCCTACGATCCCAAGGACCCTGATTCCAAGGACCCGTTTCTGGTGCCGGCGCTGACTGCTGGCAAGGTGCGTTTCCCTGGTGCACCGCTCATGCGCCCGCCGGCCGGCGACCCTGCGGCCTTGCTGGGCAACCTGCAGCCCGCCGGTGCAGTGGGGCCTGGCATGGCTCAGGCCGGGCAGATGCTGGGCGACTACCAGCGTGCAGCGGATAAGCCGGCGCCGGCCAAGGCTGAGCCGGCATCCCTCAAGCTCGACCAGCGCTTTGAGCTGAGCATTCCGGTCACGGTCCAGGGGGACGTAGCAGACCGGCAGAAACTCGCCAACGAGTTGCGTCCCTATTTCATGCAGATGATGCAGGACGCTACCCGCGACATTAACGCGCGTCAGCTGTACGACGCGCCGCACCTGTAGGGAGGATAACTAATGGCGTACATGGAGCAGCTGCAGGGCAGCCTAAAGTCGCTTGCCGCTGCAGGAGAGGCTGGCCGCCGCACGGTGGACGGCATGCTGGGTCCTATGAATGGGGCCGTTACGCAAATGAAAGGGGCTGTTTCCGAGCTGGAAACCCTGCCGGTGGTGGGGGAACTGATCGGCGGCAAGCTGAACCGGGTCATGGGCGGTATCGCCCAGGCCCAGGCCAAGGTCGGCAAGGTGCTGGCCGTCTACAACCAGGCCAGCAACGCGGTCACGCAAGTGCAGGAGCGGGTGGCCGAGTTTGGCGAGCAGGCAGACCGGGCAAAGAAGGCCATTTCCAACATTGCGGACAAGTACAACCAGGCCGGCGGTATCAGCGGCATGGTGTCCAATTTCTCGCTATCGGAAATGTTCTCCAGCGCCTCGATCCGCTCCAAGGAAGACCCGCCCAAAGAGGCCATCAAGGCGTTCCCTCATCTGCTGATCCTGCAGCCTCAGAGCGTCAAGGCGGAGCCGTTCTATTTCAACCTGGACACGGCGGCCTTTGACGAACTGCGGCGCAAGACCTCGTTTCGCTGGGCAGCTCAGGAGCGCCTTACCCGGCGCTCTGCGCAGCAAGCGGTGGGCATTGGCGATGAGCGCCTGACACTCAAGGGCGCAATTTTCCCCTCGTTCCGGGGTGGCCTCGGCCAGCTCGACACTTTGCGCAGCATCGGCGGCCAGCTGCAACCGCTGGGGCTGACCACCGGCTACGGCCAGGTGTTGGGCAATTGGTGCCTGACCGATATCGAGGAAGAACAAGCCACGCTGCTGCAGGGCGGAATTCCGCGCAAGCAGGCATTCACCTTGGAGTTCACGCGCTATGGCGATGATTTGTCGAACGTCTGACGGCGATGTGCTCGATGCTATCTGTTTCCACTATTACGGGCACCTGAGCGGCACGGTGGAGGCGGTGCTGGGCGCTAATCCGGGCCTTGCCGTCGAGCCGCAGCCCTACCGCGCCGGGGTGCTGATCAGCCTTCCCGAACTCGCTAGAACCGACCAGCTGACCGTCCAGCTGTGGGACTAGCGCACCTGCCTTACCGGAGTTTTCCATGAAACCGCAATTTCGTATCGTCGCTGACGGTACCGATATCACGCGCCTGATAAACGACCGTCTGCTGATGCTGCGCACGCTCGACAAGCCCGGCATGGAGTCGGACGAGTTCGAACTGCGTATTGACGACCGCGATCAGGCCGTTTCGCTGCCGTCGCGCGGCGCCAAGATCGAGGTTTTTCTAGGCTATGACGGCGCGCAGCTGACCCGGATCAACAGTTATACGGTCGATGAGATTGAGCTGACCGGGCCGCCGGATACGATGGTCATACGAGGCAAGGCCAGCGACATGCGCGGTAGTGGCAAGACCACTCGCAACGGCAGTTTCGAGGGCAAGACGTTGGCCGAGATTGTCGCCACGGTGGCCCGCCGCAATGGCTGGATACCGGCCTGTGATGTGCAGACCGTCGTGGGCCGGGCGGACCAGCTCGGGGAGTCCGACTACAACTTTATCACCCGCATTGCCCGCTTGTATGACTGTACCGCCAAGGTGGCCAGCGGCAAGCTGATAGTCCTCAAGCGGCAGGCTGGCGTCACGGCCAGTGGCAAAACGCTGCCGGCAGTCACCATTCGGCGCGCGGACGTTAGCCGCTACTCATTCCGCGTCGGGGACCGTTCCACCCATAAGAGCGTCAAGACCACCCACCATAACGCCAAGACCGGCACCCTGGACGTTATCGAACTGAAAAACGACGACGCCCCGGACGGCCTGCCGCCTGTGCATACCGACCGCCATATACACCCTAATAAGAACGCTGCTGAGCAAGCCGCCAAGGCGCGCCTGGCGGCGTTCAACCGCTCGACCGCTGGGGTGCGATTGGAAATGCCGGGCGGTGTCGACCTGTTCGCAGAACGCCAGATCAACGCCCAGGACTTCAAAGACGGTTTTGACGGCGAGTATCTGGTGGATTCCGTGGAGCAGGTATTCACCCAAGCAGGCTGGTCGACCACCGTTGAATGCAATGGCGGCAAGAAGGGCAAGGCCAAAGCTGCTGGTAAGAAAAAGAAAACCTCAACACCTCTCGAAGTCGTGCAGCTTTAACCGCACAGACAAACAGACCATCACTGGAGACTTAAAT
Organism: Pseudomonas sp. ITEM 17296; assembly: GCF_028895205.1. NCBI lineage: Bacteria > Pseudomonadati > Pseudomonadota > Gammaproteobacteria > Pseudomonadales > Pseudomonadaceae > Pseudomonas > Pseudomonas sp. ITEM 17296. The sequence continues at coordinate 83,431 of NZ_WJRS01000007.1, read as the reverse complement.
GGCAATCTCTGTACATCAGCTGCAACAAATCCTCCCCAACGCCGGCCGAAAAGCCGGCGTTTTTGTTTCCGGCCTCAACGCAACAATGGGCAAGTACTCGATCATCACTCCTCGGCGTATGGCTGCGTTCCTAGCACAAGTCGGCCATGAGTCGGGCCAGCTGCTGTATGTGCGAGAGCTCGGTAACGATGCCTACCTGGCCAAGTACGACACCGGGCGATTGGCGGAGCGCCTCGGCAACACCCCGGCGGCTGACGGCGATGGTCAGCGATACCGTGGCCGCGGGCTTATCCAGATCACCGGCCGTGACAACTATGAGGCCTGCAGCGAGGCCCTGTTCGGTGACAGTCGCTTGCTCAACACCCCCGACCTGCTCGAGCAGCCGGTCTATGCGTCGCTGTCGGCCGGCTGGTACTGGCAGCGGGCGGGGCTCAATAGCCTCGCTGACAAGGTGCTGCAGGCCGATGATTCGGTGTTCGAGCTGATCACTCGCCGTATCAATGGTGGCCTGAATGGGTTGAAGGATCGCCAAATGCTCTACATGCGCGCGCTTGAGGTGTTGCAGTAATGCCGCTGAACTGGCGTATCGCGCTTCTGGCCGTTGCGGTCGGACTCTATGCCGGCGGGCGAGGGGCCTGGGTGTGGCAGGCCAGCGAGTACGGAAAGCAGTTGGCTGAACAGGCTGCAGGTTATGTCCAGCAACTGGCGGACAGTGATCGGGCTCACGGTCGAGAACGTGAGGAGGCTGCAGCTGCAGCCCTGAATCAGTTAGCGGAGCAGAAGGCTCAGCGAAAAGTCTTGGAAGCTCGCCTGCAGGAGCAGGGAAAAACACATTGGCGGGAGATAAACGATGCTCAAGAAACTCAAGCTCGCCTGCGCGACAGGCTTGCTGCCGCTGATCTGCGGTTGTCAGTCCTTGTCGACGCCAGAGCCTTCGCCTGCCCGGGTTGTGACGGTGGGGTGCGAGAATCCGCCGGCACCCGAGGCTTGGTACATGGTGCCGTACGCGCCCAACTTGACCCAGCGAATGCTCAACGAATTGTCGCCATCACCAACGAAGGCGACCGGGGACTAATTGCTCTTAGGGCTTGTCAGGCCTACATAAGAGAAGTATCGCAACGGTAAAGGGACAATCTTGGCCCAGTATGAAGAAGGCTTCGGGATCACAGCTTACTCCAGACCGGGCGTTAATGGGGGAGGCAACATTGCCACAGGGAACTGCCTACGTGACATTTTTCGCTTGAGTGGGGCTACACTTCGTCTACCGTAGAGGGTTGTCTCGGATTGGCCAATTCGAGCATTCGGTCCCAGTTGGTGGAGTGATCATCTCAGCATCCGCTGACATCCTTCTGTCAGAGGTATTCCTTTTGCATATAATCTAGGCATAATCCATCGAAATCAAATGCCGAGCTGAAGGTTTTTTATCATGGCTGAAATATCAACGCTGACAGCGGTTTCCTCTATTTCTCGTCTTTTGGCGCCCGTTTTGAGTGGGCTTTATGCAAGTGCGAAAGCGCCGATTAAGAGTAGTATGCAAGGCTGGAAGGCAGGAGAGGATCTGGACAAAATCTCTGAATATTATACCAGGCTAGCTAGCGTTAAAACGATATTTTCCCGCGATGAGGCTTTGGCGATAGACTCTTTTTACTATCCTTCAAAAATTGCCACCAAAGGAAAGTCCGCAAGTTTCAGGGTTCATAGTAAGTTGGGTATGAGCTTGAGAGCTAAGACTGTGGATGGATTACGCGACTTGCCAAAGGGGCACTTGGTCGTTGAAGGCGTGGTGGGGCAGGGTAAGTCGATATTTATGAGGCATTTAGCATTGTCTATGTTGTCAGACGATGTTGATAAAAAGGTTCCGATATTTATTGAGTTGAGGAATGTTAGCAAGATAAATTCGCTGAGGAGCCTTGTTCGTAAAGCCTTCCAAGCCATTGGTGTGGAGGTTGATGATGGCGTGATTAAGTATTTGTCAAAGAAAGACAAACTTGTCTTTGTTCTGGATGGCTTTGATGAGGTTTCCCAAGAGCTGGTATCCGATCTCCTAGTGGAGATCAATGAGCTAAAAAATCTGAATAGTGGGTTGAGAATAATAGTTTCATCAAGACCTCAGAATGCCATCCAGAATGTCCCTGAATTTAATGTCGTTTCGTTGATGCCTTTGGGACCTAAGGATCACAATGCTTTCTTAAGAAAGCTGGGGGTTGATACAGTACGGCGAGAAGAGCTGGTTGAAGCTGTTAAATCAAGCCCCAAAGATATACAAGAAGCTATCAGCACTCCACTCATGATGACTATCATGGTGTTGGTGTATGAAAGTGTTAAGCAAATACCTCCATATCTTTCAGATTTCTTTAGTGCGTTGTTTCACGTGGTTTTTACTCAGCATGATAGTCTGAAAGAGGCTTTTCGGCGCGAGCATCACACAGGTCTATCTGAGTCAAAGTTGCAGCATCTGTTTGAAGCATTTTGTTTTGTTGTGATGCAGCGCTCATATGGGCGTACTCTAACTAAAGCTCAGTTCAATGAGTGCTTTGAAAAGGCGTCCAAGTATGTCCCGAAAATTGAGTGTTCTGTTGAGCAGTTCAGGTCGGATATTGTGGGTGTCGCATGTTTGATGCTTGAGGAAGGGGTCGGTGAAGCAACCTTTCTTCATAAGGGTATTTTGGATTATTTTGCTGCAGCATTTGCCGCTAGGTTTGAAAAGCTTTCTGAGAATTTCTACAAATCTATTGCTAGGTCTTATTTGGGATGGAAAGTGTCGCTTCACTTTTTGGAAAAAATTGATCGCCATCGATATCTGAAATTTTATTATCTGGCTGTTGTTGTTGAAGAGTTAAAGGCGCTTTCTGAGGCTCTCGGGGCCGCAGATGAGCTGTCATTTGAAACTTATGTTGTAGGTTTGTTTGATGGTGGACTTATAACCAAGCAATCTTCAGTGATTAGCTACGGTTTAATGCCGGTCGCGAGAAATGAACTCGCTTATGATGCTGCTCGGGCAGTTATTGAGCGTGTTAGTCATACCCATTTGTTTGATATTGATAATAAAAAATTCAGTGACTTTGCTTCAAGTAGTAAAAGGCTAATAAACGTAGCTGATACTTATGTTGAGTTGAGTTTAGAGGCCTGGATGGAAATGTTCGGTGTGGATGGTATACGGTCTGCGTTGGCTGCGATCGAGAATGATTATGCCGAGCGTGTTAGATGTGCTAGGGAAGAGTTGAAAGCATTCGAAAGTGTCGATGCTGTAATTGATATGAGTTTTGAGGTTTAATAAGCAGAAAGTTTGACGTTATCATAGTGGGCTGCGTCGAATAATATCAAGGTGAACCTTGGTGTCTGGGCCGAGCATGAGTCATTGGCATGCCGCGGTCCAGATTGCCGAGTCCATTGAATAAGTTCTACGCTAGGCCGTGTAGCCGTAGTAGAATGCCCTTGAATAAATTGAAGGTTTCAGTGCGCTTTCCTTCTTTTCTGATAATGGTTTCATCGCAAGTCATATAGTGCCCGCTTAAAAAAATTTCAATGCTAGTAGTAGACGTCGCATCAGCCTCCCCCGAGTCACACTCCTTTGTTAACCAGTCATTTAACAATTCCTTTGCAGAATATAATTTTCTAGCCTTCGCAACGTCGGATGTATCTGTAAATTGCTCAATACTTGGAAAGTGGCAATGCCAAATGAAAGACTGGATCTCAAGAGAGCTAATATCTTCCTGCGACTGAAGCAGTCTTCGACCATTACGTGAAAAATACATCATGGAATGTGCAGTATCCATCCCCCCTAGCCAAGGTCTATCAAAAGGGGTAACACGTAGACTCTCGCTTAAACTATTTACTCTCTCGCTTCGTGCTTCTCCAGGGCTTATAATTTTCCCTCGACTATCTTTCCAGTACAATGCGCGTTTAATTTTTGAGGGGGCTGGATCTACAATCTCCGTGACGCCAAACTTACTGGGGTTTTTTGCTATAATTGCTCCCGGGGTTAGAACAAAATCGCCAATGCCGGCTAGTGCCCATTTGTCTCTATATTTCAGTAGGAAGTTAAAAGTTTCTTCGGATTCTATGGGGGTTTCTCCCGGGAAGCCGATGAACCCCATCATTTGAACGCCGATGTTATTTGCGGATAGCTCCTCTAATATCTGAGGTAAAATTGCCAATTTAACACCTTTGTCTATTAGATTTAAAACCCGCTGGGATGCTGATTCGAAACCGAATGATATAGATACGCATCCAGCATCACGCAGTTCACGTGATAACGTTTTTCTAAAGCTGGGCTCTAGTCTCAATTCTGCACTCCATTTCAGTGTCAAACCTTTATCTACAATCTCAGCGCCTAGATCACGAAGATAAGAAGGAGACATTGAGTCAACTGCGAAATAAATAAAAGGAGTGATTTTAGATATCTCTTGCAGCTGCTTTACAGCAGTAGCTACTTTAAGTTCGCGTGAAGGTGCGGTCGGGCTGTCTTGGTTTAGGCCGTAGTCACAGAAAGTACAACGATTCCAATAACACCCTCGTGTAGGTGAAAATAAAAACAAGGGGAAGGGTGACCAGTATTTGTTATAATCCCATATTGAGTATTCGGGTTCTGCGAGGTTGTTGACATCTTCATAACGAACAGGGTAACTCCCCGATGTGGACCTTATGCTTTTCTTTGTAAAAATCCCTGGAGCAGCTACAGGTATTGGTCGGCCTTCAGATACATAGTTAAGTATGTCTACGAACGCGGACTCACCTTCTCCAACAACGAGAACATCTATATCGTTAAAGACTTGCCATAGGTCAGTAGTATTTCGAACTCCCTTGAATATATCCGTAATCTCGGTGCCTCCTGCTATAATTAGCGATGAAGGCGAATGCTGTCGTATAAGTCGCATCATCCATAGAGCGAGAGGAAGTTGAGAGATATAATTTATCGAAATGCCCACAACGTCCCACTTCGCACCTGATAAGTACGATTTGAATTTTTCAGCCCAATACTCTTTAAATGGTGAGGCTAGCAACTCTAGTAGCTCTGGGTTTGATAGGTCGCTGGGTGAGCTAAAGTCTAATACGTATCCTGATCTCATGCTAAAGTTGTCGAACTGCCCCGGCATTCCTTTTAGGCTTAATATATCCATCCATCTATTAAGTATCATTACCGATTGCTTGTAATGCTGGTAATCAAAGAATCTGTCTTTATCACGCATAAGGTCTCTTGCATCTTTGACGTCGGATGACTTCATCCCAATTGCGCGGAGTGCAAATCTATAACGTAGCTGTTCTCCTCTAGATAAGAGTGATTTCTTTTCAAGGTGTTTAAGCTCATCTAAAGCCTCGTTTAAGAGCTTTTCAATGCGATCCGGATGCAGCGTAAACTCGAGCATGTCTAGATTTACATCGATACACTGGCCGTTGGTGAAGCCGGCCCTAGATGCTGCTCCCACCAAATATGAAAGAGAGTGATATGGTGACGTCGGGTCTGATAAGGGAGCGTTGAGCAAAAGAAAGCTCGGGGACTTTGCTGCATTGCTTGAACATATTAAATTCATCTTATTAAGTCTCCGAGCTTCCATGTGTTATAGCTTGTCGTTGTTGTTATTGTTAACTATGTGTGCGGCGATCGGATCCATGCCACCTAATTTTTGACGAATGGAATCCAAAGCTCCAATTTCATCATCAGATAAGCCGATTAATGCTGTCTGGTCGTCAGTGGGCAGGTCCTGCCCAAACTGCTTGATAGCTTCGCTGATCCCTAAGTTTTTAGCGTTGGCAAGTACTTCTTTTATCACCAAAGCACGAGTTGTTTGGTCCATGTTTTTCTCCAGGAGTCAAATTTAAAAGTGGTCCTCCTGCTAATAATATTTTCATGGCCATTACAAGCGAGAGGGTACTGGCTCCAACGAATGCCGAGATCATTAACCTGTTTAGCCCAGTCTGAACTTCTATGCTTGGACATGTTAAGTCAGTGATACACAAATCTCGATGTCGAAGCTGTACACTGACGAGCATAGACGACGCTATTTGGTCTTGCCAGCTTTGAGGGTATGAGATTCGAGCTGCTCTAAACCGCCTGTAATCAAGCTGCTCACCACTTGCTTTTGATCCGTAACCTTTCTTGGTTTAGGACAGGGTGGGTGGGAAGCGGCCGTTGCGGTCATCCACCTTTTGAACCTTGGGGCTGTAATCTGGACAGCTGAAGGAGCCTCTGGTCATGAATCGCACCTTGATTGGATTAGGGGGGCAACGAACATCTAGTACAGTTAGCGCTTGAGGTGATCAAGAAATGTTATGGCTTGTTAGTTGATGAATGTGAAGCAACTGAAAGCTCTAGGACCTCCTCTTGGAGAGTCTCATCAAGTGAGACTTTTTTGAGTGGGAGTCGGCCGGTCGGGTCAATGACAGAAGGGTTGGTGCAAGATTGGTTCGAAAGATGCGAGTTAGCGCTGGACACTCCGTTTTGAAAGACTTTTGGAATTAATGGCCCGATCCATCATCGGGCATTCCCCCCCCCTGCGTTTTGTGGCTCGGCCCGCTTGACGAGACAAATCTAGCGGTGAGTAGCTGTTGATTCAGGACCGTAAACCCTCTATTCCAATACAAATCGCCTCTGCGTGAGTGTCCAGTGTCGTCAGGGCCGCCATGACGTTTTCATGGATTTGAGTTGAACCACGTTGACTCACCCATAGCGACAGCTCCTCCAAGGCTGCTCTGAGGGCGGTTTGATTCAATAGCAGCAGTTCCATTGTGTCCGCTGTGATTGCGGCTTTCTCTTCCATGGCGAGCTCCCTGCGAGTGGATTCGAGGGTAATAATAGGACAGTTCTAGGGCGCCTGGGACCCGAGTAAGGCACTTGTTACGGGAGGGCAGTGAGCGGGTGTGTCGCACCGAATTCAGTTCCGCAATGGCGAGATGGGTCAGCGGAAAATACGGCCTCCAGCGAAAGGCTTGGTAAAGGTTTGCGGAAATTTTTCGAGGTTAAGTCACTGATTTTAAAATAAAAAATCGTAGACTTGAAAACCGTCGATGGGCAACTATCCTAGAGTTCGAATCTCTACGCTTCCGCCATATTCAAAGCCCTGATTATTCAGGGCTTTTTGCGTTTCTGGGGCATAGAAAAACTACCCATGGAAACACCCTTGGGAATGGTTTATCTCGGAAGCGCTTCTGATACGTCCGTAGGTCTGAGCCCGTCGATTGGCGCCTTCTCGAAGATGTCGAGCAACTGCCTACCTCGGCCCCAACATGACTAGGTCCTTAGCTGCTCGCCTTCGCTTCGAGTTCGCCCCACTTCAGTCGAGCCAAGCTCAGATCGCTGCCTAAGGGTCTCGGCTTAGCTGACTTGTCCAGGTAGAAATAGTTGATTCATTCCTTGCCGGGGTTCTTCCTGCGCTTGCTGGTGCGCTTGCGCCGGTAGTAGGTGACCTTTTCAGCGAGTCGATGAGCTCGTTTTGTGGCTCGCCCTCGGCCTGGCCAATAGCTCAGAGGTGCTGACCCCGCGCCCCTCGACGGTCGGTTGATGCTTTGTTTGCCGACCGCCATCCCCCACTGCTGCGTCGCAGATCAACTGCTTGTAAATGTTGTCGCCATCGATGCTAAGGCCGCCCCGCCCGAGTAGGTCGGCGGGCTTGAGTTTTAGGGGGAGGGGTTTAAAAGGCCAGGAGGCGCAGGTAAGTGCGAATAGAAGCTCGCGAGGATATAGCTTCGGTCGAAGCCGCACGACACAACGCAAGGTCGGACGGCCCCATTTTAGTGTCTTGTAGAGGGTTTGGATTTAACTCTTTCTGTATAGGCTCATTCCACAGCCGTGATAATCATTTGGAGCTTGGGCGACCTGGAATATGGCTAAGGATCGATTTGGAGAACCCGCCATCGACACAGATATCCTGCCCCGTGACATAGCCGGCTAGCGGGCTAATGAGAAATTCGATCACGTTTGCGATGTCTAGCGGTTCGCCGATTCTGGCCAGTGGAATGATCGCTTCTCGTGCTTTCTTGATCTGCGGATCAGCGTACATTTTTTCAGACATGGGTGTATGTGTCATGCCTGGCGACACGATATTGACCCGAATGCCTTCAGGTGCCCACTCCAGAGCGAGAGTTTGCGCCAGCATTGTTAATGCTGCCTTGGTGGGGCTGTAGGCGCCAGAGCCGGCGTGCGGAAGCTGGCCAGACATCGACGAGGTAAAGCACGCTGAGCCTCGGCTCTCGCGAAGATGCGGGTAGCTTGCTTTGGCAAGCAACCAGGCGCCGCGAAGATTGACGGCGAACATGTCGTCCCAATCCTCAATGGACAAATTGCAGATCGCGCCGGGGCTGGCGACGCCAGCATTCGCAACCAGCGTGTCAAGCCCGCCGAATTCGGCTACTGCAGCTGCCACCAGTTGGTCAGGCACCGCAGGATCGCCGAGATCACCAGACAATGAGATCGCGACGCCACCCATAGCCATGATTTTTCGAACGATTTCATCCTGGGTTGCGTTTGGGGCTTGCCCACAAACGGCAATTTTCGGCTGCGAGCCCCGGGCAAGCGCAGCCTCCGCGATTCTCAGGCATACCGAAGCACCGATGCCGCTACTACCGCCACTCACCAAAGCTCTCATTTAACAACCCTCACACATAGATTTTGTTGTAGGTGGAAGCCTTAACCTACAAAACCGGGTGCAATTTTGCAATCAAATTGACAATGGAATTCGATTACGTTATGTTTTTTTCACCATCAGAATGGCCTTGACAGCGCAACGGCTGTCGCCATCCACATACATCCATGGTCGCGTCTTCCTCTAAGCGATAGTGGTCAGCCTACAAAATTCATAATATGAATGGCCCGTTTCACTCCGGTGAGTACTCAACTGAAAGGATGTTTCGATATGATCATCAGCACGTTTTCTTATCTGTGGTCATCCACGGCAATCGATGCAATTGCGCAGCTCTCTGAGCATGGGCACCGTGTGTTCGAGGTGCCCGTAAGTTCGCCACATTGCTGGCCGGTGGAAATGTCGACTGCAGAGCGTTCTGCTGCAAGCGTGCGTCTGCGTCAGTACGATGCCAAGGTCAGGTCGCTCAACGCCGGCGGCTATGACGTCAACTTGGCAAGTCCCGCCGCCAATATGCGTCAGAAGAGCATTGATCACATTAAGGCGGTGATTGACCTGGCTGTCGCTTGGGATACCCAGGAGGTGGTGATATCTCCTGGCACGCGGCGCCCGATGATTTCTCCACCGCTCGAAAAGACTTATGATTGGATGTACGAGAGCCTGGCGGCTCTGACGCCGCTGGCGAAACAGGCTGGTGTGCGCTTGCTGCTAGAAAATACCCCGTATTGCTTCACCCCTACGATGCGGGAGTTGGCTGAGGTTGTTGATACTGTCAATGATGATGTCGTCAGAGTCGTTTATGACATCGCCAACGCTGCTTACATAGGTGAGGACCCAGTAGCGAGTTTGCTGGCCTACCAGAGTGCTATCGACTTTGTGCATGTGTCCGACACCGGCACGGATGTGTGGGGGCATGATCCAGTTGGTACCGGAGTCGTAGACTTCATCGGATTGGGTGAGGCCGTTCACGCGACCTGCGGTATTGAAAACTGCGTGCTCGAAATCATCCGCGAAGAAAACGCCTTATATGAACTGAACAAAGGTGTGCAGGATCTGCGTGAGAAGGGGTGGAACATTCGGTAGTTGCCTTTCTATCGCTCGTCGCCCCAGTAGCCCTGAGGCCCGCAATGGGCCCAGGTGCAAGTTAGAGCGTTAGCGCGCAGCTTACAAGTCTCCCTCGCTGACAGAAGTCCACAGGGACCAGCACTCTCCCACCCTTGTGGCCGATCGTTTCAAGTGTTCGATATGAGCATCCAAGGTTTCCTCGCGCATGCGTGCAATGGGGCCGGCGATGCTAAGGGTTGCCACCGGGGCCGAGTTGCTTGATCGTGAGGGGTCGAATACAGGCACTGCCACGACGCACACGCCCACTTCGCCTTCTTCTCGTACTACCGCATGCCCCTCTTTGCGGATCAGTGCGATGTCATCAAAAATGTCGCGAATCGAAACGCGTGCGTTGGGCCCTGCATATTCTCGGCTATTCTCGATATCCCAGGCGGCGAGAATGCGCATGGCGCGCTCATCACGCATAGTGGAGAGCCATGCTTTGCCTGCCGCAGTGGTATGGGGAATGATTTTTTCGTCTAGGGCGCGGCGGTATTGAAGGCCCCTGGTATTTTTCGTGGCCTGCAGTACCCAAGTCAGATGATCCTCTGCAACTTCCGCCAGGCGAACATGCTCGCCGGTTTCGCTGGCTAGTTCGTTGAGCAAAGGTTGCATGATCCTGGCAAACCCAGTTTCAGTGATGTAGTTCACGCCCATGCTGGGAATTTTCAGCGTCAGGCAGTAATGGTCCTGCTCGTCCTGGTAAACGTAGCCTCTCTCCCGCAGGGCGCTCAATATACGGTGAGCCGTGGCCATCGCCACTTGAGTCTGTTCACTGATTTCAGACAGGGCGAGGCCGCCTGGATGGGAAAGGAGCAGTTCCAGAGTATTGAAGTAGCGGCCTATATGTGACAATTTTTAGTCCTTTGTTTCGCGTCAGGGCATTATAGGGTGATGGGGGCGCCACCCAGGCGATCTGACTCATAGGCCGCCTCGATGATACGCATGACGCGGTGCATGGTTGCTAGCCCGGCGCCTGTATAAGCAACGTCTCGGTCAGGCGCGAGGATGTCGGTTACGAAGTTGTCGTAATACACGTCAGAGTTCAGGCTCATGTGCAGGTCACTTGCCTGCCCGGCCGCGTTGACCAGCCGCAAGCCGTCAGAGGTAGAGCGCGCATAGAACTGATCAGTTGACATTGAAAATGAATACTCCCGCTGCTCGGGTGTATTGGCGGGATAATTGTACCCCGTTTCGATAGTGCAGATGCAGCCACTCTCGGTCACCAGGGTCATCAACGAGCCGATCTCTACTGCTGTCAGTAACGAATCGCGATACATCACTGCCGACACGCTGCGAATCGCCTCTCCGGAGATTTCCTCAACCAGATCGACGAAATGAGGGGCGAGATTGATCGTGCATCCGCCCCCCGATCGTTTTGGCTCAAGCATCCAAGAGCAACTGTTAGCCAGGTAGCGTCCAGGCGGGCCAGCGTTGAATCGAAACGCCAGGGTTCTCCACTTGGCTTCACTCTGCCTGGCTTCTTGTTTTAGGCGGTTCAGTAATTCACTGTGCCTCCATATCAACGGCACCGCCACGAACAGACCGTTGGCTTCGGTGCGTTGGTAAAGGTCCAGCACCTCATGCTGGGTTAGCCCGCAAGGCTTTTCCATCGCGAAGGGGACCTTTTGCTCGATCAATGCCTCGCCCATGGCATACAGCTCATCATGCGGGCCAAAGGCGAAGGCAAAATCAGCTTCCTCGTTTTCCAGCAGGGTTTCCCAGCGATCGTAAAGTTGCGCTCCGAAACGCTGGGCGAGAGCGGGCCCCCGCGACCCCGTTGCGTCGGACACCGCCGTGACCGTTACATCAGGCAAGCGCTCAAGCGCATCGAGATAGAGCGGGGTGTGCCAGTGGCTGACTTCTAGGAGAACGACTTTCAAACATCCACCTTTATAAATAAGTATGTTTGACAAACCTGCGGTGCCATGGAGGTTACGGATCGAACCGCGAAAGAATAGCGCGCAAGCTACATTTTTGAGGTTGCAAAACAGCCTATCACGACCCTGTTATGAACGGAAGTAAGTTACGTTTTGATCGGGCGCTGAGCGCTGTGCCGGCGCTGTGGAGCAATAGCAGTCGGCGTGAGGGGTGCGCGCACGCCGAAAGCATGCGCATCGTGGAATGTTCTGATTGGAGTGATGAGGAGGGTGCGGGCTGGCAGTCAGGGGAAGGGTATGGGAGGCTACAATCCCGTCGAGTAACGGCGCTCGATGTCTTCAAAACCCAAGAAACTAAGAGCCAGCAAGGCCTGGCCTACGTGCATGGGCTGGCCGTCAAGGGTTTTGCATCCGCGTGTTTGTGCCTCAATTAATAAAGCGGTCGGCTCGGCTCGAGTGATGATGTCGACCACCACCGTAGCTGGGTTCAGCCGCGCTGCTTCTATTGGCATCGGATCATCAGGGTTCATGCCAAGCGGGGTAGCATTGATAACGATGTCATGACCTGTAGGGTCTGGAGGCCCTGCTTGTACGTTGCACGCCCCTTCTTTGCCAGCGTTTTGCGCCAAGTCAGCGGCGCGGAGCGGATCCAAATCTGAAATGGTCAGTGAGCGAGCGCCAGCAGCGGCAACGGCGAAAGCGATGGCCCTTCCCGAGCCTCCTGCTCCGACCAGGAGAACTGATTTCCCGTGTAGAGAAACACCCTGACGCTGCATGCCCAGTACGCAGCCGAGCCCATCGAACACAGCTCCCTCCCAGCGACCGTCCTTGTCGCAGCGAACCACATTGATTGCGCCGATCTGGCGCGCGGTAGGGTGAAGAATGTCTACGACTTCAAGCATGGTTTGCTTGTGCGGCATGGTAATCAGCAGTCCAGCGAGGTTGCGGATTGCGCGCGCGCCTTTTACGAACTCGGCCAGGCCCTGCGTACCGACCTCCAATGGAATGCAGACGGCGTCAGACTGTGCTTCGGCGAATAGCCTATTCAGCAGCATCGGGGATTTGGCGCTCTTGAGCGGATCACCTATCAATCCATAGATGCGCGTTGTGCCGGTGATGAGTGGATGCATGTGAACCTACTGTAGTTGACGGGGGCACGCCAATTGCCAGCTCGCAGCTGTTGGACTTTGTTGCTGGCGGCGCACACGTTTATCGCCGGGGTGCTTAACGTGCTGCGCAGAGCAACTGCGCAACACGTTGAGAGTGATGGGTCTGGTTGTCAGTCGGGCATCACTGGAGTTGATTTTTGAGCGCTTGATTGGGGGTGCTAGTGCTCGATCTGGGATTGGATTTTTCCCGCAGCAGTTCGTACTCCTCTTTCGACATTGGCACAGCGTTGGGGTCACCCAGTTCGCTCAGACGAATACGGAACGTTTCGCGGGTAGTAAACGCCGCAATGGCGCAGATGGCACAGATAGCGAAAGTCAGCGCTCCAATTTTCAGGGGGATATTTTCGGTGCCAGGCGGCGCAACGGATACGAACAGGGCTGGCAGAAACGCAGTGCATGCCACGCCGATGTTTTGACCGATGGCCATACCAGTGACGCGTACCCGTGTGCGGAACAACTCAGGGAACATGCTTGGGAAAACACCATTGAAACCTTGGTAGGCCACGCCCCACATGAGAAGCGAGAGAATCAAAGACAGCCAGAGATTGTGGATACTGATTGCATAGAGATACCCAAACGACAAGAGACCGCCGCAGAGCACGCCCACGATCACCGGGGGGCGACGGCCAATTCTGTCAGAGAGTTTACCGACGAATGGGATAAGTATCACAGCGCACAAATTGCCCAGGACAGGAATCCACATGAACAAGCCGGAGGGAAAACCAATACCGTAAGCTGGCTGGACTGCATAGGTGGCGCCGAACACGGAGGCGAGGATTGCAAGTACTGCAGAGAGTGCCATGCAGATGACACGCAACACATCCTTCCAGCTTTCGGTGAGTACCTCGACTACTGGCAATTTACGAGGCTTGTCCTGTGCTCGCGCCTCAGCAAAGACTGGGGCCTCATGTACTTCGCGGCGGATGATCCATCCGACCACAAGCACCACAGCGCTAAGCAAGAAGGGAATTCGCCAACCCCATGACGCAAAGTCATCCGCAGGCATGAATTGGGCGAGCGGCAGGAAAACCGCCGCCGCGAGCAGTTGCCCGGCTTGCACGCCTTGAAGGGTAAAGCTTGCGAAGTAACCACGGCGCCCGTCAGGTGCATGCTCCATGGTCATAGAGCTTGCGCAAGACACTTCACCGGCAACCGCGAACCCTTGGATCAGACGCAAGATAATCAGTATTGCGGGAGCCCACACGCCGATCTGCTGGTAGGTCGGGAGTAAGCCAATGCACATGGTCGAGAAGCCCATCAAGAACATGCAGTAGACCAATACTGTCTTGCGGCCATGGCGGTCACCCAGGTGCCCTAGCACCACTGCTCCTATAGGTCGTGCGATGTACCCAACGCCGAAGCTAGCGAGTGAAACGATGATTCCTACGGTTGGATCGTCCGTTGGAAAAAACAGTTGCGGGAAAAGCAGGGCAGCGGCAGTCGCATAAATGAAAAAGTCGTAGTACTCCAACGCCGAGCCGATCCAGCCGCTAGCTGCGGCCTTCCTTGACTGACGCTTGGAGTGTGGATCGCTCGGGATGCCATGGCTCATGAAGTGTCTCCGGTACCGTAATTTTGTTATTGTAACGTCGTTCCATTTGTAATGTTGTTCCCGCGCATTGCCTTTGTCAAGCGTGCTGGCACGGTTCAGGTTCATGAGTCGGCCAGCCCTTGGGCTGGCTGTTCACGAGCCATTCATTGTTTATGGGAGCGGTAGGCCCGCCAGCGTGAGTTGCAGCCTCATCGCTGTACTTCTAGTGAGCCGGGTATAGATAAGGAGTAGGGGACGGGCCAGCGAGTGAACGTATTTGCGTTGACTTGACGATCACGTGATGATTACTATTGTAACTGTGTTCCAGATAGAACGGCGTGACATTTTTTGTCGGCGCCGCTCAAAACCAGCTGAGAATAATCCCATGAGAGTCGTTAAAGGTGCTGTTGATCGTTGCCTTGAGGCTATCGAGCTGCTGGCTCGTGAGGCCCGCTGGATGCGAATGTCCGATATTGCAGGTGAATTGGGGATGGAAAAGGGGCCTGCGCACCGTGTGCTTGCGCAGTTGGTGGAGCAAGGGTGGGCCGAGCAGGATGAGGCGACGTCCCAATACCGTCTGACACTCAAATTGGCGCTTTTGGGGCAGCGTTATCTGAACGGCATCGGATTGCCGGAGCTTGTTCAGCCGATTATTGAAAATGTAGCGTCTTTATCCCATGAGCTGGTACGCCTGACTGTCGTCTGCGAGGGCGGCTTGTCCTGGCTGGCCTCGGCTCAAGGCGCTGCACCTGGGTTGATGTACTCGCCCGCCATGGATCAGCCTATCAATCTGTACACCACCGCTAATGGCAAAGCCTGGCTTGCATCTATGCCTGACGAGCAAGCTGTCGAGATTGCTATCCGCGACGGTCTGGGCAAAGACCAGGGTGCAGGCAAGGGTCCTCGGGCTATCAATACTGTCGAACGCTTACTTTCCGACTTGGCGGCGACCAGAGCACGGGGCTATGGACTCGTTGTGGAAGAGGCTGAGGCCGGCGTGTGGGCAATCGCGGTTCCGGTGAGGCTCATCCCATCTGGAATTGTGGTCGGGACCATGAGTATCGCCGGTCCGGTGTTGCGCATGCATCCAGACCGCTACGAGGATTTGCATGCACTGCTCGAGGATGCTGCGAACAAGCTCGGTACGGTATGGCCTCGGCAATCCAGCGTGCAGGGATGAAGTACATGGATAAGTTCAGTCAATCAGCCGATGCGCCTGAATCCATCCTTCTGCAAGCCGCCGCGCACCTCGCGAACGCACGGCAAACGGGTAATAAATTAGATGCCCTGCCATGCAATGAGATTTCACTGACCCTAGAGCAAGGCTTCGAAATACAGCAGCATGTCGGTGTGCTGGCCGGGAAAAAAGTGGGCGGATGGAAATGCGCACTGCCCAAGCCTGGCAAGTGGATAGTCGCGCCCATCTACACCGATAGCATCGTGAGCTGCGATCAATACACCCTGGGCTTCGCAACTTCCAAGGTGCGAATCGAACCTGAGCTTGCATGCGTGTTAGGGGCCGGCCTTCCTGCCCGCGCGGCACCTTACACGGCCGACGACATAACGCGCTCTATCAGCCAGGTACACCTTGCGCTGGAGGTGATCGACTGTCGGTACACCGATCCGCAAAAGGTTACGTTTGAGCAGTTGCTGGCTGATGGGTTGTTCAACCATGGGCTAGTCCTGGGGGGGCGTGCCGTTTCACTAGCCTCGAACAATTTGCCCACTCACCTTGATGTAACGCTTAGTCATCCGGGTGTCGAGCCTGTGAGCGTTGCCGGCACTCACCCGGATCAAGACCCCGTCTCGCCGATCGTCTGGCTTGCGAATTTTCTTTCTGCACGGGGCATTGATCTGCAAGCGGGTCAGGTCGTGATCACCGGCTCCTATGCAGGGGTACTCGAAGTTCCCACTCACCAGCCGCTGGACATCCAGTTCGGCGAGGCAGGTTCACTGTCTGTCTTTTTTTCAACGCTTGAGGAGTAACGTATGCGCTTGGTTCGTTTCGGTTTGCCTGGACAAGAACTGCCTGGGATTTTGGATGCTCAAGGACAGGTCAGGGATCTCACTGGCATTGTCGATGACATCGATGCAGCGGCGCTGTCGCCGTCCAGCATCGAGAAGCTGCGCGGTGTCGACATTGAGCGTCTGCCGTTCGCGCCTGCGGGATCGCGTCTAGGGCCGTGTGTGGGCAGTGTGCCGAACCTGATCTGCATCGGCCTCAATTATTCTGACCACGCCGCCGAGACCAACACGCCTATTCCGAGCCAGCCTGTTGTATTCAATAAACACACAGGCTCTATCAGCGGTGCAAACGACCCTGTGATTCTGCCGGGTGATTCTAAGAAGCTCGACTGGGAAGTTGAGCTGGCCATCGTGATTGGTTCACCCGCCTGGCACGTAGAAGAAAGCAAGGCGCTGGATCATGTGGCCGGATACTGCCTGGCTAACGATGTCTCCGAACGTGCCTATCAGCTTGAGTACGAAGGGCAATGGACCAAGGGTAAGAGCAGCTTTTCCTTCGCGCCACTTGGCCCTTGGTTGGTGACTCGCGATGAAATCGCCGACCCGCAGAACCTCGACCTCTGGCTGGAAGTGAACGGCAAGCGTTATCAGAACGGTAACACTCGGACCATGATTTTCAGTGTCGCGCACATCGTTTCTTACCTGAGCCGTTTCATGCCGCTCATGCCGGGTGATGTGATTATCACCGGGACACCACCAGGTGTTGGGCTTGGACAGAAACCAAATGTGTTTCTCAAGGCGGGTGACGTCATGCGCGTAGGGGGCACAGGGCTGGGCGAACAGTCTCAGGCGGTAGTGCCGTATGTAGCGGAAATGGGAGCTGCCTGGGTTGCGGGCCGTCATCCTAACGTTGATTAATGCCGGAGAATGAGACATGAGCTTTGCAGGAACAGGTGTGGTTGCAATTTGGCATGATCTTGTGCCCGACGCGCGGGATGAGTTCTACGAATGGCATAACCGTGAACACATGCCAGAGCGCGCGGCGATTCCGGGATTTCAGCGGGGGCGACGATACATCGCGCTCGATGCTGGGCCTGCTTATTTCAATCTGTACGAGGCTGATTCTGTCGAGGTGCTGGGGGGGCCAGATTACCTGGCTCGCCTAAATGCGCCGACGCCATGGACACAGAAAGTCGTGCAGTCATACCGTAATGTCGCCCGATCGATTTGCGACGTTCATTACACGGCCGGTGTGGGTAATGGCGCTTATTTGGTGACCCTGCGCTTCAATGTCGCTGTCGAGCGCTACACGGACGTTCTGCAAGCATTGCGCGATCGAATGTTGCCCCCGCTGGTCGATGCACAAGGGATCACCGGTGTCCACTTCTGCACCGCTGATGAAGCCGTCAGCAAGGTTGAAACTGCGGAGAAGAAGGCCCGATCAGAGGGCACTGAAATTCCATCCTGGATCATCATGATCGAAGGTTGCGCCGCTGACTATGTCGGACATATCAGAGAGCGACTGGTCGCGGAGTTGAGCAACCTGCTGGACGACCCTGAGCAGCAGCTCGCCACCACGCTTTACCAACTGGAATACACCCGTTGCAAGACACCTTCCAGCGCGGGTTGAGGTTTGCTGACCTGCAGCGACACTGCAGGTAGTGCTTGATCGTTTTCCTCTTCTGGGCGCGCCTCGCCAAGTGTCATGCGCTTTGTCTCTGGCGTGCTCATTTTTTGACTTTATAGAGGGTACTGGAGTTTGGCCTGCGCTCACGAATTAACGGGCTCGGCCGTCGCCGTCTGCTGGATGTCGCAACAATAGCGCGCCGCTCTTAGCCACGCGCTGCGCCACGGAGGCGCAGTAATAAGCCTGAGGTCATGCAGGCTTGCGCTATTCATAGAAAACGGAAGAACCCTCTGCTTAGAGGGGGCGTCAATTAATAGAAGGCGTTGTACAAAACCTCGTTGAATGAATGCTCGGCGTGACAAGCTGCGTTTATATTAAATGTCTGTGATGGAAACAATAAAAAATGAAAATCCGCGCATCCGAATATATTTACAATAACGCAAAGATATTTTTTGTTCTGCCGCTTTTCAGTACGGCAGTCTGCGTGCAGGCAACCGAGGCTGGATTTATAGGGGATTCAACTGCTGCGCTGGCGCTACGTAATTTTTACATTAACCGTAACTTTGTAAGCGACTCTACCACTCAAGGCAAAGCAGAAGAGTGGAGTCAAGCTTTTATCATGAGTTATAAGTCGGGCTTTACCCAGGGGCCGGTGGGCTTTGGCGTTGACGCCCTGGGGCTGTTCGCCGTGAAGTTAGACAGTGGGCGTGGCACCCGAGGAACACAATTGCTGCCCATTCATGACGATGGCCGCGCGGCCGATGATTACGGGCGTTTGGCAATTGCAGGTAAAGCGCGGTTCTCTTCTACAGAGCTCAAGGTCGGCGAATGGATGCCCACGCTGCCAATCTTGCGTTCAGATGACGGCCGGTCGTTACCCCAGACGTTCCGCGGTGCACAGATTACTTCTCGAGAAATCGAAAATGTTACCCTCTACGGCGGGCAATTCCGTGCTAACAGCCCGCGAAATGATGCCAGCATGGAGGATATGTTCCTCGCGCAGAAACCGGGCGTCACCTCTGATCGGTTCAACTTCCTGGGTGGCGAGTATACGTTCAATGACAAGCAGACGATGCTCGGCGTGTGGGGGGCTGAGTTGAAAGATATCTATAGTCAGCAGATGGTGCAGCTCACCCATAGCCAATCCGTTGGCGACTGGACGCTGGGTGCCAATTTACAATGGTTCACTGGTAAGGATGAGGGGCGATCTCTGGCGGGAGATCTTGATAACCGTACAGGGTCTGGGTTGTTTTTCGCCAAGTATGGTGCAAACACATTTTATATCGGGTTGCAAAAGGTCTCTGGTCAGGACGGTTGGATGAAAGTTAACGGCACGTCGGGTGGCTCACTGGCCAATGACAGCTTTAACTCTAGTTACGAAAATGCTAATGAGCGCTCTTGGCAGTTGCGACATGATTATAATTTCACGGCACTGGGTGTGCCCGGGCTGACACTTATGAACCGGTACATCAAGGGAAGCGGTATCCATGTGGGTACTGAGACTGACGCCAAGGAGTGGGGCAGGGAGAGTGAACTGGCTTATGTTTTTCAATCTGGCGCACTTAAAGACCTGAACGTCAAATGGCGAAATTCGACACTGCGTCGAGCGTGGGGGACTAATACTAGTTTCAATGAAAACCGCCTAATCATTAACTACCCGCTTTCGCTGTTTTGATTTACAGGGATTGTTAGTGGCCCCCGAGCGTCTGTGGTCTGCAGTTAACGGCAGGCTATATTAGGAAGGACTAGCTGGGTAGAGTCGCGTTCGGTTGCGATGAAGCCCATGCGTAAAGCAGTGGGCGTCATCGAGAAATGAACGTACAGATCGCCAGGTAGACTAAGTTCACGGTGATAAGCTCACGCATCATGGCTGTGGCCAGCCGCCATCGTATGGGCATTCATACTGCTGCCTTCCAGTTTGTAGTAGCACACCCCACGGATCCGCGATCATCCGGCTGTGCGGGTGCTGAGGCAGACAGTTGGGTTGATGGTGAGGCCAATTCCCTTTTGTTTGCTCTCGCGAATCGGGGGTATCGATTCTGATTTCAACGGGCAAAGCAAAGCCCGCCAAGGCGGGCTAGGGCGGTTCCGTCAGAGGGCGAGCGTTATACTTTTTGCTGTTGCCGGCGCTGGAAACGGGTCACGGCGATCTGCACGGCAGCCGCTACGACGCAAAGCAGGCCGATTTTCCAGCTGCCCTCCAGCCCGAAATGCTCGGATGCCTTCCCAGCGATGAGTACGCTAAAGAAGATGGCGACAGGCAGGATCAATTTATTCATTAGGGCTTCCAGCAGAGAACGACAAAAGGCGTAAAGGGCATACGGTTCGGGTCATTAGGCTTGGTCAGCCTTGGCGGAATGCACCTTGCGCACGATCACATCGATCCGATGCCAATTCACGGATTCAGAATCGATGATCATAGGGGATTCCGTTTCACGCAACAGGATAACCTCAAGCCCTTCTGAAAGCCGCCGAACGTCTTCCACGCTTTGAAATGACATCTGCACTTGGCTCGCCCAGCTGTGCCTCAGGCCGAAGAAATGGCCCACGAAGACGCCACCTGGCAGTAGTGCATCGCGCACCTGGCTCCAGAGGTAATCGAACCGGCCAGGGTGGCAAAAAGGCAGTGAAAGGCCGGCGTGGATCAAGTTCGAGGCAGGCACCTCGGTGAGGTGCTCAAAGTCTGCGACTTTCGCGTCGAGCATGCGGGCGTCGCTCAATGAGCACTTGCGGATCGTCCTGGCGATGGCTTCAGGTTCTTTGTCTATTGCCAGAACCTGCCAGCCTGCCTGGATGAGTTGCCAAGCCTCATTGCCGGCGCCGCACCCCAGGTCGACTGCGTGACGGGGGTATTGATCTTTGACGTGGTCAATCGCGTAACTGAGCAGTGGGGAGGGGGCACGTTTGTCCGTGCGCTCATAGAAAGCGTTCCAGCTCGTCATCGATAAAGCGTCCTGACCAGTCCATTGTTCATCAGGCCATTGAGGGAGTGGCCCTGCATCATCGATGGATATTATCTCGGTAACTCACCCCGCCTGGGTTCGGTGTATTACCGCACGTTACCGAGTACATCTAGCTTGAGTTAACCCCTCACCCTCAGCGCGCCAAATTCAAAGATGGGTACGTATCCACCCGTCAGCCACGTCGCCCATCGTCAACGGCTCGCCGCTCTTGATCCAGGCCATGAAGGTGCGATCAAACTTGAATGCGCTTCCGCACTCATCCGTCAGGAACCGTCGAACTTTTTGCGTGCTCCGGTAGTGTTTGTCCAGCGGGGTGCTTCTGGTGATCGGCCCTGCGTGCCAGTCAACGCTCATTTCCCTATTCCTGTATGAAGGCATGAGCAAAGAGCTTACCCGCGCAGACGCTACAAATCACTCATGCGCTGGCCGCTGGCTGAACAGGGGCTACTGCAAGGTCGGTGGTTTGACCGTGCCCGCCATCTTGCTCAACACCGCCTCTATTCGCGCGATCGACTTATCAAGGTCATCGGCTTCCTTGTCATAGCCCTCCTTTCTAAATCGATCACGCGACTGGCGCAGGGTGAGCAGGTTCTTTTGCAGTTTCAGGGCCGAGGCATCGAACGGGTCCATGCTTTTCTCATGCGGTGGGCATCCGTGCCGTTGTAGGAAAATGGGACCCTAGCAGCTCGATTTTGCCGATGAAACTGATGTTTCATACAGGGAAATGCCACTGCTTGGATTTCTCCTACGATGTACGGGTAAAGATCCTACAAACTTCGCATCTGACAGTTTCAAATCGTGTGCTGCAGAAGGTCCTCAACGCCCCGGGCTCAAGGGTTTTGAGCAATTTCGGTCGCGCCGTCGCCCGCAGCGGTGTAAAGCAAGGTCACCGAACGTTGTGAAACCTTATGTAGCAATTACAGCCCCTGAAGTAGGGGCTGCTGACGCGGGAAACACGTCGGTGACTACAGGTGGTCCGCGTCGATCACTGCTTGAGCGAACGCATCGGGGGCTTCTTGGGGCAGGTTGTGGCCAATGCCGCCACTGATCAGGCGGTACGCGTACTTGCCGGTGAAGCGTTGTGCATAGCTTTCTGCCGGTGGGTGCGGTGCTCCGTTGGCATCACCTTCCAAGGTAATGGTCGGCACACTGATGCTGGGGAAAGTGGCCAGTTTCGCTTCCAGCGGGGCGTAGCGGGCCTCGCCTTGTGCCAGCCCCAAGCGCCAGCGGTAGTTGTGCACGGTGATGGCAACCTGATCGGGGTTGTCCAGGGCCTTGGCACTGCGCTCGAAGGTGGTGTCATCGAAGGCCCACTTGGGTGAGGCGGTTTGCCAGATCAGCTTGGCGAACGCATGGCGGTTCTTGTCATAACCGGCTTGGCCGCGCTCGGTGGCGAAGTAGTACTGGTACCACCATTGCAGTTCGGCACTGGGCGGGAGCGGCGCCTTGGCGGCTTCCTGGCTGCTGATCAGGTAGCCACTGACTGACACCAGTGCTTTGACCCGCTCGGGCCACAGGGCCGAGACGATGTCGGCAGTACGGGCGCCCCAGTCGAAACCGGCGAGCACGGCGTGCTGGATGTGAAGGGCGTCCATGAAGGCGATGACGTCGCTGGCCAGGGCCGAGGGCTGGGCATTGCGTAGGGTCTGCGCTGAAAGGAAGCGGGTCTGCCCATAGCCCCGTACGTACGGCACGAGCACGCGGTAGCCTTTTGCGGCGAGCTTCGGTGCCACCGCCTCGAAACTGTGAATGTCGTAGGGCCACCCATGCAGCAAGATGACCACAGGGCCATCGGCTGGGCCTTGCTCGACATAGGCCACATCGAGCACGCCAGCTTCAACGTGCTTGAGTGGGCCGAAGCGCTCCGCTGGGGTGGCCGTTGCCTGAGCCGGTGCTGACGCAGCCGAACAGGCGGCAGTCGCCATCAGGCCCAGGGGAAGAAGGGCACAGGCGAGGAGGTGGCGGATGCGGCGTGTTGGGTGGCGTGAAGGTGTCGAGGGGTGGGCAAGCATCGTGCATCTCCTTGGCAAGGCCACAGGTATGGGTTGATGCAAGCCAGTAAAGAGGACCTCTGTATCAAGGGTATGTCCGATTTAGCTGTAGGAAACGTTCTTGTGTATCAGGTCTCAGTTTGTACACATAAAGATACAACCATGCCGTCGCAGCGTGTCAGACCGCTTCTGCTACGATCGATAATTTCCCCCAGGCCAAGGAGAGGCCCTATGCATTACGTCGTGATTGAGCGCCACCGCAGCGAATACCCAAGGCCGATTCGTTTTGCCAAGGGCACGCTGCTGGATATCGGCCCGCGCTATGAAGGCGAGCCGGGCTGGCAGGACTGGTACTTGTGTTCATGCCCTGGGCAGGAGGCGGGGTGGGTGCCGGCGCAATTGATCGAGCGATTCAGTGTGGAGAAAGGCAGGGCGCTTGATCACTACTCGGCCCATGAACTGGATGCCGACCCCGGGCAACTGGTGCAGCAGGTGCGCTCGCTCAATGGCTGGATGTGGTGTCGGCGCCATGACGATGATGAGTTCGGTTGGTTGCCGCTGGCAAAACTGGAGCAATTGAGTTGAGGTGGGTCGCGCCCCTGTGCTGAACACTGGCATCTGATCCGCTTTTTTTCTACAAACCTGCATCTGTAACCGTATCAGCCATGGACCGACAATAGGCCCATCCCCGCATCACACTGTAGAGGTTCCGATGGGCAAGCTGACGCTGTTCCTGGGTGGTTTTCTGCTCCTGACCATTCTGATAGGTATTTTGGGCACCATTCCGCCAAGCTGACTTTCACCCGACTCCTCCCTTCGCGGCCCGTCTGATTCGCCAGATGGGCCCACCCGCCTGCGCCCTCGGCTACTCCGTTCATTCACCATGACTGATCAGTGGTACCTGCAAGTAATTCTCAAGTGCGAATGGCTCGTGTAATCTCCCGCCGCCGTCCTGCGGCCCACGTTGACGGGCCGGTCTTTTGCCTTGGAGTCGAAACACACATGGAATGCAAGAAAGGCACTTCAGCCATGCTGGAGTGGCGTAGCCGTTTTCTCGCTGAAGGCACGCTCGATGAGGACGCGTACGACGAGGCACTGCGCAGCGCGGGCATATTGGAACAGGCGGGTGAGATCAGCACGCTTGAGTGGATCGAGTTGGTCAGGCTGGCCAATACAGCGTTGCTGCATGTGCGATAAGTCGTTCTTTGCGCTGGGAAATCTGTCCACAAAAAACGTGGGTAGGTCTGTGGATAAAATGCTGCAAGCCAAGCCGGAAGCGGGCTCTGTTAAATTGAGCAGAATTTGAACAGTCCTTTTGAGCCGTCGCCGTTAGGCCGACAGGCCGGCGCGGCGCAGGGCCTGCAGCAGTTCACGAACCCGAGCGGGCAACTCGCCGGCCGGGTACAGCGCGTGCATTTGCGGGTCTTGGCCGGTGCTTGAGGTCAAGCGGTATTGCGGGCACACCCGCACCAGGCGCCCGGCCTTGACCTGAGTTTCGCCCACCCAGGCCGCCAGGCGGGCGATACCGGCCCCGGCCAGTGTGCTGTGGTACACCGCATCGCCGGAATCCAGCCGAAGCCGTGGCGTCGGGCGCATGTTGGTGATCAGGCCATCTCGGCAAAAATGCCAGGCTTTGAGTATGCGTGGGGCGGTATGCAGAATCAGTGCGTGATGTTCCAGGTCTTCTGGGTGTTGCGGGTTGCCGGCCCTGGCCAGGTAAGCCGGGCTTGCATAAAGATGGCGCTGGTAACCCCACAGCGGATAGCCGATCAGTTCGCTGGATTGCGGAAAAGCGCCGCGCACCACGAAGTCGAACTTGTCCAGCAGCGGGTCCAGGGCGGCATCGCTGTACTGCACGTCCAAGGTCACCTGTGGATGACGCTGGGAAAACTCAGCGAGTACCCGGGGCAACACATGCTCACCCAGCAATTGCGGCACGGCGAAACGGATCCAGCCTTGGGCGCTACCGCTTAGCGCGGCCAACTCGTCGACTGCATCACGTTGCACATCCAGCAAGCGTTCGGCATGGGGGAGCAGGCGCTCGCCAGCTTCGGTCAGGGTCACCGCGTTGGCGTTGCGGTTGAGCAGTTTACTGCCGGCGTTGTCCTCCAGCGTTTGCACCGCTCGGGTTACCGCGCTGGGTGAACGCCCCAGGGCGCGTGCCGCAGCGACGAAGCTGCGCTTGTGGGCGACACTGACGAACGCCTGAATCTCCCGCAGCATGTCCAAGGCCATTGCCTGCTCCTAATTGCAGTTTTCGCAATATGGCATTTCAACACAAGCGCGGCACTTTGATTAGCCTTGCAGCCTGTCTTACTGCCTGGAGCCGCGTCATGATGGATATCGCTGTACTTTCTGTGTTCGCCTTTGCCGCCGGTTTGATCGATGCCGCCGTAGGCGGTGGCGGGCTTATTCAGATCCCGGCGCTGTTCAACGTGCTGCCCACCGCGCAACCGGCGGCCTTGCTGGGCACCAACAAACTGGCCTCGGTGTGCGGCACTGCCTTTGCGGCCCGCTCGTTCATCCGCAAGGTCACATTGGACTGGGGGCTGATCGTGCCAGCGGCGCTCAGTGCCTTTGTCATGTCGTTTGCCGGCGCCGCCACGGTATCGCTGGTGCCGCCCAGCGTGATGCGCCCGGCCGTGCTGGTGATGATCGTGCTGATGGCGATCTACACGTTCTGCAAAAAGGACTTCGGCACGCTGCACAAGCCCACGCAGATCGGCCGCAAGGAGCAATGCCTGGCGGTGTTGATCGGTGGGGCCATTGGTTTTTACGATGGCCTGTTCGGGCCAGGGACCGGCAGCTTCCTGATCTTTCTGTTCATTCGTTTTTTTGCCTTGGACTTCCTGCACGCTTCGGCTTCGGCCAAGGTGGTGAACATCGCCACCAACCTGGCGGCGCTGGTGTTCTTCGTGCCGTCGGGCAACGTGCTGTATGCCATCGCCTTGCCCATGGCGGCCTGCAACATCCTCGGTGCGTTGACCGGCACCTGGCTGGCGGTGCGCAAGGGCGCAGGTTTCGTGCGCGGGCTGTTCCTGATTTTGCTGTGCGTACTGATTGCCAAGTTGTCCTGGGATTTGCTGGCCGGTTGAGTCAGACCACCTGGCGCTGTGCCTCGGCCTGTTCGACGCGGTTGCGGCCATGCGCCTTGGCCCGGTACAGCGCTTGATCGGCGCGCGCCAGTAGCTCGTCCAGGCTCGGCGCCGGGGTGTCGGCGGCGCAGCCGTCCAGGCCGATGCTCACGGTGATCTGCAGGCGATGGTCGGCGTGCACCACATGCAGGTCCTGTACGGCCCGGCGCAGGCGTTCGGCAGTGAATTTGGCGCGATCTGGCGCAAGGCCTGGGAGGATCACGACGAACTCCTCGCCACCCATGCGCGCGAACAGCTCGCCTTCGTGCAACTGGTCTTGCAGGGTGCGGGCGAACTGGCGCAGTACCTGGTCACCGATTGCGTGGCCATGCGCGTCGTTGATCGCCTTGAAGTGATCGATATCCAGCATCATCAACGTCAGCGGCAGCGCTTGGGCATGTTGCTGGCGGCTGTCGAGCAGTGCATTGGCGCGGCGGGTGAACGCGCTGCGGGTCAGTACCCCGGTCAGGTGGTCGATGGTGGCCTGGTGCGCCAGGCGTGCCATCAGGCTGCGATTGGCCTGGCTGACGCAGGCCACCACCAGCGGCCCGAGTACCAGCATGGCGATGCCCAGGCGCGCCGACATCAGGGTGGTGACCCCGGGTTCGCTCTGCGGCACGCTGAAGTGCATGAGGTTTTGCGCGACTGCGACGATGAGGGTGCTGCCGGCGGTGAGCGTCAGCATCGAGACCAGAAACGGCGGGTAGGTCCAGGCACACCACAGCAGGGCGGCGATCGGGAATGCGATCGCTCCTGGCCCACCGAAGGCGATGCTGAAGGCCAGCGAGCCAAGCAGCACCAGCAGCGGCGGCAAACGCACTGCCTGGGCGCCACTGCGCACCATCGCCCGCACCGAGGGCGCCGTCAGCAGCACCGGCAGCACCAGTATACTGGTCGAGAATTGTTCACTGAACCAGGCCAGCCAGGTGGCCGGCAGCGATTGCTCGAACCACGGTGCGGCCATCACCGAGGCCATGCTCGCGGCAACCATCGCGCCAGCGGCGCATGAGGCAAATACACTGAGTACGCCATGCGGGCTGCGCATGCGTCGGTGCGGGCGCGGCACGCGTGACAACAACTGCCACACGGTGAACACCATGCCGAGGTTGCACAGGTTGAACCACAACGCCGGCTTCCAGGCGCTGCCGCACAGCAGGTCGGCCAGCACCATCGCCAGCCACACCAGCATGAAGCCGAGGGCGTTGGCCTGGCGGGGGTAGCGCAACAGCACGCCGACCAATACCGCATTCACCGGCCAGAACAGGGAGAGGGACTCGATGGGGCGTGCCAGGATGCCGCCGAGGGTCAGGGCAAACGTGAGGCAAAGCAGCGCGACATAGGGCAACAAGCGCGATTGGGCTGGAAAAACCATGAACTCGACCGGCAAGCGGAAACGAAATCCAGGACAACGGCTTGAAGCACCTGGGGCAATTACGTGTCAGTGTGTTTCGACAGGGTACTTGATGTCAATCTGCCGCGATCCTGCAAGATAATGCCAAATTGCCGGTATCCCCAGTCGATTTCCTTACAAGCCGAAGAACCACGGGACCATCACCACAGTCACCAGCATTACCAGCAAGGTGAATGGCACGCCGACTTTGACGAAATCACCGAACCGGTATTGCCCCGGGCCCAGCACCAGGGTGTTGACCGGTGACGAGACGGGCGTCATGAACGCAGCCGATGCGGCGAGGGCCACGGTCATGGCGAAGGGGTAGGGCGACATGCCCAGTTGCGTGGCCGTGCTGATTGCCACCGGCGCCATCAGCACGGCAGTGGCGGTGTTGGAAATGAACAGGCCGATCACTGCCGTCACGGCAAACAGGCAGGCAAGAATGGCACTGGGGCCGGCCCCGCCCAGCACACTGACCAGCCCGGTCACGGCCAAGTCGATGCCGCCGGTTTTTTGCAGGGCTTGGGCGAACGGCAGCATGCCGACGATCAGTACCAGGCTCTGCCAATGGATTGCCCGGTAGGCGCTGTTCATGTCGATGCACCGGCCTGCGCCCATCAGCAGGCAGCCGATCAGCGCGGCGATCACATTGGGCACCGCGCCGCTGACCATCAGCCCGACCATCACCGCCAGGCTCAACAAGGCCTGTGGCGCACGCGTGCGGGCCGGGGCGACCTGGTCGATCTCGGCGGGCAAGCTCAACACCAGAAAGTCGTGCGGTTTGCTCTGCAGTTGACGCACGGCTTTCCAGGGCCCGACCACCAGCAGGGTATCGCCCAGGCGCAGCTTTTCTTCCACCAGTTGCCCTTCGATGGCCACCTGATCGCGGCGCAAGCCGACCACGTTGAGGTCGAAACGGGTGCGGAACGCCAGCTCGAGGATGCTCTTGCCGATCAACTGCGACCCGGGTGGCAGCGACACTTCGGCCATGCCCAGTTCCTGCGACTGATCGATGAAGTAGGCCGCCTTGAAATGCAGCGGCTCCAGTTGCATGGTCTGGCACAGGCTGCGCAGGTCGTCGCGGTTGGCGAACAGGTCGAGCAGTAGCACGTCGCCCTGGTGCAGCACGGTATTGGAGTCGGCGGTGATCACCCGTGTGCTGAATTTGTGCTGGCGCTCGATGCCGATCACGTTGGCGCCATGCTTTGTACGCAGCTCCAGCTCGCCCAGGGTGTGGCCAATCAGCGGTGAGTGCGGGCGGATGCGCAGGCGCCGCTCGCGGCCGCTGAGCTTGTAGTCCAGTACCAGGTCAAGCAACGTGCGGCGGGTTTCCACCCGGCCGTCCTTGCGCACTTCGCCGTTGAGCCAGTGGCGGGTGAGCAGCATGTAGCCGATGCCCAGCACCAGCACCACCAGGCCGAACGGGGTAAAGCTGAAGAAATTGAAGCCCTGTTCGCCATGGCGCACCAGTTCGCTGTGCACCACCACGTTGGGCGGCGTGGCCACCAGGCTGAGCATGCCGCTGATCAGGCCGGCAAAGCTCAGCGGCATCATCAGGCGGCTGGGCGAGAGCTTGAGGCGTGCGGCGATGCTCAGCACCACCGGGATGAAGATCGCCACCACTCCCGTAGAACTCATCACCGACCCCAGGCCCGCCACCGCCACCATCAGCAGTATCAGCAAGCGCGCTTCACTGTTGCCGGCGCGTTCGCTCATCCATTCGCCGATGCGGTAGGCAATGCCGGTGCGTACCAGGCCTTCGCCGATCACGAACAGGGCAGCGATCAGTACCACGTTGGGGTCGCTGAAACCGGCCAGTGCCTGCTCCACCGTGAGGATGCCCGATAACGGCAGGGCGAGGATCACCATGAGGGCGACCACGTCCATGCGCGGGCGGTTGATGATGAAGAGGACGACGACGATGGCCAGCAGGCCGAGGACCCAGAGCAGCTCGTGGTTCATGGGGAGGGGGTGTTCCTTCACACAGGGGCACGGTAGACATTAGCAGCCAGTGTGCCAGCTTGGGATGAAGGGTGTGTTGATGTGTTGCAGGGTTTAAGACGCAAAAGGGGCCGCTATGCGGCCCCTGTTTGTCACCTGGATCAGTGACGGTGACGGTGGTGCTTCTTGCCGTTGTTGTCGCCCATGTGGTTACCGATGGCACCACCGGCCGCGCCACCCAGGCCGGCACCAATGGTGGAGCCGGCAGAACCGCCGACTTTGCCACCGAGCAGCGAACCGCCCGCAGAACCCAGGCCACCGCCGATGGCAGCCTCGGTGCGGTTGCCCTTGCGAGCGCCTACCGCACTGCCGGCAGCGCCGCCGACACCGGCGCCGATGGCAGCGCCTGTGCTGCCGCCGATCTGTTGGCCGACAACGTTACCCAGTACACCACCCAGGCCACCGCCAATGGCGGCGGTACCGTCACCGGCGAAAGCGCCCTGGCACAGCAGCAGGCCGAGGGCAAGGGAAGGCAGAGTCAGACGCATGGTACGAACCTCAAAAGGAATCATCAGGTTAAGGTGCCGCGCAGCGGGCGGCGGGTCAGGGTTGCAAAGACGCTTCAGCGGTAGTAGCGGTCACCGCGGTATTGACGGTCGTCGTCATCGTCACGGTCATGCCGATGATGGTGGCCATGGCCACGGTCGCGATCACGCCAGCCATCGTCGTCGTCATGGTAGCGATGGCTGTGGCAGCCAGCAGTCAGCAGGATGGCGGCAATCAGCGAAAAGCTTGCAAGGCGGGTCATCACGATATAGGTCCTTGATCCGCAAAGGTTTACGGGACACTTCCTGAGACTGGGATCGATCCATTTGGTTTCCTGGGCGGGCAAAAAATTGTCCTGCCAGCGATGAGTGGCGTGCTTGCCGGCTGCTGTTCTGTCTCGCTCGGTCATGGCCGAGCCGGCCGTCGGCACCTAGACTGCACGGTAAGCCGCAGCCAAGACGGCAAACTGCCACACGGTGAATCACGATGATCGCCCACACCCCCACGCTGTTCGCCGCGGTCGCCCTGGTAGCGACCATTCTGGCTTTCTGCCTGCTGCTGGTCGGCCGCAGCAACCGCCGCGACAACCTGCTGCTTACCGGCTGCGGGCTGCTGGTGCATGCCTTGGCGTATGTCTGCTACACCGTTTACGCGCAAGCGCCGCTGTGGCTCAGCTATGGCCTGGGCAACAGCTTGCTGTCACTGGCCCTGGCGTTTTATTCGGCCAGCTTGTTCCGGGTGCGTGAGCAAGTGATCCCGTGGCGGCTGATCTTCATCATCCCGGCGTGCATGCTGGTCGGGCTGATGCTGCTGCTCGACACCCTCGAACCACGCATGCTGCTGGCGACGCTGGTGCTGATGCTGCAGTGCTCGATGATCCTGTACTGGGCCAGGCGGTACGTCGAGCGGCCAGGCAGGGCGCACCTGCTGCTGCAGATCGGTGCGCTGATCAGCCTGGTCGGGTTGGGCATGCGCGCCGTGGCGGTGGCCAATGGCACGGCGGTGGAAATGCGCTATGACACCAGCAACCTCAAGCAGAGCATTTCGGTGGCGATCGGCACGGTCACGGTGATGATGTATTCGATCGGCTTGGTGTTGATGGCCAAGGAGCGTAGCGAATCGCGTCTACAGCACTTGGCCTTGCGCGATGTGTTGACCGGCACCTACAACCGCCGGGCGATCCTCGAACGCTTCGGCGTCGAGTTGGACCGCGCCCGCGAGGCGCAGAGCAGCCTGGCCGTGGCCATGATCGATATCGATCACTTCAAGCGGATCAACGACCTGTATGGGCACTTGGCGGGTGACGAGGTGTTGTGCCATTGCGTGCGTCAGTTGCAGCAGCGTTTGCGCCAGGGGGACAGCCTTGGGCGCTATGGCGGGGAGGAATTCCTGCTGCTGTTGCCAGGTACTGACAGAAGCGGGGCGATGGCCGCGTTGCAGGGCTTGCGGGAAGCGATTGCCAACAGCCCCGCGCGTTTTGCCGGTGATGAGATCGAGCTGCGTTTCAGTGTCGGGCTGTGGTGCGGTGTGCCAGGGCCCAGGGACAGCACCTCCAGCCTGCTGGCGCAGGCGGATGCAGCGCTTTATCAGGCCAAGGCCGCCGGGCGCAACACCGTGCACATGGCGGCCTTGGTGCAGGTCAGTTGATTCAGCTGGCCGGGTGGATCGCCAACACTACCCCATTGGTGATCTGCACCAGCACGTAGTGCTCGCCCATGCGTACCCAATGGCTTTCCTTTTCTGGGGTGGGCAGGCCTTTGGCCTTCCAGTCTTTTACCATCTGATCATCGCGCTTGTATTGGTCGGGGGCCTTGTCACCCACCTTGAGTTCACGGTTGTGGGTTTCTGGCCCCGTAATGCTTTCTTCGGCGGACGGGGCGGCAGAAGCGGCCAACGGCAGGCAGGGCAGGGCGGCGAGCAGCAAGGCGGGTATCAGGTGATGCTTTTTCATCGCGGTTTCCTTGTGACGGCATGTTCCTACTGCGACAGCAGCATGCGCCCGACAATTCACTCGCGGTGCCGCCAATGCTAGAGTCGCCTTCTTTTTTGCCCTGAGGATTGAACATGCGAGCGATTCTGCCGATGGCCGCAGTACTGATGCTGGTCGGTTGCGCTTCCGCGACCATGGAAACGGCACGTGGCGGCAAGCCGACCGCGCAGCTCGATTCGCACAAGGCGCCAGAATTGGTCGCCCAATGCATTCAGTTCAGCTGGCAGGAAGAGGCGGTGTTCGGGGACGATGCCAGTGGCTACCTGGAGCCGCGCAAACAGGGTGGTTTCACCGTGTATACCCGCGAGGCCGAGGCGTTCGTGGACGTTTATCCGCAGGCGGGTGGGGCGCGGGTCGATTACTACGCGCAAAAAAATGACGGCGTGGCGCTGCAGCGGCGTGCTGCTGCGGCGACGTGCCTGTAATAAAACAGTACGAGCAGACAAGGACGTCAACCATGGACCGATCGCTGCAACTCAACCGCACCAGCTGGGACGAACGCGCCCCCTTGCACGCTGCCTCGAAAGACTATGAGGTCGAGCTGCTGGTCGAACGCCCCGCGCATCTTTCCGAAACCGTTCGTTTCGACTTGCCGCTGCTGGGCGATATCCACGGGCTCAACGCCGTTCACCTGCAGTGCCACATCGGCACCGATACCCTGTCGCTCGCGCGCCTTGGCGCGCAGGTTTGTGGCCTGGATTTTTCCGCGGCTTCGCTGGCGCAGGCGCGGGCGTTGGCCGAACGCTGCGCAGCGCCAATCGCGTATGTGGAGTCAGATGTCTACGCCGCCGACCAGGTGCTGCCGGCGGGCACGTTCGACCTTGTCTACACCGGCATCGGCGCGCTCTGCTGGCTGCCCCGCATCGAGCCGTGGGCGCGCGCTGTGGCGGCCTTGTTGAAGCCGGGTGGGCGGCTGTTCCTGCGCGATGGCCACCCGATGCTGATGGCCGTCAACGAAGACCACCAGGACCGCCTGTTGATCGAGTATCCGTACTTCGAGCACGAAACCCCGACGGTGTGGCACACCGACCAGACGTACGTCGAAACCGACCAGCGCCTCGTCCATACCGAGACCCATGAGTGGAACCACGGCCTGGGCGAGGTTATCAGTGCCTTGCTGGCGCACGGGCTGCAACTGACAGGCCTGGTCGAGCACCCGAGCATCCCTTGGGAAGCGCTGCCTGGGCAGATGGACAAGGGCGCCGACGGCGAGTGGCGTTTGCGCCACCAGCCGTCACGCCTGCCCTTGAGCTACACCTTGCAGGCGATCAAGGCCTGATCAGGACAAGTAACCACCGTCGACGTTGAGTGCGGTGCCGGTGGTGTAGCTGGAGGCGTCGCTGGCCAGGTACAGCACCGCGCCGGCCATCTCCTTGGGGTCGGCCACGCGCTTGAGCGGGATTTGCTGCAGGGCGGCGTTGAGGATGGCCTCGTTCTTCACCAGCGCCGAGGCGAACTTGGTATCGGTCAGGCCGGGTAGCAGGGCATTGCAGCGGATGCCGAATGGCGCGCATTCCTTGGCGAAGACCTTGGTCATGTTGATCACCGCAGCCTTGGTCACCGAATAGATGCCTTGGAAGTGCCCAGGCGAAACACCGTTGATCGACGCCACGTTGATGATGCTGCCGCCGCCGTGTTCGCGCATCAGCTTGCCGGCTTCCACCGACATGAAAAAGTAGCCGCGGATATTGACGTCGACGGTCTTCTGGAAGGCGAGCAGGTCGGTGTCCAGCACGTTGCCGAACTGCGGATTGGTGGCCGCGTTGTTGACCAGGATATCCAGGCGCCCGAACTGTTCGCGTATCCCCGCGAACACCTGCTGGATCTGCTCCATTTCGCCGATATGGCAGGCCACTGCGGTGGCCTTGCCCCCGGCGGCGATGATCGCGTCGGCAACGTGCTGGCAGCCGTCCAGTTTGCGGCTGGAGACAATGACATGGGCGCCCTGCTGCGCCAGCAGATGGGCAATGGCCTCGCCGATGCCGCGGCTGGCGCCGGAAACGAAAGCGATCTTGCCGTCAAGGTCGAACAAGTGGGTCTTGGACATGCTGTTTTCCTTGTTATCTGTCGTCAGAGCATGGAGGTGCGGGTCACCTGCAAGGCCATCTGCTCCAGCAGCCGGTTCATGTGGATGAACTGAGCGAAGCGTTTGTCCTGGGTTTGGCCGTGGTAGTAGCGGTAGTAGATCTGCTGGACGATGCCGGCGAGGCGGAACAGGCCATAGCAATAGTAGTAATCGAAGTTGTCGAGGCGAATGCCGGCGCGCTCGGCGTAGTAGTCGACGAACTGCCGGCGGGTGAGCATGCCGGGCGCGTTACTGGGTTGGCGGCGCATCAGTTGCACGGGCGCCGGGTCTGCTGCCTCGATCCAGTAGGCCAGGCTGTTGCCCAGGTCCATCAGCGGGTCACCGAGGGTGGCCATCTCCCAATCCAGCACACCGATGATGCGCATCGGGTTGTCGGCATCGAGTATCACGTTATCGAAGCGGTAGTCGTTGTGGACGATGCCGGGGCGTGGGTGGTCGGCGGGCATCTTGTCGTGCAACCAGGCAATCACGTGCTCCCAGCGCGGGGCATCATCGGTGATGGCTTTTGCGTAGCGGCTGGTCCACCCCTCGATCTGGCGTTGCACGTAGCCTTCCGGCTTGCCCAGGTCGGCTAGGCCGCAGGCTTGGTAGTCGACCTGATGCAGCTCGACCAGGCGGTCGATGAAGCTTTTGCACAGGGCTTCGGTGCTGGCTGCGTCGAGCTTGAGTTCAGCCGGGATGTCCGAGCGCAGGATGATGCCGTTGACCCGCTCCATCACATAGAACTCGCCGCCGATCAGGGTCTCGTCGGTGCAGTGCACGTACGCCTTGGGGCAGTAAGGGAAGCCACTGTTGAGCTGATTAAGGATGCGAAACTCACGGCCCATGTCGTGGGCCGACTTGGCCTTCTGCCCGAATGGCGGGCGGCGCAGCACAAACTCTCGGCCGGGGTAGGTGACCAGGTAGGTGAGGTTGGAGGCCCCGCCGGGGAACTGGCTGATGCTCGGCAAGCCTTCGAGGCCGGGAATATGGGCCTTGAGATAAGGGTCGATGACGGCCGCGTCGAGTTCTTCGCCGGGGCGGACCTGGGTGGACTGATCGGTGAGCGTCATGCGTTTTCCTTATTTTCGTTCGCAACAACTATTGGCTAATCTAATGGCCTGCTGGCGTTGGAACAAGCGTGCCAGCCGTCATATAGGTAAGGGTGTTGCTGATGGATCAATCGCCTTGATGTGATCGGGCAAAAAAAAACCGAAGCCGGTCAGGCTTCGGTTTTTTGATCAATCGGCGTGCCCTTCACTCAGGACGGGAACAGCTCGCTGAGCTTCATCGACAGCATCATGTCGCCCTCGACGCGCAGCTTGCCGCCCATGAAGGCCTGCATGCCGTCGGTCTCGCCACTGACGATACCCTTGAGGGTCTCGCTGTCCAGCACCAGGGTGCAGTTGGCGTCTGGGTTTTCGCCTTCTTGGATGTCACACGTACCGTCCTTGATGATCAGGGCGTACTTTTTGTCTTCGTCGGTGATGTCGAAGCCGAACACCAGGTCCAGGCCTGCGGCAGCGGCTGGATTGAACTTTGCTTTCATCGCTTCGACGGCTTTAGCTACATCGCTCATGGCGTAATCCTTATTAAGTTATATTCGCGTCCGCAGGGACACAACAAGCCGGGCTCATCGGTAGGTGACAAGCTCCGGCGCCCTCAACAGCTGCACGTGGGCTTGGCTGTTGAAGGAGGCCAGTGCCACGTCGCGGCCCCGAAACTTCAGTTGGCTGAGCGACGTGTTGATGATCTGCCAGTTCAGCGCGAAGGCTTGGCTGGGGGTAATGCCGGTAACCAGATGGAGCAGGGCCGCAATGGTGCCGCCTGAGGTGAAGATGGCGATGTTGTCGCCACTGCCTGCGCCTTCGAGCACACGTTGCAGGCCACGCTGGACGCGCGCGGTGAAGGCCTGCCAGGTCTCCAGGCCATCGTCGGCAGGATGATCGCCAGCGTGCCAGCGCTGCACCATCAGCGCGAACAGGCGCTGGAATTCGCTGCGGTGCTGCGCGCCATTGCGCAGGATGTGCAGGGCATCGGGTTCTTGCGCCAGCAGGCCGGGCAGCAGGGCGCGGATCACGCCATCGGCATCGAACTCATTGAACGCCACATCGGTCTCAACAGCCGGCACCGGGCAGCCTGTGGCGTGCAAGGCCTCCAGGGCCAGGCGTGCGGTGTCCTGCTGGCGGCGCAGGTCGCCGGCCACGCAACGATCCAGCTGCACATCGAGGAGTGCCAGGTGTTCACCCAGGGCTTGGCTCTGACGCACACCGATGGTCGAGAGGACGTCGTAGTCCTCGGCACCGAAGGAGGCTTGGCCATGTCGGATCAGGTAGAGGTTGCCCACGGAGGTATCCGGCCTGTTGGAGGTTGCTGCGAGGTTAGGATGTGCCACACAGGCTGTCAACGAAAAAACATACAAGCGTTTGAAAAGGTTGTTTGAACTGTGTTGCCAGCGTTTACACCGGCTGGCAGCGCCTCAGGCGCACCGGTATGCTTGCAGCAGTTACGCGCCGAACTGGCGCTGGTCTATGAAGGAGTCAACGTGGAGTTTCTTGCCGAATACGCAAGCTTTCTCGCCAAAACCGCCACCTTGGTGATTGCCATCCTGGTAGTGCTGTCGGCCATCGCCGGTTTGCGCGGTAAAGGGCGGCGCAAACCGGGCGGGCAATTGCAGGTCACCCGCCTCAACGAGTTCTATAAAGAGCTGCGTGAGCGCTTGGAGTCGGGCCTGCTCGACAAGGCCCAGCTCAAGGCCCTTCGCAAACAGCAGGCCAAGGCGGAAAAACAGCAGAAAAAAGGCAAGGCCGAAGAAAAGGGCCGGGTCTTCGTGCTCGATTTCGATGGCGACATCAAGGCCTCGGCCACTGAGAGCCTGCGCAACGAAATCACCGCGCTGCTGACCCTCGCCACCCCGCAGGACGAAGTGGTGCTGCGCCTGGAGAGTGGCGGCGGCCTGGTACACAGCTACGGCCTAGCGGCTTCGCAGCTGGCGCGTATTCGCCAGGCGGGCATCCCGTTGACCGTGTGCATCGACAAGGTGGCGGCCAGCGGCGGTTACATGATGGCCTGCATTGGCGAGAAGATCGTCAGCGCGCCCTTTGCCGTGCTGGGTTCGATTGGTGTGGTGGCGCAACTGCCTAACGTCAATCGCCTGTTGAAGAAGCATGACATCGATTTCGAAGTGCTCACAGCGGGCGAATACAAGCGCACCCTCACCGTGTTCGGCGAAAACACCGAAAAGGGCAGGGAGAAATTCCAGGAAGACCTGGACATCACCCACCAGCTGTTCAAAGACTTTGTCTCGCGCTATCGCCCGCAGTTGCACATCGACGAAGTGGCCACCGGCGAAGTCTGGCTGGGCGTGGCGGCTCTCAACCGCAAGCTGGTTGACGAGCTGCAGACCAGCGACGAGTACCTCAGTGACCGCGCCCGCAACGCCAACCTGTTCCACCTGCACTA
The DNA here is from genome assembly GCF_028895205.1 of Pseudomonas sp. ITEM 17296. NCBI lineage: Bacteria > Pseudomonadati > Pseudomonadota > Gammaproteobacteria > Pseudomonadales > Pseudomonadaceae > Pseudomonas > Pseudomonas sp. ITEM 17296. The sequence goes on along the minus strand of NZ_WJRS01000007.1, from coordinate 46,094 downwards.
CGCCGAACGCAAGAGCCTGCAGGAGCGTATTGGCATGGCAGCCAGCGGCACCGTGGAGAACACCGTGGTGGGGCTTTGGAGCAAACTCGGCCGCTTGCGCTAACACCTTGAACCCCTTGAAATTTTTTTACGTTCAGGGGGTTGCAAGGTTCGATGATTGAAGACATAATGGCGCCCATCGAAACGCAGCGAACTTTGAAAAAGGTTCAGTGTTTCAAGGAGATAGCAAAGCGCAAGCAGCTAGATCCGACTTTGAGGCCGAGTAGCAAAGTGGTTATGCTCCGGATTGCAAATCCGTCTACGCCGGTTCGATTCCGACCTCGGCCTCCATTATTCGAAAGCCCCGCAGATTAACGTCTGCGGGGTTTTTCTTTGTGGGGCGGAAAATACAGAAGCCCCTTGAGGCATGACGCCTAAGCTCAGCATGGTCTTGGGCTTTTCCGTTTTTAGCGACAGGGTTATTTTTCAAGGTGTACCGACTGTTGCGATTCACAAAAAAGAAACTCTCCAGAGCGCTGCGAAAGTGGTTCGTCTACCTCGCTATTGCAGGTGTCGCGGGCAATTCCAGCCGAGTGTTCGACCATCTTTCCCTGTGGAAACCCTGGCGTTTAGCTAAGGGCGTTGCCGCATACCTCATTGCCTTTTGATGACGTTTTATACTGAAAGGGGTACTGCAGCATGAAGCGGTGTGCCAGGGTACAAATTTATAAGTAGCGCTTCCGACCCTGGAGGAGTATTGATGGCTTCCCGGCGCAATGTCGGAGGGAGTCACCTCAATGGATCGCAAGCCAAGCAATCAGGAAGTCGCTGTGGCGATCGGCATTAGCGAAGCGGAAGTCATTCGGTACAGAAGCGAGACGTTGTTGCTCGGCGATGGGTCATGGCTCATCCACTTCACATTCTTGATGCCCAAAGAGCTTCGGTTCGGCCTGACCGGGAGCTTTACCCACATCTTGAAAGCGGCGCCGCCGGCCGGTGATCGGCGAGTGGAGGCCCTGTAACGGCAGGCACCGTTGGCGAGGGCAGGGGATTTCGCCCATTCTGTGGCCGATGCAGCGTATAGTGACAAACGAGTTGCTGCATTTCAGTGACTCCTCTATCGAGGTTCAGTCATGAATGCCTCCCATCAGTCCCCCACGCACAAAGCCCACCTGCGGCTAGACGAGCAGATCAAAGCATTCCTTTCTAAGGGCGGAGCCATCCAGGAAGTGGCGTCTGGCATTGGTGCATCCGATCGTGTTGGCCCCAAGCTGCCATCGGCGAGGTGGCCCAGCTCCAAAGTCGTCAGGTAAGGCGAATGGGGTCGCACAGCGACCCCAATGACGGCTGAAGAAGCGTTATTGAGGTGGATAGTGTGCCAAGTCCGCTTCCAGCTTTTCAGCGTCGCCTACCCGCTTGCGCACTTCGGCGTAAAACTGCTGGCTTTGGTTCTGAAACCGAATGTAGTCGCGGTCGCACGCTTCTTGCGCGGCCGTGAGTTCGTGGCCGGCAAGCCCCTGGGTGGATTGGCGTGACAGGATGTAGGCCTGCCAGCAGTTCTCTACTTTGAGCAACCCGCGAGCGAACGCTTTTGTCTCGATTGTCGCCATTGGAGCACCCTCTTTGCGCCGAAAATCGGCACGTCGGTGTGGATCGCCAGAGCGACGATGGGCAATGTGTGGAAAAGCCGAATACCCGAGTATCGGATAGTGGAGCTTAGTGCGTTTTGAAGGGGGCGCTCGTTGGTCAGCCGGTCGGGCGATGCAATAGAAAAGAAAAGCCCGCCTACAAGGGGCGGGCTAAAAAAACGTACGGAGCAAGGTCAGTGTGCCGCCCCTATTGTCGGTAATACGTGAAGCGGGGGTCATGAGGCTGTCGTTTTGGTGTGGGTAGGGGGCGTATGTGGGCTGCGAAGTGTAAGGCGTTGGCGTTTCTGCGCTTATAAGATCGATCGCCGCCCGCGCGGCGCATCGCGAGCAACGCTCGCTCCTACGTTTGTCTTTGGCCAATAACGCCTGCGACAGGCGCGCGCGACCGCCTTGGCGCATGCTTGATATCGTGTCGTACAAACAAGGCGGTCGCGCGCCGCCCCCACAGGCATGACTGGCCCGAAACAAACGTAGGAGCGAGCGTTGCTCGCGATGCGCCGCGCGGGCGGCGCTCGATTTCAAACGCGCTAGAAATCTCAAGCCAGGCCCTTCGCCCCACTATCAAAAATCACCGCCCAAAAAAAGCCCGCCATGAAAAGGCGGGCAAATAACGTTTGAAGGGAGAGCCTGCAGATTGCGCCCGCTCCGTTAACTCAGCATTAAGCCGCAACCCATTGACCTCGCCCCCTGTTCAGCCTATACAAGCCTCCCGCCATCCCAGGAGCCCGCCCCGCATGCGCGACGAAGACGATCTGCACGAGCCCGAGCATGATCACCTGCTCGACCACGAATTCCTTTACGACGGCATCGACCCCGAGGCAGACGCCCAAGGCGCCGAAGACCCTGTCGAGGAGGATGAGGAAACGCTGGATGACCTCGATGATGAGGAGCGTGATCACCCAGCCTGGTTCGACGACTGCGAAGACGCGTGAGTCAGCGACGGTCCAGCGAGAAGCGGCCGGGCCCACTCACGGCCAGCAACAGCAAGCCGCCAATGATGCTCAGGTTTTTCAGGAACTGGGTCATGTTGGCGCTGCGCTCGGGGTCCACCATGTTCCAGAACGGGTGGCCGATCAATGCGGTGCCCAGCACGAACAGTGCAAACAGGAAGGCCAGCGGGCGCGTGTAGAACCCCAGAATCAGCACGATGCCGACGAAAAACTCCATGATCACCGCAACGGCCGCGGCGATCGTAGGGGCGGGGGCGCCGAGGGAGGTCATGTAGCTGACCGTGCCTTCAAAGCCGGTCAACTTGGCCCACCCGGACACAACAAACAGAATCATCAGCAGAATGCGGGCAACCAGGATGATGAAGTCGCGTTGACCATCGAACAGGGAGTAGCGCATGGCGGCATACCAGTGGACGGGGACAAGCTCCACTCTAGCAGTTGCACCGGGGATTTCCGCTGGGCAGCAAAAAGGCGCCACCAGGGCGCCTTTTCGAAGGAATTTGGTGCGAGTGGCGGGACTCGAACCCGCAAGGCTCACGCCGGCAGATTTTAAGTCTGCTGTGTATACCAATTCCACCACACTCGCACTTGAATGGGCCTTGACGACCGACGGGCTTCTAAGCAGAGGTATCTAAGTAGAAAGCGCGTTGCATTCAAGCGCGCTTTATAACCCATTGTTATAGTTGAGTCAACCGCAGCACCTATGATCAAGGGAAGACAGCCCTCACCCGTGGCCGCAATGCCTGTACTCGTCGACCGAGAACGCTGACAATCAGTTGCCACAAGGGCGGCTGCAGAGGACACTCCTGATCACGCCCAATTCCTCCCCGCTGTGCCTGTGGAGTTTGCATGGTTTCAGCTGACTGTCTCGAACACCCTGTCATGCCCGCGCACCGCTACGAACAGCTGGTTCAGTCGGTGGTGGACTACGCCATCTACATGCTCGACCCGACGGGGCATGTGGTGTCGTGGAACGCTGGCGCCGAACGCATCAAGGGCTACCGGGCCGATGAAGTGATCGGCCAGCATTTCTCGTTGTTCTTCACCCCCCAGGATTGTGCGCAAGGGCGCCCCGAACGCTTGCTGCGCCAGGCACTCGAGCAAGGCGTGGCGCAGGATGAGGGGTGGCGCGTGCGCAAGGACGGCTCGCAATTCTGGGCGCTGGCCGCGCTGGATGTGATTCGCGATGACCTTGGGCAGATCATTGGCCTGGCCAAGGTCACCCGGGACATTACCGACCGGCGCGAATCGGCACTGCAGCTCGACGCTGTGCGTGCGCAGCTTTTTCAGGCGCAGAAGCTCGAAGCGCTCGGCCAGCTGACGGGTGGGCTGGCGCATGATTTCAACAACATGCTCACGATCATCCTGAGTTCCGCCCGGCTGGCCCTGACCTCCCACGACCCAGAACGCATCCAGCGCATGCTGCATCACATCCTCGAGGCCGGCGAGCGGGGCACCGAGCTGACCCAGCAACTGCTCAGCTTTGCCCGCCACCGCAAACTGGATGTCACGCGCATCGCGCCCCTGGAATTGATCGCTGCCACGCGTGGCTTGCTCGAGCATTCGCTGACAAGTGAAATCGACCTGCAACACCATTTGCCCGCGAGTCTGCCCGCCATCGAAGTGGATGCAGGGCAGTTGCAGATGGTGCTGCTCAATTTGCTGTTCAATGCCCGTGACGCCATCGAGGGTAAAGGCAGCATTGGCCTGGCGGTCGATGTTGTTGAACTGGCCGGGGATGTGGAAGGGTTGCGGGGCCGTTATGTGTGCTTCGAGGTGCAGGACAGCGGCAGCGGGATTGCTCCCGACGTACTGCCACGCATCTTCGAGCCGTTTTTCACCACCAAGGCCTTCGGCAAGGGCACCGGCCTTGGCCTCAGCCAGGTCTATGGCTTTGCCAAGCAGAGCAATGGCGCCATCAGTGTCGACAGCGTGCCTGGCCAAGGCACGTGCATGCGTCTCTATTTGCCCGCGTGTGACCCATAAGCGGATCGCCAACCTACAGGTACACACCATGGCACAAGCACTCAAGCGGCTGGTGACGGGGATCGAAGGGCTCGATGCCCTGCTCAAGGGCGGGCTGGTCGCGGGCGCGTCCTACATCATTCAAGGCCCGCCTGGCGCGGGCAAAACCATCCTCGCCAATCAGTTGGCCTGTGGCCACGTACAGGGTGGCGGCAGGGTGTTGGTGGCGACGTTGCTCAGTGAATCGCACGAGCGGCTGTTCCAATACCTTGGGACGCTGGCGTTTTTTGATCCGACCCTGGTGGGCGACCAGATCCAGTTTGTCAGTGCCTTCGATACCCTGGAGCAGGAAGGGCTCGATGCCGTGGTCAAGCTGCTGCGCCAGGAAATCAACCGGCAGCAGGCCAGCCTGCTGATCGTCGATGGGGTGCTCAATGCCCGCGTGCGCGCCGAAACGACCCTGGACACCAAGAAATTCGTCTCGGAACTGCAAGGCCACGCGGCCTTTGCCGGCTGCACCCTGCTGTTGTTGACCAGCGCCCGGCTGGACGAGGGCAGCCCGGAGCACACCATGGTCGATGGCGTGATCGAGCTGGGTGAGCAACTGGTGGGCAGCCGTGCCGTGCGCCATATTCAACTGCGCAAGACGCGTGGTAGCGCAGCCCTGTCGGGGCGCCATGAATGCTTGATCGATGAAGTGGGCATGCATGTTTTTCCACGTCTGGAATCGCTGTTCAGCCACCCCAGCCACTTGGGCAGCGCCAGCCTGAGCCGTGTTTCTTCGGGTATTCCGAGCCTGGATGGGATGCTCGACGGCGGGCTGGCCACAGGCTCGGTCAGCCTCATCATGGGGCCCTCCGGTATCGGCAAGACGTCCCTGGGCCTGGCCTTCCTTAGCGCGTGCACGAAAGAAGCCCCTGGTGTGCATTTCGGCTTCTACGAAACGCCCGAACGCCTGCGCCTCAAGGCGGCATCGCTGGGCTACGATTTTGCCGCTCTGGAACGCGAAGGTGCGCTGCAGATGTGCTGGCAGCCCACCACGGAGGGTTTGCTGGACCAGGTTGGTGCGCGCTTGCTTGAGCATATCGAGGCCCAAGGCAGCAAGCGTGTGGTGATCGACAGCCTGGGCGCCTTCAGCCGTTTGGCAATTGACCCGACTCGGCTCAACGCGTTTTTCCGCGCCTTGACCGGCGAGTTGCGGGCGCGAGACGTCAGTGTGCTGCTGACCTGGGAGATGCGTGACATGTTCGGGTCGGAAATCATGGCCCCGGCACCGGATCTGTCGAGCATCGTCGACAACTTGATGCTGATGCGTTTCGTCGAACTGGATTCCCAGCTGCGGCGCATGCTGTCGATTCTCAAGGTGCGTGACAGCCACCATGACCCCGCGCTGCACGAGCTGTTGCTCGGCCCGCAGGGCATTACCTTGCGCAAGGCCTTCGAGGGCGCCAGCGGCGTGCTCTCGGGGACGCCAGTGCAGCAAGGCGGCGGGTGACGGGGCGGCTGATGAACACCATTCTGATCGTCGATGACGAATACCTGATCGCCGACATCCTCGGCTTTGCCCTGGAGGATGAAGGTTATCTGGTGGAAAAGGCGAGCAATGGCCTGAAGGCGCTGGAAGCACTGAGGGAAAAACGCGTCGAGCTGGTGATCACCGACTACATGATGCCATTGCTCAATGGTGAAGAGCTGGCACGCAGGATGCGCGATGAGCTGCAGCTAAGCGACTTGCCGGTCATCCTCATGAGCGGCGCGCAGGCCAGCCAAGGATGCCCGGAGCTGTTCGCCGCGGTGTTCGACAAGCCCTTCGATATGGACAGGATGATCGCCAAGGTGCGCGAACTGCTGGGCACCTGAGGCGCAGGTCGATCAAGCGCGTCCGTGCGGCTTGAGGCAGTGCTGTTCAGTGCGAGTCGTCGTGTTTTTCCGGGGCTGGGTTGCCAGCCTGGATACGCTTGAAGATCTCTTCGCGGTGCACCTGAACATCTTTCGGTGCATCGATGCCAATCCTCACCTGCATCCCTTTGACGCCCAGAATGGTGACTTTGATGTCATCGTTGATGACGATGCTTTCGCCAACCTTACGGGTGAGTATCAGCATGTAGTTCTCCTTGGTAATGTTGAAATCCGTCGGGCTAATTGCCGCGGCGGTGGGAGCCAGTCCCTCTTCCTTCTCATTAAAGACGCTTTCGGCGGATAGGAATTCCCCGACAGACAAATTCTGTTGCGTATCTTCAGGTGCAGGCGCCGGTAACTGCCGCAAGCGGTGTCCCGGCGAAGGTGCTCGGTGGCAAGAATAGGGGGGTTCAGCCCGGATGGGAAATTTCTCTGCATCATGGCCTAAATAGACAGTGTCAATGATCGTCCTGTTCCTCCAGCGCCTGTAGAAATAACAACAGCGCCACTTCTTCTGGATCCAGGCCTTTGCGATTACGTTTGCGGGGCAAGCTGGCCAGGCGGCCGAGGGCAAAGTGTTCGAGCACGGCCGGGTGGATGTAGCAGCGCCGGCATACCGCCGGGGTATTGCCCAGGCGCGTGGCGACCTGCTTGACGATGGCAGCGACCTGGCGTTTCGCTTCGGTTTCCGGCTCCCAGGCCAGCGACCTGAGCAGGTTCAGCGCAAGGCTGCTGCCAGCCCAGGTGCGGTAGTCTTTGGCGGTAAAGTCAGCGCCAGTAAGCGCCTGCAAGAACTGGTTGATATCACTGGAACCGATGCTGTGGCGTTGCCCCTCTTCGTCGAGGTACTGGAACAGCGCTTGGCCCGGCAGCTCCATGCAGCGCTTGAGCAGGTTGGCCAGGCGCCTGTCGTGCAGGGTGACATCGTGCTCGACGCCGCGCTTGCCGCGGAACTGGAAGCGGATGGTGCCGCCTTGCACCTTGACGTGACGGTTGCGCAGCGTGGTCAACCCGTATGACTGGTTGTCACGCAGGTAACGCTGGTTGCCGATCCGGATCAGGGTGTGGTCCAGCAGGCTAACGACCAGTGCCATCACCTTTTCCCGGTCCAGGCCCGGTCTGGCCAGGTGGGCCTCCAATTGCGAGCGCAATTTCGGCAGTGCCTGGGCAAATGCCAACATGCGCCCGTATTTGTGCTGGTCGCGCAGTTCGCGCCATTGCTCATGGTAGCGGTACTGCTTGCGGCCACGGGCGTCGCGGCCGGTGGCTTGCAGATGGCCTTGCGGGTCAGCGCAGATCCACACATCGCTATAGGCCGGAGGGATCACCAGTGCGGCAATGCGTGCGAGGGTGTCGGCGTCGCGAACCCGCTGCCCCTCGGTGTCCAAGTAGATGAAGCGGTCGCGCCAGCGCCGTCGGCTCAGGCCCGGTTGGCTGTCGTCAACGTAATGCAGGGTGCGGGGCAGGGGGCAGTCGAGCATTGGCGGCAGGCCTCGATCAGGTCTCTGATCAATGGACAACGGCCGCGTCAGGGTTGCTCAGCCCAATAAAGCCACCGACTTGATCTGGGCGATCAGGGCCTGGCCTGGGTGCAGGCCAAGCTGGTCTGCCGAGAAGCGGGTGATGCGCGCCAGCAAGGCATTGCCCCCGGCATCCAGGCTCACCAGCACATGGGCCGGATTGTCTGCCGGGCGGGTTTCGCGCACCTGCACCGGTAGCCGGTTGAGAATGCTGGAGGCGCTGTCCGCCGTCAGGGCCAGGCTCACGTCGCGCGCCTGCACCTTTACCCGCAGGGTGCTGCCCATGACGTGAGCGGGGTGGGCGATGCGCAGTATCGGCGCGCCGCTGCCGGGCAGGCGCAGATCGAGCAGGTCGTAATGGGGGTCATGCCCGACTACCAAGCCTTCGAACACCACCCCGGCATCTTCGCCCTGGGCCAGCGACAGGTCCAGGCGTGCAAGCGTTTCGCCAATCGGGCCGCTGGCCACGGCCTGGCCTTGCTCCAGCAGCACCAGGTGGTCGGCAAGGCGCGCTACTTCGTCCTGGGCATGGCTGACATACACCAGCGGGATATCCAGCTCGTCATGCAGACGCTCCAGGTACGGCAGGATTTCGCGCTTGCGCGGCCCATCGAGGGCAGCCAACGGCTCGTCCATCAACAACAGCCGTGGGCTGCTCAGCAGCGCGCGGGCGATACCGACCCGCTGCGCCTCACCGCCGGACAACGTGGCGGGCCGACGTGCGAGCAGGTGGCCGATGCCCAGCAACTGGCAGGCCTGCTCAAGGCTGACCTTGCGCTCGCTGGGCGCGACCCGGCGCCAGCCAAACTCCAGGTTGCCGCGCACCGACAAGTGCGGGAACAGGCTGGCTTCCTGGAATACATAGCCCACCGGGCGCAGGTGAGGCGCTTGAAAATAGCCGCGGCTGCTGTCTTCCCAGACCTCGCCGTTTACTTCGATGTAGGCGCTGGCGGCGCGCTCCAGCCCTGCCAGGCAGCGCAGGCAGGAGGTTTTGCCAGACCCGGAATGGCCGAACAGCGCGCTGATCCCGCGCCCAGGCAGCTGCAGGTCGACATCCAGGGTAAAGTCGTCGCGCGCCAGCTTCAGGCGCGCCACAATCGATGCAGTCATATCAGCTCCAGCCAGCTTTGCCGCGGCGCCCCGCGTACAGCAGGAGCAGCACCAGGAACGAGAACACCAGCATGGCACCGGCCAGCCAGTGGGCTTGCGCATATTCCATGGCCTCGACGTGATCGAAGATCTGCACCGAAACCACGCGGGTTTTGTCGGGGATGTTGCCACCAATCATCAGCACCACGCCAAACTCGCCGACGGTATGGGCAAAGCCCAGAATGCTGGCGGTGATGAACCCGGGGCGGGCCAGCGGCAGCACCACATGGACGAAGGTGTCCCATGGGCTGGCGCGCAGGGTGGCAGCGACTTCCAGCGGCCGTTGGCCGATCGCGCCAAAGGCGTTTTGCAAGGGCTGCACCACAAAGGGCATGGAGTAAATCACCGAGCCGATCACTAAGCCGCTGAAGCTGAATACCACGCTGCCCAGGCCCAATGCCTGGGTGGCCTGGCCAAGCCAGCCATGGGGCCCGAGTGCGATCAGCAGGTAAAAGCCGATGACCGTCGGTGGCAGCACCAGCGGCAGGGCCACCACCGCGCCCACCGGCCCGCGCAGCCAAGAGCGCGTGCGCGCCAGCCACCAGGCGATGGGCGTGCCGACGATCAGCAGGATCAAGGTGGTCAGGCTGGCCAGTTTGATGGTCAGCCAGATGGCACCCAGGTCACTGGCGTCCAGTGGCATCAGAGCTCATAACCGTAGGATTTGATTACCGCGGCGGCTTTCGGGCCTTTCAGGTACTCGACCAGCGCCTTGGCAGCGGCACTGTCCTTGCCTTTGTTAAGGATCACGGCGTCCTGGCGGATCGGGTCGTGCAGGTTGGATGGCACGATCCAGGCTGAGCCGCTGGTGACTTTGCCGTCCTTGTAGATCTGCGACAGCGCGACGAAGCCGAGCTCGGCATTGCCGGTGGACACGAACTGGAAGGCCTGGGTGATGTTCTGCCCTTCGACGATCTTGCCCTTGGTGGCCTCGGTCAGTTTCAGCTTGTCGAGCACCTGGGTCGCGGCCAGGCCGTAGGGGGCGGCTTTAGGGTTGGCGATGGACAGGTGCTTGTACGTGTTCTGCTTCAGCACGTCCCCCTTGGCATCCACGTAACCTTCTTTCGCCGACCACAGGGCCAGGGTGCCGATGGCGTAGGTGAAACGCGAGCCTGGGACGATTTCCTTTTCCTGCTCGAGCTTGGCCGGGGTGCTGTCGTCGGCGGCGAGGAACACTTCGAACGGCGCGCCATTCTTGATCTGGGCGTAGAACTGCCCGGTAGCACCATAGGCGGCGACCAGCGTGTGGCCGGTGTCCTTTTCAAAGTCTTTGGCTATGGCCTGGATAGGGGCTGTGAAGTTCGCTGCGACCGCGACCTGGACTTCGTCGGCCCAGGCAGTGTTAAGGCAGATCAGGCTGGCCAGTGCAGTGGCGGCCAAGTGGAATGGGCGGATACGCATGAAGACAGCTCCTTGGGTTATCGTTATAGCGTGAACTATATAGCGATAGGCCATTGGCCGGGAAGGGGGCTGGACGACGACGGCGGTAATGGCCTGCAAGTGCTGTTCAGCGCGATAGCGTTTGCAGTGCCTTGCTGGCAATTTCCTGGGTCAGCTCAGCTGCCGGCATGTGCCTGCCCAAGCGCAGCGCCTGGCCCGACCACAGGTTGCTGAAGTCGCTGTTGCCTTGCGGGTCGGTGATTGCACGCAGTGGCATCAGCGCGCCACCTGCCAGCGGGAAGCGCGGTGCCAGGTCGCTCATCGGCCCAAGCTCACGCATGATGCGGTTGTTGATGCCCCGCGCTGGGCGGCCGGTGAACAGGTTGGTCAGGGCCGTGTCGCTGGCGGGCGCGGTGTCCAGCGCGCGGCGGTGGGCCGCAGACACCTTGGCCTCGGGGCAGAACAGGTAGGCCGTGCCGATCTGCACGGCCGAGGCGCCCAACGCAAGGGCCGCGACCAGGCCACGGTGGTCGGCGATGCCCCCGGCTGCAATCACCGGCACCGTGACCGCGTCGACGATCTGTGGCACCAGGGCGAAGGTGCCAATCTGGCTGGTGATGTCTTCGCTGAGGAACATGCCGCGATGGCCGCCCGCTTCATAGCCCATGGCGATGATCGCGTCACAGCCGTTGCGCTCCAGCCACTGCGCTTCTTCCACCGTGGTAGCGCTGGACAGCACCTTGGCGCCACTGGCCTTGACCCGTTGCAGCAGGTGGGGCTCGGGCAGGCCGAAGTGAAAGCTCACCACTTCAGGGCGCAACTGTTCGACCAGCTGGCAGCTTTGCTCATCGAACGGGGCGCGGTTGGAGACCGGCGTAGGGGCGTCGAAATCGGCACCCACCTCGCTGTAGTAAGGCTTGAGTACCTGCTTCCAGCGCGCCTCGCGGATCGCGTCGGGCGGTGGTGGTTGGTGGCAGAAGAAGTTCAGGTTCAGCGGCCGCGCAGGGCAGCCGGCGCGGAACGCTTCGATCTCATCACGTACCTGGTCACTGCTCAACATGGCGCAGGGCAGTGCGCCAAGGCCGCCCGCAGCGCCCACGGCAATGGCCATGGCCGAGCCCGTCGCACCTGCCATCGGCGCCTGCAGAATAGGCACTTCAATGCCCAGCAGATCGAGAATACGGCGGTCGGGCCAAGGGCTCATGCGGGTCTCCTTGCGGGCGGCGTGATCGGTGCGGCAGTGCCTGCGGGGCGTTTACAGGGCCTTGCTGACCTGGATGTCGCTGATCTTTTCGGCGTCGTCGCCGTGGATCTTGCGCAGCGCTTGCAGCGCCTGCTCCTGGGAGGCATCGGTCATGAGTGCGAAATCCCAACGGCGCTCGCCGTCGAGTTTGTATTTGATGACGTACTTGATGGTCTGGGTCATGGCGGTCTTATCTGAGTTTCGACGACGAGCGACGGATGATCTTGATCTTGTGGGTCAAGGTCGGCTTGCGCGTTACCGAGATCGGGCGCGTGGTCACGGTATCGAGGGTGATGTTCCAGAAACCGGTACTTGGAACGGTGATCTTGGCCGGGAACTTGTCGAAGGCACCACCATGGTAGGTGTGTCGACCGCCATTTTTGAAGCTGCGGAAGTTGGCGTCGTTCATCAGGCGGATGTTGCAGCGCTGGGAGCACTCGATGACGACGATATCGTCCTCGTTGAGGTGCTCGCGCTGGTGTACGAATTTCATGTGATGCTCCGCAAGGTTTGGATCTGCAAAGGCGAAAGATACCACGATGTCACGCTAAGCTGCCGCGCTCGATGGCCAGGCGTAGATAATTCTGCCAAAGCAGGGAGCAAACAGGCCTGGCTGTGGTCGAACTGGATTCTTGATGGCAGAGGTGCTGCAAATGAAGTGGATGGTGGCGGCGTTGTTCCTGGGGCTTGGGGGCTGTGTCAGCGTTTCGGAGCTTGAGCAGTCGCATGAAACGCTGGATGTGATGTCTGGCAAGACACCGCGTGAATACGCCGATTGCGTCAAGCAGAAGCTGGCCGATACCCGTGATCCGTTGGTCGAGGAGCAACGCGGTGATGGCTTGCGCCTGATCGTCCCGCAAAAGCTCACGGCCGGGGCTGGGCCGGCGGCACTGGTCGATATCGACTCGCGTGGCAGCGGCAGCAGCATCAAATTGCATGAACGGTTGAACAACTTCCCGTTGCGCCTGGGTGATGTGCGCACCGCAGCGACGCAGTGCATTTCTGGCCATTGATCTGGCGCAACGGATGCGCGGTTAAAAGGCCAATAGCTGTCACCTGGTAGGTGTTGGCGTTGTTGCGACTTGCCCTACGGGTCTAGTATCCATTTGCTTATGTTTTTTAAGCCTAAGCTTATAACAAAAGAAATGGAGATTCGTGATGACCCCGTTGAGTCGAGTCGTGATCGGCAGCCTGCTGATCCTGGCCTGGCCCACGGCGCATGCCGCCGATGGCCAGAAGATCTTCACCCAGGGCGGGGCGAACCCCGCCGCCATGGCCTGTATAGGTTGCCATGGCCCAGACGGCAAGGGCATTGCCGCTGCCGGGTTCCCTCGCTTGGCCGGCCTGCCGGCCGGTTACCTCAGCAAGCAATTGCAGGATTGGCGCAATGGCACCCGCAAGCAGCCGGTGATGGAACCGCTTGCCAAGGCCCTGAGCGACGACGAAATCAAAGCCGTCAGTGCCTACCTGGCCAGCCTCCCGGCTGAGCCAGCAGCCGATCTGCGCCGCCAGCAGATAGCCGATGACCCCACCACGCGCCTGGCACTGTATGGCGACTGGGGGCGGCAGATTCCGGGGTGTGTGCAATGCCACGGCCCAGGCGGCAGCGGCGTGGGTGAGCATTTCCCTCCGCTGGCAGGCCAGCCTGCGGCTTACCTGGTAGCCCAACTGAATGCCTGGCGCGACGGCAGCCGCAGCAATGACCCCAACCAACTGATGGTCGGCGTGGCCAAGGCCATGACCGATGACGAGGTCAAGGCGATTGCCGCGTTCTTCGCCCGTCCCGCCCACCCGGAGGTCACGCCATGAAGCCGATGATTCCAGCCGTGCTGCTGCTGGCCATGGGCAGTGCCCAGGCAGCCCCGATCGCCATGGAAGACCAGTCGCAGTTGAAAGTGCCGGGCGTGCAGGCCGAACCGCAGTTCGTCCCGCCAGCCGAGAGCGAGTTGCCGGACAATGCCTTTGGCAAGATGGTCCGCCAGGGCCATGCGCTGTTTGTCGATACCCGGCGGCTGATGCCGGAAGCCGTCGGCAACGGCATGAACTGCAGCAACTGCCACCTTGATCAGGGGCGCCTGGCCCACTCTGCGCCGATGTGGGGTGCGTATCCGATGTACCCGGCGTATCGCAAGAAAAACGACAAGGTCAACACCTATGCCGAGCGCATTCAGGGGTGTTTCCAGTTCAGCATGAATGGCAAACCACCGGCGGCAGATAGCCCGCAGATGACGGCGTTGTCGGTGTATGCCTACTGGTTGTCGACCAAGGCGCCGACAGGCGTGGAGATCGCCGGGCGCGGCTACCCGGATGTCCCTCAGCCCAAGGGTGGCTACGACTTCAAGCGTGGCCAGCAGGTCTACCGTGACCAGTGTGCGATTTGCCACGGCGACAATGGCGAAGGGCAGCAGGTGGCCGGCGAGTATGTAATGCCGCCGTTGTGGGGCAAGGATTCCTACAACTGGGGGGCCGGGATGCACCGTATCAACACGGCGGCGTCCTTCATCAAATACAACATGCCGCTGGGCAAGCCTGGCAGCCTGAGCGATGAACAGGCCTGGGATGTGGCGGCATGGATCAACCGCCATGAGCGCCCGCAGGACCCGCGGTTGGTGGACGGGTCTGTGGAGAAGACGCGGCTGAAGTTTCATGCCAATGACGGGGTGAACCTGTATGGGCAGAAGGTCGAGGGGGTGCTGATCGGGCAGGGAACCGGTAGCTGATAGGGTTGCTGTGCTGGCATCTTCGCGGGCCAGCACAGGCAACAACCGTTTTTGTCATCTACCCGTCACCGCCCTGCAACCACTGCCGGGTTGCAATGGCCGCCATCATCCTGAAGGAGCGCGGCCATGGAACTCTGTGTGATCGGGGCGGGGTATGTTGGATTGGTGACGGCGGCCTGTTTTGCCGAAATGGGCAATCGCGTGGTCTGCCTGGAACGCGACCCGCAGCGCCTGATGCAACTGCGCCAAGGCCACTGCCCGATCCACGAGCCAGGCCTGCAGGCGCTGTTGCACAGCGCCATGCAGGCGGACCGGCTGGCCTTCAGCGATGACTGGCAGCAAGCCCTGGCTGCCGCCGAGGTGGTGTTCATAGCAGTGGGCACACCGAGCCAGGAAGACGGCTCAGCCGACCTGCAGCATGTGCTGGCCGTGGCCGACAGCCTGGGGCGACACCTGACCCACCCGTGCCTGGTGGTGAACAAGTCGACTGTTCCCGTAGGCACCGCGGAACGCGTAGCCCGGCACATTGCGCTTGGCCTGCGCGAGCGTGGCGCAGGCTTCGTTGTCGAGGTGGCGAGCAACCCCGAGTTTCTCAAGGAGGGTAGCGCCCTCGAAGACTTCATGCGCCCGGACCGCATCCTCATCGGCACCGACAGCGCAGCCGCCAGCCAGTGCCTACAGCGGCTGTATGCGCCGTTTGTGCGTAACCGTGAACGCATCCTGTTGATGGCGCCGCGCGCCGCCGAATTCAGCAAATACGCCGCCAATGCCTTTCTGGCCACCAAGATCTCCTTCATCAACGAGCTGGCCGGGCTTTGCGCGCAGCTGGACGTGGATATCGAGCAGGTGCGACGAGGCATTGGCAGCGACCGGCGCATCGGCAGCCATTTTATCTATGCCGGGTGTGGCTATGGCGGCTCGTGCTTCCCCAAGGATGTCCGGGCGCTGATCCGCACCGCCGAGCAGCTTGGCTACCCGGCGGGTATCCTGCAGGCGGTGCAAGCCCGTAACGAAGCGCAGAAGACCTTGCTGTTCAAGGCGCTGCACCAGCATTTTGGTGGCTTCATGCGAGGGCGTAGCGTGGCGCTGTGGGGGTTGGCCTTCAAACCCGGTACCGACGACCTGCGCGAGGCGCCCAGCCTGGTACTGATCGACGCCTTGCTGGCGGCCGGTGCGCGGGTACAGGCCTGCGACCCGGTGGCGCTGGGCGGCATGGCAGGGCGCTACCCGCACGCCTTGGCCACTGGCCAACTGCGCCTGAGCGAAGACCCTTACGCCTGCGTCGAAGGCGCGGACGCCCTGGTACTGGTGACCGAATGGAAGCAATTCAGGCAGCCGGATTTCCTGCGGGTGCGGGGGCTTATGCGCATGCCAGTGGTATTCGATGGTCGCAATATTTACGATGCTCAGGAACTATCTACACTGGGTTATCTCTATCATGGCATCGGTCGGCCTCAGGTGGGGCATTGTAAGGTGACTGCCGCCTGATTAGACTGCGCCGAATTCCACAGGCCTAGCCTTCGTTAAGGACGTATATGATCAAAAAATGCTTGTTCCCGGCCGCCGGCTACGGCACCCGCTTCCTGCCCGCTACCAAAGCCATGCCCAAGGAAATGCTGCCGGTGGTCAACAAGCCGCTGATCCAGTATGGCGTTGAAGAAGCGCTGGATGCCGGGCTGAACGAGATCTCCATCGTGACTGGCCGTGGCAAGCGTGCCTTGGAAGACCACTTCGACATCAGCTACGAGCTGGAAAACCAGATCAAGGGCACCGACAAGGAAAAATACCTGGTCGGCATCCGTCGTCTGCTCAACGAGTGTTCTTTCTCCTACACCCGTCAGACCGAAATGAAGGGCCTGGGCCACGCGATCCTCACCGGCCGCCCGCTGATCGGCGACGAACCGTTCGCCGTCGTCCTGGCCGACGACCTGTGCGTCAACCCGGAAGGTGACGGTGTTCTGACCCAGATGGTCAAACTGTACAAGCAGTACCGCTGCTCGATCGTTGCCATCCAGGAAGTCGACCCGCAGGAAACCAACAAGTACGGCGTGATCGCCGGCGAGATGATCCGCGACGACATCTTCCGCGTCACCGACATGGTCGAAAAACCGGCCCCTGAAGACGCGCCATCGAACCTGGCGATCATTGGTCGCTACATCCTGACCCCGGATATCTTCGATATCATCGCCAACACCAAGCCGGGCAAAGGCGGTGAAATCCAGATCACCGACGCCCTGCTGCAGCAGGCCAAAGATGGCTGCGTGATCGCCTACAAGTTCAAGGGCAAGCGTTTCGACTGCGGTGGCGCCGAAGGCTACATCGACGCGACCAACTTCTGCTTCGAGAACTACTACAAGACGGGCAAGGCTTACTGATAAGCCTGGCAGGTCTGAGAGCCACCCTTCGGGGTGGCTTTTTTGTTTGCGGCGGCCAACGGCGGTATGCTGGGCGCCAGCCTAGGAGACTGAATAAATGGCCTACGATTTTGATCTGTTCGTGATTGGTGCCGGGTCCGGCGGTGTGCGCGCCGCGCGCTTTGCCGCGGGCTTTGGCGCGAAAGTGGCAGTGGCCGAGAGCCGCTACCTGGGCGGTACCTGCGTCAACGTCGGCTGCGTGCCGAAAAAACTGCTGGTGTATGGCGCGCACGTCGCTGACGAGCTGGAACAAGCCGCAGGCTTCGGCTGGACCCTGGAAGAAGGGCATTTCGACTGGGGCACCTTGATTGCCAACAAGAACCGGGAAATCGAGCGCCTCAACGGCATCTACCGTAACCTGCTGGTCAACAGCGGGGTAACCTTGTTGCAAGGCCATGCACGGCTGACCGGCGCCAACGAAGTGGACGTCGACGGCCAGCGCTACACGGCCGAGCACATCCTCATCGCCACCGGTGGCTGGCCGCAGGTGCCAGACATCCCAGGCAAGGAACTGGCCATCACCTCCAACGAGGCGTTCTACCTCAAGGAACTGCCACGCCGTGTGCTGGTGGTGGGCGGTGGTTACATTGCCGTCGAGTTTGCCGGCATCTTCCAGGGCCTGGGTGCCGCCACCACCTTGCTGTACCGCGGCGACCTGTTCCTGCGTGGCTTCGACGGCTCGGTGCGCACGCACCTGAAAGAAGAGCTGGAAAAACGCGGCCTCGATCTGCAGTTCAATGCGGACATCCAGCGTATCGACAAGCTGGATGACGGCAGCCTCAAGGCCACCCTCAAGGACGGCCGCGAGCTGGTTGCCGACTGCGTGTTTTACGCCACCGGTCGCCGGCCGATGCTGGACAACCTGGGCCTGGAAAACACCGGCGTCGAGCTGGATGCCCGCGGCTACATTCGCGTCGACGACCAGTACCAGACCACCGCGCCATCGATCCTCGCCATCGGCGATGTGATCGGCCGGGTGCAGCTTACCCCCGTGGCCCTGGCCGAGGGCATGGCCGTTGCACGGCGGTTGTTCAAGCCCGAGCAGTACCGCCCGGTGGACTACCAGAACATTCCCACCGCAGTGTTCAGCCAGCCGCCGATCGGTACCGTCGGCCTGACCGAAGAGCAGGCGCTGGAAGCCGGGCATAAGGTGCAGATTTTCGAGAGCCGTTTCCGGGCCATGAAGCTGACCCTTACCGACATCCAGGAAAAGACCCTGATGAAGCTGGTGGTCGATGCCGAAACCGACAAGGTCCTGGGTTGCCACATGGTTGGGCCGGATGCCGGTGAGATCGTCCAGGGCCTGGGGATTGCGCTGAAGGCCGGGGCGACCAAGCAGCAGTTCGACGAGACCATCGGTGTGCACCCGACGGCGGCCGAAGAGTTCGTGACCATGCGTACCGTTACCCGCTGATAATTGCGTGTGACGACACCACCCTGTGGGTTTACCCGCGAAGAATACAACGCGGTGTATGGCACCGGCTTTGCCGGTGTTCGCGGGTAAACCCGCTCCCACAGGGTTCTGCTACACAAGCAGCAGCTGCGTTGTTCAGCGCAATCTCTTCTATTAATAAACCTTGGTTATAGCCAAAACCAATCAGCAGCATCAGCTTTGCCAATGAGCCTTCATTGGGATGAACGGTTAGGATTCTCTCCATCAACTGATTCCAACCCCATGAAGGAGCGTCTCTCATGCCTATCATCAACAGCCAAGTCAAACCGTTCAACGCCACTGCCTACCACAAAGGCGAGTTCGTCCAGGTCAGCGAAGCCGACCTGAAAGGCAAGTGGTCTGTCGTGTTCTTCTACCCGGCCGACTTCACCTTCGTCTGCCCAACCGAACTGGGTGACCTCGCTGACAACTACGCCGAGTTCCAGAAGCTGGGCGTCGAGATCTACGGCGTGTCCACCGACACCCACTTCACCCACAAAGCCTGGCACGACACTTCGGACACCATCGGCAAGATCGAATACCCGCTGATCGGTGACCCGACTCACATCATCTCGCGCAACTTCGACGTACTGATCGAAGAAGCCGGCCTGGCCGATCGCGGTACCTTCGTGATCAACCCAGAAGGCCAGATCAAGATCGTCGAACTCAACGACGGTGGTGTAGGCCGTGACGCCAGCGAGCTGCTGCGCAAGGTCAAGGCTGCCCAGTACGTTGCCGCCCACCCAGGCGAAGTCTGCCCGGCCAAGTGGAAAGAAGGCGAAGCCACCCTGGCACCGTCGCTGGACCTGGTTGGCAAGATCTAAGGTCGTGCGCCAGTCGCGGGCGGTAAGCAGCCGCCAAAGCTGAAGTACCTACCGCCCCGCCAAACGCCCGGGCGCTACTGCCTGGGCGTTTTTGTATCTGAAGATTGAAAAAGGAATCGCCCGTATGTTGGACGCCACGCTTAAATCGCAACTGAAAACCTACCTGGAGCGGGTCACCCAGCCGATCGAGATCGTTGCCTCCCTCGACGACGGCGCGAAGTCCCGCGAATTGCACGACCTGCTGGTAGAAATCGCCGGCCTGTCGAACCTGATTACCCTGCGCGCGGACGGAAGCGACGCCCGTCGTCCTTCGTTCTCGCTCAACCGCCCGGGGGCTGACATCAGCCTGCGTTTCGCCGGCATCCCCATGGGCCACGAATTCACCTCCCTGGTGCTGGCGCTGCTGCAAGTCGGCGGCCACCCGTCCAAGGCCAGCGCCGACGTGATCGAGCAGATCCAAGGGCTGGAAGGCGAATTCACCTTCGAAACCTACTTCTCGCTGTCGTGCCAGAACTGCCCGGACGTGGTCCAGGCGCTGAACCTGATGGCGGTGCTCAACCCCAACGTGCGCCATGTGGCCATCGATGGCGCGCTGTTCCAGGACGAAGTTGAAGCGCGCAAGATCATGGCGGTGCCGAGCGTTTACCTGAACGGCGAAGTGTTTGGCCAGGGCCGCATGGGCCTGGAAGAGATTCTGGGCAAGATCGACACCAGTGCCGGCACCCGCCAGGCCGAGAAGATCAATGCCAAGGACGCATTCGACGTATTGGTGGTCGGTGGTGGCCCAGCCGGCGCCGCGGCGGCGATCTATGCCGCGCGTAAAGGCATCCGCACCGGTGTTGCCGCCGAGCGCTTTGGTGGGCAGGTGCTCGACACCCTGGCCATCGAAAACTTCATTTCAGTGCAGGAAACCGAAGGGCCGAAGCTGGCCACCGCGCTGGAAGAACACGTCAAGCAGTACGACGTCGACATCATGAACCTGCAGCGCGGCGAGGCGTTGATCCCTGCCACCGACGGCGGCCTGCACGAAGTACGCCTGGCCGGTGGTGCCTCGCTCAAGGCCAAGACCGTGATCCTGGCCACCGGTGCCCGCTGGCGCGAAATGAACGTGCCGGGTGAACAGGAATACCGCGGTCGCGGCGTGGCCTACTGCCCGCACTGTGACGGCCCGCTGTTCAAGGGCAAGCGTGTGGCGGTGATCGGCGGCGGCAACTCTGGTGTGGAAGCGGCCATCGACCTGGCCGGCATTGTCGCTCAGGTGACGCTGATCGAGTTCGACAGCCAGCTGCGTGCTGACGCCGTGTTGCAACGCAAGCTGCACAGCTTGCCGAACGTGAAGGTGATCACCAGTGCGCTGACCACCGAAGTGCTGGGCAATGGTGAGAAAGTGTCCGGTTTGCGCTACAAGGATCGCACCACCGATGAGCTGCATGACCTGGCGCTGGAGGGCATCTTCGTACAGATCGGTCTGCTGCCGAACACTGACTGGCTGAAAGGTACGGTCGAGCTGTCGTCGCGTGGCGAGATCATTGTCGATGCCAAGGGCGCGACCAACATCCCAGGCGTGTTTGCCGCCGGTGACGTGACCACGGTGCCGTACAAGCAGATCGTCATCGCCGTAGGCGAGGGCGCCAAGGCTTCGCTGGCAGCCTTCGATCACCTGATCCGCACCTCGGCGCCGGCGTAAGCCAAGCGCAAGCCTGAGGGTGTCTATGATTACCCCAGACACCCTCAGGAATCTCACCCATGACCCTGATCAGCCGCGAACCCTGGTGGCTAGTGCCACCCAAGCCCGGGCAAAAGGAGCAGGACCTGCACTGGGGCTATCTGGAAATCTACGCCGACGGCCGCACTGTGTTCGTCGACCAGCGCCCCAGCGATAAAGAACTGGCCGAGCGCAAAAGCTGCCGCAACTTCCCCGACCCCGAGCACTGAAGGGCTTAGCCTTCGAGCTCGGCCAGGCGCGCCTCCAGTGCTGCAATCCGGGCTTCCAAGGCCTCTATGCGCTCCTCCGAAACACTGCCGCCACTGCTGCGGGCGCCCCCTTCCTGCTGGCGCGCGGCCAAAATCGCCTCGATTTCTGCCGGGTCACCCAGCGCATGGGTATAGCGGTCTTCGCGTTGGCCTGCCTGGCGCGGCAGGTGCAAAGCCAAATTCCGTGAAATCAGGCGCTCCAGCTGGTGCTGGATTTGTTCAGTGTCGTCGAAGTCGTGCAGGCGGTTGCTGCGGCTGAGCAGCTCGTTGAGGGTTTGCGGCCCGCGCAGGAACATCAGGCCCATCAGCACCAGCTGCGCCGGCACCAGCTCCAGGGCCTTGTCCACGCGCTGCTCCCAGCGGTCGGCGCGGCTGCCCATCTGCAAGCGTGTCATGCCCTGGCCTTCGAGTGCGCGCAAGGCCTGGCCGACCTGGCCTTGGGTGAGGTTCATCACCGGCTCGCGGCTGGTCTTCTGGTTACAGGCCAGGACCAGGGCATTGAGAGTCAGTGGGTAGCTTTCCGGGCTGGTGGCCTGTTTTTCGATCAGCGAGCCGAGAATGCGGATCTCGGTGCTGTTGAAACGGCCTTCACCTGCGGTTTCGTGTTCTGACATGGCCCAGTCTCATTGCGAGGAAAAGGCCACTAGCGTAGGTAAAGCCGCTGCATTAGGCAATTGGCAGCGCTTGTTGAACGGCCTTGCCGGGGCTCCGGGCTGGTCGAAAGGGCCGCAAAGCGGCCCCAACACGCTTAAGCCCCGCGTCGCTCTTCAGCCTGGCACGCCGCTGCCGT
Organism: Pseudomonas sp. ITEM 17296; assembly: GCF_028895205.1. Taxonomy (NCBI): domain Bacteria; kingdom Pseudomonadati; phylum Pseudomonadota; class Gammaproteobacteria; order Pseudomonadales; family Pseudomonadaceae; genus Pseudomonas; species Pseudomonas sp. ITEM 17296. The sequence goes on along the minus strand of NZ_WJRS01000007.1, from coordinate 24,206 downwards.
GAACAGCACGTCGGTCGAAGAATTCAGCGCAGTCTCGGCCGAATCCTGCAGTACGCCAATGATGAAGCCCACGGCAACCACCTGCATGGCGATCTCGCTGGGGATGCCAAACAGGCTGCAAGCCAGCGGAATCAACAGCAGCGAACCACCAGCCACGCCCGAAGCGCCGCACGCGCAGACCGCTGCCACCACACTCAGCAACACCGCAGTCGGCAGGTCGACCGGGATACCCAAGGTATGCACGGCCGCCAGGGTCAGCACGGTGATGGTGATCGCGGCGCCGGCCATGTTGATGGTCGCGCCCAGGGGGATCGACACCGAATAGGTGTCTTCATGCAGGCCAAGGCGCTCCGACAGTGCCAGGTTGACCGGAATGTTGGCGGCCGAGCTGCGGGTGAAGAACGCCGTGATACCGCTTTCGCGCAGGCACAACAACGTCAGTGGGTACGGGTTGCGGCGAATCTTCCAGAACACGATCAGCGGGTTCATCACCAGGGCCACGAACAGCATGCAGCCAATCAGCACGGCCAGCAGGTGCAAGTAGCCGAGCAGGGCGCTCAAGCCCGACTGTGCCAGGGTCGCGCTGACCAGGCCGAAGATGCCCAGCGGGGCGAAGCGGATGACCACGCGCACGATCAGGGTCACGCCGTTGGACAGGTCCTCGACCACAGTGCGGGTGGTTTCGCCGGCATGGCGCAGCGCCACGCCCAGGCCGATCGCCCAGGTCAGCACGCCGATGAAGTTAGCGTTGAGCAAGGCATTGACCGGGTTGTCGACGGCGCTCAGCAGCAGGTTCTGCAGCACTTCCGTGATGCCGCCCGGCGCACTCAGCGCGGCGTCACCGGCGCTCAGTGCCAGGTGCGATGGGAACAGCATGCTGGCGACCACGGCCACCACGGCTGCGGCAAAGGTACCCAGCAGGTACAGCCACAGGATCGGGCGGATGTGGGTTTCCTGGCCATGGCGGTGGTTGGCGATCGAGGCCATGACCAGGATGAACACCAGGATCGGCGCCACGGCCTTGAGGGCGCTGACGAACACCTTGCCGAGGAAGGCCAGGTTGCGGGCGACGTCGGGCGCCAGCAGTGCCAGGGCGATGCCCGCGAGCAGGCCGATGACGATCTGCGTCACCAGGCTGGTGCGGTTGAGGAGGCGGAAGACAGGGGTCATGTGCAGCGCAGTCTCGGTTTTTGAAAGGGCGGGACTTTACCACAGACCGCTGTAGGGCTTGCCGGCAATGAAGTGGGAAAAATTACCAGTGGAACAGCTCCCGCCGCGCCCCTTCGGTAATGGCCACGATGCCCGGGTGCTTGACCTTGCGCTCTACTGAGATGGCATAGAACGACTCATGCACCGCCTCGGTCTGCCCGATCAACTGCACGCCATACTGGCGGCACACCTCCTCGGCGATGACGCTGGGCGCGACGAAAATGCCGCTGCCCGATTGCCCGAATGCCTGCATCAAGGCGCTGTCGTCGAACTCGCCAACGATGCGCGGCTGCACCTGTTGCTCGCCCAGCCAACGCAGCAAGCGGCTGCGCACCACGGTTTCCTGGCCTGGAATCAACAGCGGCGCATCTTGCAGGCAGGCCGGGAAGGGGCCGGCATGGCGTTGTGCCAAGGCCTGGGTGGCGAAGAAACTCAGGCCGCACTCGCCCAGCTTCTGGCTGTAGCCCTTGATGTCCAGGTGGCTGGGCATCGGGCTGTCGGAGATGACCAGGTCCAGGCGCTGGATCGCCAGGTCTGCCAGCAGCCGCTCGAGCTTGTCTTCGCGGCAGTTGATGCGCAGCACCTCGTCCAGCTCCATGGTCGGCGCCAGCAGGCGATAGACGATGGATTTGGGGACCACGTCGGCCACCCCCACACGGAACAGGATCTGTTCCTGTGGGCCGGCACGCAGTAGCGCTTCAAGCTCGCCGCCGATCTGGAACATCTGCTCGGCATACACCAGCGTCTGGCGGCCGGTTTCGGTCAGCTCCAGTTGCCGCCCGACCCGTTGAAACAGCTCCAGGCCATAGGTCTGCTCGAACAGGCTGATCTGCCCGCTGATGGTCTGGGGAGTCAGGTTCAATTGCTCACTGGCCCGCGCAATGCTGCCGGTCTTGGCCACGGCCCAGAAGTAGTGCAACTGGCGGTAGTTGAGCATCGGGGTTTTCTCGATTCGTAAAAACCGAAGTATAACCGCTGAAAATACGAATTTTCCTGATGTATTGGCCTCTTTAGAATGCGACTCCATCAGGCGCTGCGTGCGCCGCCGGAATATCGACAAGCGAGGAACCCATGTTGCAGCTTAAATCCATTGGCACGCCTTTGGTGTTGGCCCTGGCCCTGTTCACCCTGGCCGGCTGCGATCAGGCCGAGAAATCCGCCCAGCAGATGCTCGACCAGGCGGCCCAGTCGGCCAAGCAGGCCATCGACAAGACCAACGAAGCGGCGCAGCAGGCCCTGAGCGATGCCATCGGCAGCGAAGGCCAGCCGCCAAAAGACGTTGAAAAGCAAGAAAAGACCCAGGACATCTGACCCCAAGACCCGATGCAGGATTGATTAAATGGAATATTTGCTGGAACTCGCCGCAAGCCCGACCGCCTGGGTCGCCCTCGCCACGCTGGTGGCCATGGAGATCGTGCTGGGTATCGACAACCTGATCTTCATCTCCATCCTCACCAACAAACTGCCCCTGGAGTACCGCTCCAAGGCGCGGCGCATTGGTATCAGCATGGCCTTGGTCATGCGCCTGGCGCTGCTCAGCACTGTGGCCTGGATCGTCCAACTGACCGAGCCTGTGGTCGATGTGTTCGGCCATAGCTTCTCGTGGAAGGACATGATCCTGATCGCGGGTGGCCTGTTCCTGCTGTGGAAGGCGACCAAGGAAATTCACGAAAACGTCGACCCGCACGGCGCCAAGGAAGAATCCAAGGCCGGTTCCACCATCACCTTGGGCTTCGCTGCGGCCATCGGCCAGATCCTGTTGCTGGATATCGTCTTCTCGATCGACAGCATCATTACCGCCGTGGGCATGACCGAACACCTGCCGATCATGATCATTGCCGTGATCGCTGCTGTGATCGTGATGTTGGTGGCGGCCGACCCGCTGGCCAAGTTCATCAATGACAACCCGACCGTGGTGATGCTGGCCCTGGGCTTCCTGATCATGATCGGCATGACCCTGATTGCCGAAGGCATGGGCGCTCACGTGCCGAAAGGGTATGTGTATGCGGCGATGGCGTTCTCGACCTTGATCGAGATCCTCAACATCATGGCCCGTCGGGCGCGGATGAAGCGCGAAGCGGCAGGGGGTTGATCTAGAAAAAGAGGGGCCATGTGGAAGCGGGCTTGCCCCGCGAACACCGGCAAAGCCGGTGCCAACCACCGCGTGGCCCCATTCGCGGGTCACGCCCGCTCCCACAGGTATACATCAAATACGTGCGTTTAATGTGCCTCAACCTGCCGCCGCGCCCTGGGCACAGCCTGAGGTTCGGCCACACCCTGCGGTGGCAGGTGATGATGGGAATGACGCCGTACGATACGCAGTACACCCCACAGCATGGCGGCTGCGACGCTCAGCCACATACCTACCAGCATGAGGATTGCCAGGGTCAGGCTCATGTGTGCCTCCTTCTCTCGGGCCAGCGCGCTGTCAGCCAGGGCTCGCCTTACAGACACTTCATTAGTCTAGCCTGCCCCTTGTGACGTTCCATTGACCTTAGGTCTATTGCTGAGGCCGATTCGCTACAAGCCGGTGTCGGACTATACCCGCGCACCTGTGGGCCCTATGATCGGTGCCCAGAGCCGGGCGCTGCCTGCCTGGCATCGGAACAAGCGAGTGCCCATGGAGCAAGTTTCCTTCAAATCGTTGGCTTCAGCCCCACGCCGGTTGCTGCTGGCTGGCCTGGTGGCAGTCAGCCTGGCCGGTTGCGCCAGCGCACCGCCCGCCAGCCTCAAAGGCCTGCCGCAGCGGGTCGAAATCAGCAGCGTGCCGTTCTACCGGGGTAACGCCAACCACAGCGGGGCCATGGCCCTGGCGGCGCTGCTTTCGCAACAGGGCGCGCCGATCACCCCCGGGCTGCTGGATAAACCTTTGAACCTGCCCCAAGGCGCCGAGACCCTGGATACCAGTATCCCCCGTGTCGCACGGGACTACGGCATGGTGGTGTATGCGCTGGACAAACAACTGGACGCCTTGCTCACACAAGTGGCGGCGGGCAACCCGGTGTTGCTGCGTTACGAGGAGGGTTCGGCCTGGTGGAGCGAGCCACGCTACGCCGTGCTGATCGGTTATGACCGCTACAAGCAACGGGTACTGTTGCGCTCAGGCATGCACCGTCGGCAACTGATGGCCTTTGATGACTTTGCCTCGGCCTGGGCCAAGCAGGGGAGTTGGGCGGTGCTGCTGCAACCGCCGCGGCAACTGCCCGCCCAGGTTGACCGGCAACGCTGGTTGCAGGCTGCCGACGAGCTGGCCCGCGCAGGGCAGGAAGTCGCCGCCAAACAGGCGGTGAACAGCCTGGGGCGGTAAGCCGCGCACCGGCCGCTTCGCGGGCTTACCCGCAAAGCGGCCGGTGCGATGTTACAGAGGGCTCAGAAGCCCAGGCGGTCGCGCAGGCTGTAGTACCAGGCACCAATGGCGCTGAACGGTACACGCAGCATCTGTCCACCCGGGAACGGGTAGTGCGGCAGGCCGGCGAACGCGTCGAAACGTTCGGCCTGACCACGCAGCGCCTCGGCCAGCACCTTGCCTGCCAGGTGCGTGTAGGTCACACCGTGGCCCGAGCAGCCCTGGGAGTAATAGATGTTGTCGCCAATGCGGCCGACCTGAGGCAGGCGCGACAGGGTCAGCAGGAAGTTGCCGGTCCAGGCGTAGTCGATCTTCACGTTCTGCAGCTGCGGGAAGGCCTTGAGCATCTTCGGACGGATGATCGCCTCGATGTTTGCTGGGTCGCGTGCGCCGTAGACCACGCCGCCACCGAAGATCAGGCGCTTGTCGCTGGTCAGTCGGTAGTAGTCGAGCAGGTAGTTGCAGTCTTCGACACAGTAGTCCTGCGGCAGCAGGGTACGTGCCAGGTCTGCGTCCAAGGGCTCGGTGGTGATCACCTGAGTACCGCATGGCATGGACTTGGAGGCCAGTTCTGGCACCAGGTTGCCCAGGTAGGCGTTACCGGCGACGATGATGAACTTGGCGCGCACTTTACCCTGTGGCGTATGAACGACCGGGTTGGCGCCACGCTCGATGCGAACGGCCGGGGTCTGCTCATAAATGATGCCGCCCAGCGATTCGACCGCGGCAGCTTCGCCCAGGGCCAGGTTCAGCGGGTGAATGTGGCCGCCGCTCATGTCCAGCATGCCGCCGATGTAGCTGTCGCAGGCGACGACTTCACGGATGCGCTTCTGGTCCATCAGCTCCAGCTGATTGTGGCCAAAACGTTCCCACAGGCGCTTTTGCGACTCCAGGTGGCCCATCTGCTTGGAGGTGAGGGCAGCGAATACGCCACCGTCTTTAAGGTCGCACTGGATGTTGTACTTGGCGACGCGCTCACGAATGATGCGGCCACCTTCGAACGCCATCTGGCCCAGCAGTTGTGCCTGCTTGGGGCCGACGGTGCGTTCGATCACGTCGATGTCACGGCTATAGCTGTTGACGATCTGGCCACCGTTGCGGCCGGATGCGCCGAAGCCGACCTTGGCCGCTTCGACGATGCTGACCTTGAAGCCGTTTTCCAGCAGGAACAGGGCGCTGGACAGGCCGGTGTAGCCGGCGCCGATGATGCACACATCGGTTTCCACCTCACCCTGCAGCGCCGGACGTGGCGGCACCGGGTTAGCCGAGGCGGCGTAGTAGGACTGGGGGTAGGGGGTGTTGGCCATGCTCGAGGAACCTCGTGTTTTATATTTTTAACGAATGTAGCGATGCTATCAATAATAATAAACACCCGCTAGTCGTCCGTTAAAAATCCTTTACCCGGCTGTCGCCGAAGCCTTTCTATAAAGAGGTTAAGATTCAGTGAGTTAGCACGAAAAAAAGTGTTGACAGGGTTTTTGGATTGCGTAGAATGCGCACCACACGACAGGCACATAGCTCAGTTGGTTAGAGCACCACCTTGACATGGTGGGGGTCGTTGGTTCGAGTCCAATTGTGCCTACCAAATCGAAAAGGGGTGATCCGCAAGGGTCACCCTTTTTTATTGCGCACGCGTTTTACTGTAGGAGCAGCCTTGTGCTGCGAAGAGGCCAATCCCGCTGACATTGATCTGCGGTGACCACTCGGGCCCTTTCGCAGCACAAGGCTGCTCCTACAAAACCCGGTAGCGCAGCAAAGCTGAAAGTTTTTGATTTTTCTGAAAAAAACGCTTTACAGGTACGCATTCGATGTCTAATATGCGCACCACACGACAGGCACATAGCTCAGTTGGTTAGAGCACCACCTTGACATGGTGGGGGTCGTTGGTTCGAGTCCAATTGTGCCTACCAAATCGAAAAAGGGCGATCTACACAGATCGCCCTTTTTTATTGCCTGCTAGAAAGCCGCCGGCAACCACAGCGCCAGTTGCGGGAAAGCGATCAACAGCGCGATCAGCACCAGTAATGCCAGGCAAAACGGCAGCGCGCCGTACACCACGTCCATGAAGTTGCCCCGCCCACGAATGCTCTGCACCACAAACAGGTTCATGCCGAACGGCGGCGTAATCTGGCCCATCTCGCACAACACGATCAACACCACTCCAAACCATAGCGGATCGAAGCCCAAGGCGACGACAATCGGCACGATCAGTGGCGCGGTGGTGATCAGCATGGCCAGTGTGTCCATGAAACAGCCCAGTACGATGTAGAAGAGGATGATCGCCAGCAGTGTGGCCATCGGCGACAGGTTCAGGTCGGTGACAGAATTGACCAGTGTGGTGGTCAGTCCGATGGACGCCAGCACAAAGTTGAGAAAGAACGCCGACAGGGTGATGAAAATAATCATGCCGGTGGTGCGCAGGGTAGCCTCGAACGCCTGGCCCAGGCTTTGCCAGGTGAATGCCCGGCGCCACAGGCCCAGGCCAAAGGCACTCAGCACCCCCAGCGCGGCTGATTCGCTGGCCGTGGCGAAACCGCTGTAGATCGAACCAATCACCAGGGCGAAGATGGCCAGCGGCGGCAGCAGGTCAGGCAGGCAGGCCAGGCGCTCGGCCCAGCGGGTAGTCTCCTTGCGGCCGCCCAACTGTGGTCGAATCAGGCACGCCACCACGATCAGTGCGATGAACAGCATGCTCAGGATGATGCTGGGAAGCGTCGCGGCCAGGTACAGCTTGGGCACTGACACATTGGCGATCAAGGCAAACAGGATCATGTTGATCGAGGGCGGAATCAGGATGCCCAGCGTGCCGCCGGCGGCAATCGAGCCGAGAAACAGCGGCGCGTTGTAGCCTTTGCGTTCCTGTTCAGGGATGGCCAGGGTCGAAATGGTAGCGGCGGTCGCCACGCTGGAGCCGCTGGTGGTGGCGAACAGCGCGCTGGCGCCGATGTTCGAATTCATCAGGCCACCCGGCAACCACGACAGCCACTTCTCGACGGCCTGGTACATGCGCCCGGCGACGCCTGAACACACCAGCAGCTCACCCATCAGGATGTACAAAGGGATCGCCACCAGCAGGAATTCGCTGCTGGTATTCCAGGCGATCTCGCCCATGGCGCTACTCAACGGCAGCGTCGAGAACAGCTGCGACAGCGACATCCCCAGCAGGCCGACACTGACGGCGGCGGCAACGCTCAACGCCAATAGCGCCAGCAGCATGAACAGGGTAAGGCTCAGCATGGCGTGCGCTCCTTGCCCGGGGTGCTGTCTGGGTAACGTTCTGCCTGGATGTCCTCTTCCACCGAGTTGATGCCGATCAGTGTGCTGATAGCGTGCCAGCGGCCCTTCAGCAAGTGGCCCAGGCAGGTGATCGCCAGGCTCGCCAGGGTCAGGGCAAAGAACAGGTAGCCGGCGAACCACAGCGACTGGGGTATCCATTGTGGTACCTGCAAGGGCGTGTTCGATACCGAGCGGTATTCGATGGAGTCCCACAGCACGTTCCCTGCGTGGTAGGCCAAGGTGCTGACCAGCAGCGCCATGCAGGTGAGGGCGAACAGGTCGAGTGCCACCCTGGGCCGTAGGCCTAGGCGCGTGTAGAGAATGTCCACGCGTATGTGCGCGCGTTTCAGCAAGGTGACCGGAAACGCCCAGGCGCTGGTGATCGCCAGCACGTACCCGGCCATTTCATCGGCGCCGCCCAGGGATACACCCAGGGCCTTGCGCAAGATCAAGTCGATGCTGATCAGCAACGCACAGGCGAGCAGGGCGAAGCCGCCGACCCAGGTGCTGGCTTTGGCAATGGTGTTGATGACACCCATGCCTGAGCGGGCGGTGTGCATGTCGGTAGTCTCCGGGGCAAGGTGGCTCATGGGGCGAGGCGCATGCCGATGGCATCGCCCACGGTGGCATTCCAGCGCGCTACGCAAGGGCCGCCGCAGCGTTTGCCCCAGTCATTGGCGATGTGCAGCGCAGCCTGGCGCAGCGCCTGTTTTTCGCTGGCGGTCGGGGCCGAGGCGGTCATGTGCGCGGGGTGGTGAATCTGGCAATCAGGGCTGCCGACATTGCAGGCTTCGGCATAGCGGTTTTCATTGGCGGTCTCGCGCCACAAGGCGTCTTCCAGCACCTGCGATTGCGCCTGCAGCAATTGCTGCACCTCGGGCGGCAGTTGCTGCCAGCGCTTCAGGCCGATGCCATAAAAGCCGATCGACCAATCGACGGGCAGGTTGTAGAGGTAGCCTGCAACGTCGTACCACTTGGCGGCATTGCCAGAGCCAATACCGGTGATGGCGCAGTCGATGACGCCGGTCTGCATGGCGGTCACCACTTCGGCAAAGGGCAGGGTAACCGGCGCGGCACCGATGGCCTTGACCAGTTCGGCCATGTTGCGCCCGCGTGTGCGGATTTTACGGCCCTGCAGGTCGGCCAGCGCGTGCACGGCGTCGCGGCAGAAGAACACCTGCGCGGTATACGGCACGGTGGCCAGCAGCTTGATGCCGTGGCGCTCGGCCATGCGTTGTTCCAGCACCGGCTTGTAGGCGTCGGCGATGGTGTGGGCGGTGTCGATGGTATCGGCCAGGCCGGGCAGGTCCACGCCCTCGAAGGTGGCATCGTCGCCGGCCACGAAGGCGAACACGCCCATGCCGATATCGACTGCGCCAAAACGCATCAGGCGAATGATCTCCGGGCCCTTCAGGCCGCTCTCCGACAACCCCAGCAACTGCGCGGTGACCTTGCCTTGCGATTGTGCTGGCAACGTCTGGTTCCAGAACGGCTGTTCAACCGCGCGGAACGTGTAGTTGTGGCTGCCACCGCCGACCACGTTGAAGCGGATCACAGGCGGCGCTTGTTGCGGCGCAGGCGTGTCCGCAAACGCAGGCAAGTTACTGAGCAGCGCGCCGAGCGCCAGGGGGATGAGCAGGGGGCTGAACTTCACGGTAGTCCTCTTGTTCTTGTTCGGGAGCTACTTCAGGGCGATGTTGAGTCAGCGTGGGCGGGACGCAGCCTCGATGGTCGACCGCGAGCCGACGATATCAGGGAACTTCTCACCCTTGGCCAACCGCGCCAGTGTGTGCTTTTCGTTGCGCTGGAAGTCGATGGCACGCTGAGCCAGTTCGATGACCTGGCCCGGGCGCAGAAACACCATGCCGTTTTCGTCGGCCACCACCGCATCGCCGGGGTGGACAATCACCCCCCCACATTGGATGGCCGTGCAGAACTCGCCCTCCTGGCCGATCACGCGGGTGGTGATCGCGCTGGCGCCGCGGGACCACACAGGCACGCCATGCTCGCGGATTTCGCCCAGGTCGGTGACATAGCCATCGACGATGATCCCGGCCACGCCAGCCTGCTTGGCGGCGTACGCCATGGCGCCGCCCAGTGCGGCGGTTATGCGCTCGCCGCAGCGGTCTACCACCAGGAAGTCGCCTGGGCGCACGCAGCCCATGGCGTAGTGCAAAATCCCGCCATCGTTGCCGGGCATCCTCACGGTGACCGCAGTACCGACGGCCCGCACATTCTGAAAGTGGGCCTTGATGTGGGGGTTGGCAATACCGTGGGTAATGAAGTGGCCGATCGTTGCCGGTTCGGCGTTGATCAGTACTTCAAGTTCGGTGGCGCTGATCGGGGCGGGCAGTGCTTCGATAATATACATAGGAAGTTCTTGTTATGCCGGATGCTTTTTCGAAGGGTTTCGGTCATCCTAACAAGCACGCCGAACGGTCGATAATAAAAATCCGTAAGCAGTAACCGGAGCAGTTTTTATCATGCGTATTACGCTGATGCAGATCGAGGCGTTCTACTGGACCGCCCGCCTTGGGGGTGTTCACGCGGCCTCCCGCCATCTTCACCTGACCCAACCTGCGGTGTCGGCGCGGATCAAGGAAATGGAATCGCTGCTCAGCGTCAAGTTGTTCGACCGCAGCAAGCAGCGCATGAGCCTCACCGCAGACGGCCATACCGCCTTGCGCCATGCCGAACTGGTGCTTAACAACAGCACCCAACTCGAGCAATTTGCCGCGCAGCAAAAAAAGCACCGGCGTTTGCGCCTGGGCGCGGACGAGTGCTCGGCCATGGTCGGGCTGACCGCGGTAATCAGCGATATAAAGGCGCACTTCCCGGAGATCACCCTGGAGATTTCCATCGACGTCGGCGCCGTGCTCAACCGCAAGCTGAACGATCACGAACTCGACATCGCGCTGCTGACCAACCCGGCCACGCGTGAGGATGTGACCGATGTGTTTCTCGGCTGGATGACATTCCAGTGGGTGGCCGCGCGGCACCTGGACGTGGCCCAGGGGCCTTTTTTGGCGGAGCATGCCCGGCAATATTCGATCGTGACCCACAGTGCGCCCTCGACACTGTATTCAGTGGTGGACCGCTGGCTGAAAGAAAGTGGCTCGGTCAGCCATGCCTTTCATTCAAGCAATTCGCTGGCCTTTATTGCCAAGATGGTCTCGGCGGGGCATGCAATTGGTATTTTGCCGGTGCCATTGATTCGCGACATGTTGGCCGTGGATATGTTGAAGACTTTGCCGTGCGATCCGCCGATTCCGCCAGCCAAGTTCTGCCTGTCGTATTTGACCGAACGCCCGGATATGCAACTCGACACCTTGGTGTCGATTATTCGCGCGACCTTGGTCAAACAGAATTTTCTGGTTGATTAGGCTCTGTACGAAAAGTTTTGTGGGAGCGGGCTTGCCCCGCGATGGAGTGCGAAGCGCTCCCATACCCGATATCGACTAGCGTCAAAGTCGCCGCGAATTCAGGCTTTGCTGCCGCGTTGCGGCAGATCGCGGGGCAAGCCCGCTCCCACAATGATGGATGACCATACTTTTCGTATAAAACCTTGTTAGTCGCTTTTATAAGGCAGCAATAGGGCCGGCCGGGCACATGCACCCTGGCCGGCCGGCATTTAAGCCAATGCGTGTTTCACGGCCGCTATCTGTTGCCCGGCCTGGTTCAGCCAGGACAGGTCGCTGCCCATCAACAGCATGTCGCTGCCCATTTCGATCAAGCGTTGCGCCGTGGCCTGGTCTGCGGGGAAGCACGGCACCATCACCTGGATCGAGCGGGCGTGGCATTTCTCGATCAGCAACTGCAAACGTTGCAGCACTTCCGGGTTGCCCAGGCGATAGTCGACCGGCAGTTGTCGCGACAGGGAGTAGTCGGCAGGGCCGAAGTGAACGGCGTCGATCCCCTCCACATCGAGTATTTCATCGATGTTGTCAAAGAACTCGTAGCTCTCGGCCATCGGCACGATCACGCTACGGGTGTTCTCTGCCTGGGTATACGTGGCCCAGTCGAAGCCAGGCCCGGCGTAGCCTGCCGAGCGCACCGAGCTGTCACCGCCGCGGCGCCCCAGCGGAGGGAACTTGCTGTAGCGGATGATCTCGCGCATCTGCGCCGCGGTATGCACCTGCGGCACGATCACGCCCGCCGCGCCCATTTCCAGCGCCTTGCGAATGTCCCACTCCAGCGTGCCACGCACCCGCACCAGGCCGGGGATGGCGGCGCTGTTGGCGGCCAGCAAGAGTTTTTCCATCTGGCTGTCGACACCCAGCGCAGTGTGCTCGGCGTCGATGAAGACAAAGTCCAGCCCCCAGTTGCCGGCCACTTCGATGGCCATGCAGGCTGTGCTGTAGATGTTCATGCCAAAGGTGGTACCGCGTGCCATGCGGGCCTTCAGCGATGTGTTTGGGGTGTTTGGGTTCATGCTTGAAGTCTGCCTTTGGCGGGTATCAGATGCGGTAGGTTTCGGGCAGCCGGTCGCGGAACGGGTGCACTTCGAACACGCCAGGGTCGCGGATCAGCGATTTGTTGCGGGCCTTGGCCAGGTCGATCTCGACGCTGTACACACCGTCTTCGAGCCCTGCGCGTACCAAGGTCTTGCCGGAAGGTTCGATGATGTGGCTGGTGCCGATGAACTGCATGCCTTCATCCATGTCGTTGCGGTTGGGGGCGACGAAATAGACCATGTTCTCTGCCGCGCGGACGGTGCTGAAAATGTCCGGTAGCATGCGCGCCTGCTCGGGCCAGGCGGCGGGCAGCACGACAATGTCGGCGCCTTCTAGCGCCAGCGTGCGCACTACCTCGGGGAAGCGGATTTCATAGCAGATGGCCAAGCCGATACGGCCGATCTCGGTGTCGAATACCGGCGGTGTCCACTCGCTGGGGCGGTCGGTGAAGCGGTCGCCGATCATGAATGGCAGATGGCGCTTGCGGTGCAGGCCGATGATGCCCTGCGGGCCGATCAGCGCGGCGGTGTTGTAGACCGAGGCCTCATGCCGTTCGTAAAACCCTACCACGATCAGGATGCCGCTCTGTGCCGATACCTGCAGCAATGGCGCCAGGGCGTCGAGGGTGATGGCGCCGCGCTCGAGGTCTTCGCGGCTGTCGAAGGCGCCACCGGTGATCAGGCATTCTGCGAAGGCGATAAGGCGTGAACCTTCGGCGGCGGTCTGGCGTGCCAGTTCGGCGACTTTTTCAAGGGTGCGCGCCGGGTTGCCGGCCACCGGGTGAATCTGGGCGACGGAGATTTTCATGCTGTTCCTTATTGGCAATAGAGGGCGCCGCGGGGGCGGCGCGGGTAGCGTCACTGCGCCTGGTAGCCCATGGCCTGGTAGACCTTGCTGACCAATTCGGGGTTGATCTGGGCGGCGTACTTGTCGACCACAGGGCGGATCTTGGCCTGGATGCGTGCGAGCTCTTCGGCCGGCAGGTCGTTAACCTGCATGCCATCGCTGCGCAGGTCGGCGATGGCCTTGATGTCGGCCTCGCGAGAGATCCGGCGCTGCTCCAGGCGCACTTCCTGGGCGACCTCGGTAAGCAGTTGCTGCTCGTCGCGGTTGAGGGTGTCCCAGAAGGTTTTGCTGATCAGCACGATCTGCGGGTTGTAGTTGTGCCGGGTCAGGCTCAGGTACTTCTGCACCTCGTTGAAGCGCGAGGCGAGGATCAACGCCGCCGGGTTTTCCTGGCCATCCACCGTGCCGGTTTCCAGCGCCGTGTGCACTTCGGTGAAGGGCAGCGGGGTCGGGTTGGCGCCCAACGCCGCCCACACGTCGAGGAACAACGGCGATTGCTGGGCACGGATCTTCAGGCCCGCGATGTCTTCCAGGTTTTGCACCGGGCGCACGTTGTTGGTCAGGTTGCGCACGCCGAGCTCCCAGAACGCCAGGCCTACCAGGTTTTTCTCCGGCAACTGGTCGGTGAGCATCTTGCCCACTTCGCCATCGAGCATGGCATCCACCTTGGCGGTGTCGGTGTACAGGAACGGGAAATCGAGGATGCCGAAGTCGGTGACGTGGTTGATCATCAGCCCGGCGTTCCAGGTCATCATTTCCACTACGCCACCTTGCAGCGACGACAGCACCTGCACGTCGCCACCCAGCACGCCATTGGGGAAGGTGCGCACCTTGATCTTGCCATCGCTGCGTTCTTGCACTTTCTTGGCGAACAGCTCCATGCCGATGGCCGGTGGCGTGCCCTTGGGGCTGGTGGCGGCGAATTTGATCACGCGCGCGTTGTAGTCGGCGGCCATGCTCAGGCTGCTGGAAAGTAACAGGGCGGCGATGACGGCGAGCTTCTTCATGCTGTGTACCTTTTATTGTTGTGGGGATCAGTGGCCAAACCACTGGGCAGGGACGGTGACCAGTTCGGGGAAGATGACCAGCAGGAACAGCACGATGACTTCGGCGATCAGGAACGGGAACGTGCCCTTGAGCAGCGCTTCGTAGCGCATCCTGCCGATGCCACAGACCACGTTGAGCACCGTGCCCACGGGCGGGGTGATCAGGCCGATCGAGCAATTGATCATGAACAGCACGCCGAAGTAGATCGGGTCGATGTTCGCCGCGGTCACCACCGGTACCAGGATGGGGGCGAGCAGCAGCACGGTCGGGGTCAGGTCCATGACCATCGAGATCACCAGGATCAACAGCATCAGCACCACGATCAGCAGGCGCGGGTTGTCCATCACCGGCTGGATCAGGTCGATGATCTGCCCGGGGATATCGGCGATGGTGATCATCCAGGCCGGTATCGAGGCGGCGGCGACCAGGAACATCACGGCGGCGGTGGTCTTGCCGGCGCGCAGCAGCAGGTCATTGAGCGACTTGAGGCTCAGTTCGCGGTAGATGCACGACGACACCAGCAGTGCATAGACGCTGGCCACAGCACCGGCCTCGGTAGGGGTAACCACGCCAAAGCGCAGGCCGACCACGATGATCACCGGCAGCATCAATGCCCAGAAGCTGTCGACCAAAGCCTTGAGGCGCTCTTTGCCGCTGGCCTTCGGGCTCAGTTCGACGTCGGTGTTGCGCCGCGACATCAGCCACCAGGCCACGACCAGGGCGGCGGCGATCATCAGCCCGGGGGCGATGCCGGCCAGGAACAGCTTGGTGATCGACAGGCCGGACGCGACGCCCAGCACGACGAACCCGATACTGGGCGGGATGATCGAGCCAAGCACCGATACCGAGGCGATCAGGCCGCCGGAGCGGTCGCGGTTGTAGCCGGCGAGGACCATCATCGGCAGCAGCAGGGCGGTCAACGAGGCGGCGTCGGCCAGTGCCGAACCGGACAGGCTGGACAGCAGCACGCCGGCGAAGATGGTGACGTAGCCAAGCCCGCCGCGCAGGTGGCCGACCAGGGTGATGGCCAGCTTGATGATGCGCTTGGACAGGCCACCACTGTTCATGACCTCGCCAGCGATGATGAATAGCGGAATGGCCAACAGGGGGAAGCTGCCTGCCGAATTGATGATGTTTTGCGCGATGATCTGGCCATCGAACAGGCCCAGCAGCCACATCAGGGCCACGCCGCAGAGGATCAGGGCGTAGGCGATGGGGGCGCCGATCAAGATGGCGGCCATCAGCACGCCGACGAAGACTGACAGGGCCATTATTCGACTGCTCCGTGTTCGGCTGCCGAGGGCTCGGCCGGGGTGTGCGCGGGAAGGGTGCCCATCAGGTTTCTGACCAGTTGGGTGAAGATCAGTAGCCCGCTGAGGATGCAAAAGACCAGGCCCGCCCCATGGAACAAGGCCATGGAAATGCCGGTGGAGGGGGCGCCGACATGCAGGTTGATCACGGTCTGCTTCCAGCTGCCGTCAAGGAACAGCCAGGTCACGTAGAGCATGAGTAGTTGCGTCAGTGCCAACAGGCACCTGGCCACACCAGGCGAAACCCGGCGGGTGACGATGTCGACACCGATGTGGCCGTTTTCGTGAAGCATCAGTTGGGCGCCGGCAAACACCAGCCAGACGAATGCCAGGCGGGAGATCTCTTCGCTGAAGAACAGGCCCGAGTTGAAGCCATAGCGCAGCACGACATTGGTGAAAATCAGGCAGGTGATGGCCACAAGGCAGGCGATCACCAGCGTTTTCAGAACCAGAAAGTAACTATCGATCAGTGTTTTCATGGCGCCTCCTGGAGCAGAGCTGCCCAGGGAGCGCCGAAAGCGCTTGGTGCGAGAGCGCGGACAGCAACATCCACCTTTAGGTGTAAGCGGGGCATGGGGTCACCTTTTTATTATTGGACATACGTCGTCGTACGACTGCCTGGATTGTTGTCTGAAACGCCCGGTTTCGGCTGCCTCAAGTTTTTTATCAGGGGGATAAGAAATGGCGATCAGTGCGCGGGCCGTGGCTGCGCAGGGGCCCGTGGTCGGCGCATCGCGGTAGCAGGGTGTAACGTATGGTCGCGGTCCTTGCCCGGGGGCGGCATGCTAGAATCCGCCCCTTCGAATCTGGAGGTACACGCGTGCGCAAACTGGCTGTGGTAATGGCAGTGCTCGCCCTGGCGGGCTGTGAGAACGAAGTCGAAGGCGTGCACAAACAGGTGGCCGAGCACCTGCACAACCCCAAGACTGCCAAGTTCGGCAACGTGCGGATCGACACCCACGGCACCATCTGCGGTCAGGTTCGCGGCAAGGACGACGCCGGGCAGTACGAAGCCTACCGCAGCTACGTGGCGATCAAGCGTGATGGCCAATACGAGATCATCGTCGACGACAGCGGCAACAACCTGCGTATCCGCGAGCTGTGCGGTGGTGCCGACTTGCAGCGCCGCGCCGAGGCGCTGGCCGGTGAGCCGGCCCCAGAAGGTTGGGATGTCGAAGTGGTGCAGGGGGCGAACATGGGCGCTTTGAGCGACATGACGGCGCGCCTGATCGAGAAGGGCATCCCGTCTTCGGTCGAATACCGCAACGGCAAGCCGGTGGTGCTGATGGGGCCATTCCCGACCAAGGAAGAAGCCGAGGCGCGCAAGGCCGAGGTGATGGCCAAGCTGGGCACCGACTCGGTGGTCATCCAGCATGGCGCCCAGCGCTAACCCCGCAACCCACACCGTGTAGGCGCAGCCTTGTGCTGTGAAGCGGCCGGTGCAGCCACCTGAATACAGGGCGTCTGCACCGGCCTCTTCGCAGCACAAGGCTGCGCCTACAAAGGCTGGGCGTATATGCCCGTGCGGGCTATGCTTGCACTGGGAGAGCTGAACGGGGAGGGCCTCATGTCTACACTGGAGCGGGCCATTGCCGTGGCTGCCAGGGCGCATGAAGGGCAATACGACAAGGGTGGGGCGGCCTATATCCTGCACCCGCTACGCGTGATGATGCGGGTTTCCACGCCCGAGCAGCGGATCGTCGCGGTGCTTCATGATGTCATTGAAGACACGCCGATGACCCTGTCCGACTTGGCGCGTGAAGGCTTTGCACTGAAAATTCTTGCCGCGCTGCTGGCGCTGAGCCGGCGTGATGGCGAATCTTACCAAGACTTCGTCCAGCGGCTTGGTGGCGACCCGTTGGCGCGCACCGTCAAACTGGCCGACCTGGCCGATAACAGCGACCTCTCGCGCATCCCAGTTCCTGGCCCCGCCGACCTGGCGCGGCTGGCCCGTTACCGGGAGGCCAGCGCCTACCTGCAGACACTGGCTTGAGCCTCAGCCGCAGGCCTTGAGGTTCACCGGCCCAACAAACGCATTACCCCGCCCCATCACGCAGGCCACTTGCTGGTTGCGCTGCAGCTCCCATACCTGCGGCGGGTACGTTTTGTTCCACGCTTCGAACAGCTGCCGGTCCTGCTTCGACAAGCGCAGGTTGTACTGCTTGCTCATGTAGAAGTACGTGCGTGCGATCATGCCGCGGATCGAAGGGCGTGGCATGACCTTCTTGGCCTTGAAGTCGACTTGGGTCAGGCAACTGCCGTACTGGCCCTGCTGCTCAGGCAGCCAACCGAAACTGAAGTTACTGCGGTCGCCATTGACCTCACCGATACTGGGCACCAGGTTGTGCAGGTCGGCCTCGGCGCGCTGGTACACCTCATCGTGCTGCGAGCACTGTTTGCGCCCACCGTTCTGCCAACACTGGCGCTGGTGGCCGATCTGCCAGGCCGGCACGATGTGCTCCCATTCGATGCGCGAAGCCCGTTGGGCATTCTTGCGCGGCGTATAGCCGCAAGAGGCCAGGTCAACCTTGTTGCCTTTGTACTTGCAGCCGCAATAAAACTCCGTCGATTGTGGCGCGTACAGCTTCCAGGCGACCTTCTTGGCCTCCTGGAACGTGCGTGGGGCATCGGCATGGGCGAACGGGGTGGACAACAGCAGGCAGGCTGCAGCGAAAAGCGAAACTCTCATGCGCAGTCAGTCTTCCTTGGGCACGGTCCAGAAAATCTGCACGCCGCCATCGTCGCGATGGGCGAGGGTGACGTTGTCGTTCTCGGCGATTTCTTCGAGCAGGGTCTCCCAGTCATCCGGGGACTCTTGCTCCAGGCGGAAGATCAGCGCTGCACGGCTGCGTTGGGCGGTGGGGCTGTTGATGATCTTCTGGATACGTACGCCCAGTTGTTCATAGCTGCTCGGTGTTGCTGAGGAGGTGCTGGCCACAGGCATTTCCTTGTTTTTGCTGTATGTGCGTACAGTATTTCACCGTAAGTAAATTCGCAACTGCCTGTGAGGCAAAAGTGTGTGTGGCCGAGGTGAAGGATTGGTACCATCTGTGCCATCACCTCTCCGCTATCATTCGCGCGCTCTGTGCCTGGACACAGCAGTGACGCCTTGGGCATGACGCGAAATCGGTCAGGCCCAAGCTTCAGGAAGCTTCACATGTACCCATTCCGTTTGCATCGAGCTGCCCCTTTGCGCACAGGCCTGACCCTGTTGCTGACCGGCAGCATCAGCCCGTTGAGCCATGCCAGCAGCGAGGCAGTCGATGTGCTGATCACCGACCCGGTGGTGGTCACTGGCGCCTACGCGCCAACCGGCAGTTTCGACCTGCCTTTTTCGATCGATACCGTGGACCTTTCCCACGGGACCGACGGCCAGTTGGGCGTCAATCTTTCAGAAGTGCTGACCAAGGTGCCCGGCCTGGTGGTGCAAAACCGGCAGAACTATGCGCAAGACCTGCAAGTGTCATCGCGGGGTTACGGCGCACGTTCGGCCTTTGGTATTCGCGGCCTCAAGCTGCTGAGCGATGGTATCCCGGCCAGTACGCCAGACGGCCAGGGGCAGGCCGCCTCGCTCAACCTGGATGTGGCCGATCGCATCGAAGTGTTGCGCGGCCCCGCAGCGACCCTGTACGGGAGCAACGCCGGCGGCGTTATCCAGATGTTCAGCCGGGACGGGCAGGGGCCTGCAAGGGTAGGGGCCGAAACCACTTTTGGCAGCGACGGTTTCAACAAGAATCACCTGTCGGCCGAGGGTGGCAACGAAACCGCCGGCTTCGTGCTCGATGCATCGCGCATGGACACCGACGGTTACCGTGACCACAGCGCCGCCCGCCGCGACCAGACCTTCGCCAAGGTTCACGTAAGGCCCGACGCTGACTCGCGCCTGGCGCTGATCTACAGCAGCCTCGAACAGAACAACACGCAAGACCCGCTGGGGCAAACCTGGGACGCCTATAAACATGACCCTCGCTCCACCGCAGCGGTGGCGGACCTCTACAACACCCGCAAGAGCATCGACCATCAGCAGTTGGGCATGAACTACGAGCGCTATTTCGGCGATGCCACGTTGCAGTTCAACCTCTACGCGGGGCAGCGTAGCGTCGTGCAGTACCTGTCCATTCCGAAGACCGTGGCCTCCAACAGCCAGCGTGGCGGTGGGGTAGTGGACTTCGACCGTGCGTTTCACGGCGGCACCTTGCGCTGGATACAGCCGGTTCTAGCCGCCCCCGGCAACCTCACGGTCACGGTTGGCGCCGACTATGACCAGAGCAAGGACGACCGCCGCGGCTACCAGAATTTCAGCGGTGACACGCTGGGCGTCAAAGGTGAGCTGCGGCGTGACGAGCAAGACACCGCCACCAGCCTGGACCCATATATCCAGGCGCATTGGGAGCTCGGCAACTGGACCACTGACCTTGGCCTGCGCCACAGCTCGATGCAAATGCGCGTCGATGACCACTACCTGGCCAATGGCGATTCCAGTGGCAAGAAGACGTACCAGCAGAACACGCCATCGCTGTCGGTGATGTATGCGTTTACGCCGGATGTGCGTGGTTACGTGAGTGTCGGCAAGGGTTTCGAAACCCCGACCCAGGCCGAAATGGCGTACGCCCCTGGCCAGGTTGAACGCTTTAACTTCGGGCTCAAGCCAGCCTCCAGCACTCAGTATGAAGTGGGCGTCAAATACCGGCTCGGCGAACGTACCCGGCTCAACGCCGCGGTTTACGAAATCCATACGGATGACGAAATCGTGGTGGCCAGCGCCACCGACGGCCGTACCAGTTACCGAAACGCCGGGAAGACCTTGCGCCGCGGGTTTGAGGCGAGCCTGCACAGCGACCTCAGCGATCAGTGGCAGACGACCGTGGTGTACACCCGCACCGATGCCCGCTACGCCGAAGACTTCGCCCAAGGCACGCAGACCATCGAGGATGGCAACCGCCTGCCGGGCGTGCCGCTCGACAACCTGTTCGGCGAGCTCGTGTGGAACCCAGCGACGTTTGTCAGCATGGGGGTTGAAGGGCAGTACCGCAGCAAGGTGTATGTGGAGGACAGCAATACCGCAAAACCGGCGCCGGCCTATACCGTCTTCAACTGGCGGACGCGCTTCGAACAGCACGCTGGGCCGTGGACGTTCCACCAGCTGATCCGCTTGGACAACCTGTTTGATCGGCAGTATGTGGGGTCGGTGATTGTGGGTGACGGCAACGCACGCTACTACGAAGCTGCGCCGGGGCGGTCGTGGTATGCGGGCGCCGGGTTGGAGTATCAGTTCCGCTGAAGCACGGCTATGCAAACCGCTCGAACCGATAGGGGCTCGGGTCGATCAACGTGGGTGACTGCGAAACCAGGTCCGCCGCCAATTGGCCCGCTGCCGGTGAGGTGCCGAAGCCATGCCCGGAAAACCCGGTCGCCAAGGTCAGGCCGGGAATGGCCGGCACCGGGCCGATCACGGGGTTTGAGTCAGGGGTGACGTCAATCGTGCCAGCCCAGGAGGAGGCGATCCGGGCCTGCTCGAACACTGGCCAGGCTGCCTTCAGGTTACGCAAGGCTTCATCGTTCAATGCCGTGTTGGCCTGCGGGTCCTGAACCCTGACGCGCTCGAAGGGCGTCACCTGCGACGGACCCCAGCGCCGGGCCAGGGCCAGGTCCTTGAAGAAGTACTTGCCGAAGCTGATGCGCAAAAAGTCACGCTGTGCCCGCAGTTGCGGCAGGTAACGCCTGCCCAGCAGCAGGTGGTCCAGGGTCAGGAACGCATCGAGCGCCCCGCGCTGGGTAATGATGTAGCCGCCATCCTTGTGTTTGCGGAAGGAAAAGTCCGGTGCGCCCACCGCAATGTCGGTCGGGCCGTCCAGCGGGTGGGTGCGCAGTACAGAACAGGTCAGCGGCAGGGTGGGCAGGTTGATATTGAGGTTGCCGAGAAACTTGCGAGACCACAAGCCGCCGGCCAGCAATACCTGGTCGCAGCGAATCTCGCCTTGCTCGGTGACAACGCCGCTGACCCTGCCAGCGGCGGTGACCAGCGTGCGCACCGCGCAGTTTTCCACGAGCACCGCGCCTTTGGCCATCGCTGCACGGGCGATGGCGCTGGCGGCCAGGGTCGGCTCGGCGCGCGCGTCCGAGGCGGTATAGATGCCCCCGGCCCAGTCGGCACGGCCGCCGGGCACCTTGTTGGCAATCTCCTTGTTGCTGAGCAGCCGAGAGTCCAGGCCAAGGTGCTCGACGCTCTTGAGCCAGCTTTCGTGCATGCCCATCTGCGTGTCGTTGCGGCCGATGAACATGATGCCTGCTTGCCGGTAGCCGACATCGCTGCCGACCCGTTCCGGCATTTTCGCCCACAGTTGGTCGGCGGCCAGGGCCAACGGAATATCGTGTGCATGGCGGTTGGTCTTGCGCACCCAGCCCAGGTTGCGCGACGACTGCTCACCCGCAAGACGCCCCTTCTCCAGCAGCACCACGGGGATGTTGCGTTCGGCCAGGGTAAGGGCCGCGGTCAGGCCAATGATGCCTCCCCCGATGATCACCACGCTCGTGGCCTGAGGGTGGGTGGTAGGGGTGTGCACAGGGTCGATGACGGGGGACATGGCTTCACTCGGCGGCAGTGTGAACGGAATGTTGCGGTTCAAGGCTGGCGGCGCATCACTCGCCCAGGCGGATCAGCGTGACCTGCGCGCGCGAAGCCCCCCGGTACGCCGTCACTTCCAGCTCGACTTTGTAGACGGTCGAGCCCAGGGGCGGGCAGGTGACGGTGGTGGCCGGGTCGATGCCTCGGAATTTTTCGCCGATCACTTCCATGACCGTTGGCACGTCGGCCGGGTCCTGGATGAACACACGCGAGCTGATCACATCCCCCAGCCCGGCATCGACTGCCGCCAGTGCGGTTTCGATGTTGGCGAATACCTGGTGGGTCTGTTCGATCACGTCTTCAGGGATGACCTGGGTCTGCGGGTTGCGCCCGGCGGTGTTGGAGACGTGGATCCAGTTGTCCACCGCCACCAGGCGTGAATAGCTGGCCAGGTCTTCGAATTTCGAGCCGGTTTTCAGTTTGGTGATCTGCGTCATGGGGGAGCCTTTTTTGAGTGGTTGAGGAGTCAGCTAAGGACAGGTTTTTCCCAGAGATTGAGCTTCACGCCGATGCCTTTCTCGAGCGCGTTGCGGTACACGACGGTGCCCCAGGCAACGTCTTCCACAGGCATGCCACCCACCGACATGAGGATGATTTCGTCGTCGTTCAGACGGCCTGGCGCATCACCCCTGATGATCTTGCCGATGTCCTCGACCTGCGCGGCGTCCAGCTTGCCTTCGGCGATCATGTCCATGAAGCGCACGCCTACCAGCGGCACATGGTTGTGCGCAGGCTTGGGCAGTTCTTCGAACCAGGCTTGGTACAGCCCTGTGTTGTCCACCACCTTGCGCACGTCCGCACGCTCCATGCCGTCATCGATGCTGCACGGGGCAGGCATGGCCAAGAACGCACCGGGCTTGACCCACTCGCGCCGCACCAGCGGGTAAGTGCTGGGGTCGCCGACTTCGCCCGAGCTGCAGTAGCTGACCAGGTCGGCGTCACGTACCACTTCTTCCAGGGTCTGCACGACCTGGATGTGGGTGATTTGCGGGAAGGTCGCCTGGACCCAGGCAACGAAGTCATCCAGGTTCTTCTGGCCTCGGCCCTTGATCTTGATCGTGTCGATCAGCGGGCACACCGCCATGAACGCGGCAACCGTGGTCTTGCCCATCACGCCCGGCCCGGCCAGGCCGATGACCTTGGCGTCCTTGCGGGCCAGGTGGCGCGCACCAACCCCGGGGATGGCGCCGGTGCGGTACGCCGACAGCAGGTTGGCCGACATGTGTGCCAGTGGGGCGCCGGTGTCGGCGTCGTTGAGGGTGAACATCAGGATCGAGCGTGGCAGGCCCTTTTCGCGGTTGGCGATGTTGGAGCCGTACCATTTGGCGCCCGCGGTGCGGAAGTTGCCGCCCAGGTACGCCGGCATGGCCATCATGCGACGGTCTGCGGTCGGCTTTGGCATGTGCGGAAACGGCGATTGCTCGGGGAAGGTGATCATCGCGCCGTGGGAGTCGTTGTTCGGGCCGGCCATGCGGTAGTCGCCTTGGTAGAGCAGGTCGAACATTTCTTCCATGGTATCGACACAGGCGGGCATGTCGGTTACGCCGGCGCGGATCATGTCCTGTTCGGACAGGTAGATGAAGTCAATGCGGGTATCGAGGGTCATGGCGGGTCTCGCAAGGCGGCCGTTGTCAGGTTTTGTTCTTGTGGGCGGGGGCTGTCATTCGTGGTGTCAGTTTCGCTAACGAGCGGCAGGCCGTCTTGCGTCAGCGTGCCAGGCGACTTGACCTGCCGTGCCACGGCTGCGCTTCGTGTAGGAGCAGCCTTGTGCTGCGAAGAGGCCGATGAAGGCAGCGGAGATCTACAGTGCTTTCACTGGCCTCTTCGCAGCACAAGGCTGCTCCTACAGTGGCTCATGTGCTGATCTAGAACGGCACCGCGACTGTCAGCGTGCCAGGCAATTTGACCTGCCGTGCCACGGCTGAGCTTCGTGTAGGAGCAGCCTTGTGCTGCGAAGAGGCCGGCAAAGGCAGCGGAGATCTACTGTGTTTTCACTGGCCTCTTCGCAGCACAAGGCTGCTCCACAGTGGTTCATGTACTGATCTAGAACGGCACCGCGACCGTCAGCGTGCCAGGCAATTTGACCTGCCGTG